>JABWBD010000162.1 GCA_013360685.1 Pirellulales bacterium
CCGCCTCAGCCCCGGGCCCGGGCGACGGCGGCCTTGGCGGCGGCGAGGCCCGCCTCGATGTTCTGCTCGCTCGTCGCGTAGCTGAAGCGCAGGTAGCCGGGGGCGCCGAACGCCGACCCTGGCACCGCCGCGCACCCGGCCTCTTCGAGGAGGAACGTGGCGACCTCGACGTCGTCGGCGAGCACGCCGCCCTTGGCCTTGGCCCACGGCAGACCGTAGAGCCCGCGGATGTCGGCGAAGGCGTAGAACGCCCCCTCGGGCATCCGGCACTGCACGCCGGGGATCGCCCGCAGCAGGTTCACCATGAGGGTGCGCCGCGTGGCGAAGCGCTCACGCATCGCCACCACGGAGTCCTGGGGCCCCTCGAGCGCGGCGATGGTGGCCGACTGGGCGAGCGCCGTCGGATTGGTGGTCGACTGGCTCTGCACCACGTCGAGCGCCTTGGCGATCGCGGGCGTGGTGATCGACCAGCCGATGCGCCAGCCGGTCATGGCGTAGGTCTTCGAGACGCCGTCGATGACGATGATGCGGTCGCGCGCCGCCTCGCTCGCCAGCGTCAGGGCCGAGACCTGCTCGAAGCCCTCGTAGACCAGCGAGGCGTAGATCTCGTCGACCACGAGGAAGGCGTCGTGCTCGGCCATGACGTCGACGATCTCCTGCAGCCACGCGCGCGGGTAGGCGCCACCGGTCGGGTTGGACGGCGTGCAGAGGATGACCGCCTTGGTCTTCGGCGTGAGCGCGGCCGCGAGCGCCTCGGGCCGCAGCAGGAACCCGTCGGCCTCGGTCGTCTCGACCACCACGGGCGTCGCGCCGACGACGCGGACCTGCGCGCCCTCCAGGCGCCGTCCTTCCGGGCCGGTCAACGGGTCGAGCTCAACGCGGACTTCTTTCATCGGCCGCGAACCACGGACCGCGATCTGAAGCGGCTCTTTCTCAAGTCGCGCCGCGGAAATCCAAGCCGCCCGGCTTTCCAGCGGAACCGGGTCGTCGCGGAAGACCTTGGCGACGGCGGGCGCCGGCCAGATGCGCACCGGCTCGGAATCCGCCACTGGCCGGCCTTCGCTCGTCGCGGATGTCGCGGGAACGACTTCGGCCAAGAGGACGTCATCGTGTCGCAGCGTGCCGCCGGCTTCCATCGTCAAGTGAATATCGAAATGCGCGGTATCCTCGGGCATGGTGAACAGGCCGGACATCAACGTCCAATCGGTCGTGCCGCTCAGCGGCGGGCCGATGCCGGTCATGGGATTGGTCCGGCTTAACTCGCCGCCGGCGGTGCGAAGATGGACGTGAACCTGCGCGGAACCGCGGATGTCTTCGCCTTTGAGCCACGCCGCCAGCAGATACGTCTTCCCCGCTTCGACGCGTACCGACTGGCGCCAACCCCGCCAGGCTTTGGGCGCATCGTGCGGCACCGTCATCCGGACACATCGTTTGCCGGGCGGTTGTCTGCCGGGGGCCTCGACGGCAAAACGCGCGCCATGGTCGGCGGAGGTATGGGTCCAGCCACTCGGCTCCGCGCCTCCCTCTTCAAAACCCGAGTTCTCGACCAGGTTGGCCCGCTGGGCCGGCGAAATCAGCGGCGCCGGCGGTCCACTCGCGCTCGATCGGCCGTCGGCGAACGAGTATGCGTACCATGTCTGTGCCGACCGGGCCGGCACATCGGCCTCCAGCAGAAGCATGGTATCGAGGCAGGTCGCCGCAACCGGCTTGCCATCCTGGGTCACGACAAGTGAGTCGTCCAGTGCGCCGCTACGGCTGCGGGCCTTCAGCATCGCGGCGTCCCACGTGACAAGCTTCTTCTCGAGGCGGCGGTCGCCGAAGTTGAACACCTTCAGGGCAACTCGACGCTCGGGCAGCAATTGGCCGGCGGCATACCACGGCGCGTCGGCACCGGTTTCCTCGAGCTGCATCGTCTGGGGCCTGCCGGCCGTCGCGGAGATCGGGCTGGAATCGAGCAATTCAAGCGAAGCATGGTCGAACCACGCGGTTCCCGTTCCGCGCAAAACGGTCCCCAGATCGGCAAGGTTCGCGCCGGCCGGGGCGGTGAAGTCGGCGGTGACTTCCTTCCAGTCAAACGTGCCGTCGCCGGCATTCAGCATCGGCGAGATCATCATCGGGTTGCCGCGGGTCCCGACGTGGATGTACCAGCCGGCGTTTCCCTTGACGTTCTCGGCCCTTACCCAGGCCCGCATGCGATAACGAGCGCCTCCGATCATCGCCAGGCCTCCCTGGCGCGTGGCGATCCACGTCGGTTCTGCCCCATCCGCGACCACCGTTTTCAAGCAACGCTTGCCCGATTGCGGGCGCTCGTCTGTCCAAAGGGCTTGATGCTCGCGGTCCGCGGCATCGTGTTTCCAGCCGGAGGGCGCATCGGCCTGGCCGAGTTCGACGTCGCCGTTGACCAGCCCCGGTTGGTCGGCGAGGAAGTCAGGCACCTCGCCGGCCGAGGGATTGTCGAAATAGACGTAGTACCGCGCCGACGCCTGAACCGGACAATCGACCGGGACCAGCAACATCCCGCCGGCCGGCATGGGACCGGAGGTAATCAGTTCTCCGACGCCGGTACGAATCCCGAAGAGCACTTCGGCCCCGTCCTGGTCCACGACGCGGATGGCCTCGGCCCGCTGCCCTGCCAGATCGGCCTGCTCGTCGCCGGAGCCGATCGCCAGCGCAATCGGCCGCCCCGCCAGCGCATCGCCGCCACGATTCTGGACTTCCACGGGAATTCGCTGCCGCCAGTAGCCGCCTCCGTGCAGGTAGAGAGGGTGATGCCACGGGGCGTCCGCGGCCCGGGCAGAAGAAATCGACAGAAAAGATAGAGCCAGGAGAGCCAGTCGCGGGAAGCGATCCATGAAAACTGCCTTTGCGAGGTACGGAGAGCTGGCGGGATTGGGTGTTGTGTGCGGAATCGTTGCGGGACGACGTCCCGGGGTGTGCCGGCTCTCAGCATATCGGATACACTGAATCGAGGAAACTGGTGTGGGTGCGTGGGTGCGGCAAGATTTCCTGGCACGGGAATCCATCAGCATCAAACGCGGCCAACTGCCAAGAGTGTCGACGAGGCGTCGTGCCAGGAGATCTTGCCGCACGTGAAGGTGCTCGCGTGAAAGCCCAGCAATTTCGCAATCTTCCGGACCTCGAACAGGACTTGATGGAACTGGTTCGCCAGGTCCCCGCCGGGCGCGTGAGTACGTACGGCTCGCTCGCCGAGGCTTTGGGCAACCCCGTCGCCGCGCGGTGGGTCGGGCATTTCCTGTTGCATCACCAACATCGGCCCGATTGCCCGTGCCACCGGCTTGTCCGCGCCGACGGCAGTTTGGGGCAGTACGCGGCCGGCGGTCTTCCCGAAAAGGCGCAGCGGCTGGCGGCCGAGGGCGTGGAGGTGCAGGACGGTGTCGTCGACCTGCTTCGGTTCGGATTCGACCGGTTTCAATCCGGCCGCCCGTTGGCACGGCTCACGCGAATTCAGGAGGAAATCGCCGCCGAGGTTTCTTTGCGGGGCCGGCGGGCGTCTCCGCGACTCGTCGCAGGGGTCGACGTCTCCTACACAAGTTCCGCCGAAGGTGTCGCCGCCTACGTGCTGGTCGAGTCGCGGACCGGCCGGCGGCTGTGGACAAAAACCATTCGCCGACCCGTCCGGTTCCCATATATCACTTCGTATCTAAGCTTCCGAGAGATTCCATTGCTGCTGGACCTTATCGACGAGGTCTTAGCAGCCGGGCAGATGGCTGAATTGCTGCTGGTCGACGGCAGCGGCATCTTGCACCCACGCGGCGCCGGGATCGCGTCGCATATCGGAGTCGCGGCGTCGGTGCCGACGATTGGCGTCACCAAGAAACTCCTCTGCGGCCGCGTTGATCTGGACGATATGGACGCGCTGGAGTCGCGGCCCGTTCTCTACAACGGAAAGGAGATTGGGGCCGCGATCCGTCCGACGGCAGGGAGTCGCCGGCCGATCTTCGTTTCGCCGGGTAACCGGGTGAGCCTGGCAACCGCGGAGAGCATCGTCCGCCGGCTTCTCTTGGGGCGACGGCTGCCGGAGCCACTCTATTGGGCCGACCGCCTTAGCCGTTCGGACGCCCGGGCCGGCTTGTGAGGCGATCGGCGGAAGCAAGAATACCCGTCCTACGGCTAAATTATTTCCTGCCGGTCGCCAAAGACAGACTCGACGACAGGCGCGGGGACTGAACATCGGATGTGGAAGCGGACAGGCACGGCGCCGGTTTATCGTATTTTTGTAAGCCGAAATTGTGAATTTCCGCTGAAACACGATTTCTGCTTCACAAAACGGTCAATGGCTGTTATTCTCCCTGTTTCGGCGAACGTGGTTGGGCATCCGCCCATGTGTGCCGGTGAAAAACGGTGGTCCGGCGGAACCTGCTTGGCCGAAATAACGTAGAAATGCCGGAGCGGCACCTCCCGATCCCGGTTGCCCATTCTTTCTAGTGGAGAGCTTTATGACAGCCATCGTAGACGCAGAAAAGTGCTCGGCATGCGGCGAGTGCGTCGAGGCCTGCCCTCTGGACGCCATCTCGATGCAGGATGACCACGCCATGGTCGATGAAGAAACCTGCGGCGATTGCGGCGCGTGTGTCGACGTCTGCCCGACCGAAGCCATCACGGTCAGTTGACCGCTGCCGAATCTTGAATCGGACCTCCCGATGGGCCGCATTGCGCGGCCCATCGCCGTTTCTGTCCTGTGCCGTCGCGGTTGCTTGAACCGGCCACACCCGCGCCACGAATCAGACGTGGCGTCTCGTCCGACATTCGTGCGGACTGTCGGCGTACACAGGAGCGTCGCAGGCCGCTGCCGAGGCGACCTGCTGTTCTTCTCGGCGGAAAACCGACTCACATTGAGCGGCCAGCCGCCGGATGGCTTCGGTTTCGGCCTCGGTGTTGGGCCGGTCCTCGCGGCATGCCTCGATGATCTTGTCGAGGAGATCGAGAAAGCTCACGGGAATTCCGGTCACCACTCCCTCCAGGCCGAGCGCAAAGCGCATGACCAGGCCGATCTCCTTTTCATCCTCGACCGGCCGGTACCACCAGCGCCGCGTCCGTTCGACATCCTTCGGCCAAAGGCCACGAGAGACCGGTTTGATGGCGATCACCGCGGCCCCTTTCTCGGCGGCAAGCTTCAGGACGGCCTTCCCGAATCCGATCGTATAGAACTCGACGAAATTGACGGGGAACATCACGGTGTCGAAAGGGAAACCCTCGAGCGCTGCGAGAGCCCCTTTCGTCGTGTGGGCGGAGAAGCCGATATGCTTGATCTTCCCCTCCTCCTTTGCCTTGAGAATCGTCTCCATGGCGCCGCCCGGGCCGAGCGCCGTCTTCACTTCCTCCGGCGTTTTGAGGCAGTGCAACTGATACAGGTCGAAATGGTCCGTCTTCAGCCTCGCGAGCGACTGTTCCAGTTCCTGGCGAGCCCCTTCGCGATCGCGAACCTTCGTCTTGCACGACAGAAAAACCTTGTTGCGATCGATTCCCTCCAGCCCGATGCCCATCTTGGTTTCGCAGTCGCCGTTTCCGTAGGCCGGTGCGACGTCGAAATAGTTCACACCGTTTTCGAAGGCCCTGTGGATCCCGGCGGTGCACTCGTCCTGCTTGGCGTGGACCAGCGCGAGTCCGGGAAACCCGACCACGGAGATCTTCGCACCGGTTCGTCCGAGGAGTCGTCGCGGCAATCCCGCCGCCTGCCGGTCGTCGCCGTCCGCCGACCCGCGCTGGTCGATCGCCGAGGCCACACGCGTTGCTCCGGCGGCCACCGTACATCCCAAACCGACCAAGAGAGAACGTCGTTTCACGGTGAATGCCTCCACTTCACGGGCTATTGGGGTAACGGGCTATTCTATCGGCGCCTGCTCCGCCCGGTCCAGTCGTTCGGCCCGAATCGGCTTGTCGGGCTGTACCGAAGCCGGCGATCGGGCCCGAACGGGCGAGTTTAACCCGGAACGCGCGTGGCGACGCCGGCAGCCGGTCCGGCGAACTTCACACCGCAGGCGACCTGTGCGCGGAGAAGGACCTCGGCCGCTTTCTTCCTCGCACGGGCGGCGCCGTCGCCAAGGATCGCACGGACCCGATCGGGGTGGGCTTCCAGCTCCTTGCGCCGAGCGCGGGCTTCTGCAAAATACGACTCGGCCAGGTCGGCCAACGCCTTCTTGACCTCGCCATAGCCGAAACCGCCGCGGCGATACGTGGCTGCCATCTCGTCGCACTGCCGCTGGTCGGCGAAGAGGGAGTAAAGCTGGAACAGGTGGTCGGATTCGGGCTGCTTCGGCTGCTCGACCGGGCGGGAGTCGGTGACGATCCGCATGATCTTCTTCCGCAGCGCCTTGGGCTCTTCGAAGACTTCGAGCGTGTTATGGTAGCTCTTCGACATCTTCTCGCCGTCGATGCCGGGCACACGGGCGGAGGTGTCGAGGACCTTCGGTTTCGGGAGAACAAACGACTCAGCGAAGGCATGGTTGAAACTCGCTGCCAGGTCCCGGGTTACCTCGATGTGCTGGACCTGGTCCTCGCCGACGGGGACGACATCGGAGTCGTAGATCAGAATATCGGCCGCCATGAGAACAGGGTAAGTGAAAAGCCCCGCATCGGCCGTCAGGCCGCGGGCCTTCTTGTCTTTGAAGGCATGGCAGCGTTCCAGCAAGCCCATCGGAGTGCCGGTCATCAGCAGCCAGCAGAGTTCGGACACCTCAGGCACGTCGGACTGGACAAAAAGGGTCGCCCTCTGGGGATCGAGCCCGAGGGCCAAGAGGTCGATCGCCGCATCAAGCGTGTTACGGGCAAGCTGCTCTCGATCGCGGACCGTGGTCAATGCGTGCAGGTTGGCAATGAAGTAGAAGGCGTCGTCGCGATTGCCTTGCAGATCGATGTACTGCCGGATCGCGCCGAAGTAATTGCCCCAGTGGAACCGACCTGTGGGCTGGATGCCGGAAAGAACTCGCATGAGGGGTCAGGGTTCAGAGTTCGGGGTTCAGAGTTCGGGGTTCGGGAATGCGGTTGCCGAGGGTGCCGACGGGCTAGGGATTGCTGCCGATGGCGAGCGTTCCGACGATGTCCGCAATGCGGGCGGCGCCGAGACTGGCGATCGCATTGGGGAGCAGATCGAGGATCTGGATCGAGACAGTCGGGTTGTAGAAATTGGCGGTGCCGATCTCTACGGCGGTCGCGCCCGCAACGAGGAATTCCATCACGTCGTCGATCGAGGCAATGCCTCCAATTCCGACCAGGGGCGTCTTGACGGCGCGGGCAACCTGATAAACCGCTCGAAGGGCAATCGGCTTGATCGCCGGACCGCTCAAGCCGCCCATGACATTTCCCAAGCGCGGCCGGCGCCGCCGCCAATCGATCGCCATGCCCAGACAGGTGTTGATCAGGGAAATCGCATCGGCCCCGCCCGCCTCAGCTCCACGGGCAACGGCGGCAATATCCGTTACGTTGGGAGTGAGTTTCGCCAGGACGGGATGCGAACACGCCCCGCGCACGCCGGAAACGACCCTCTCACACATCGTGGCGTCGGTGCCGAAATCAGCCCCGCCGGTAACATTCGGGCAAGAGATATTCAACTCCAGCGCGGCAATCCCGTCGAGCCCGTCGAGCCGCCGGGCCATCTCCACGAAATCGTCGTGGCTCTTGCCGGCAATGCTAACGACAATGGTGGTTCCCAATTCCGCCAGATAGGGCAACTGGCGATCGACAAACGTCTCGATGCCGTCGTTGTCCAAACCGATCGAGTTGAGCATGCCTCCCGTGGTTTCCACGGTACGAGGTGGGGCATTGCCGGCTCGGGGAGACCTCGTGATCGTCTTGGGAATAATTCCGCCCAGGCGGCCCAGATCGACCAGGCCCGCCATCTCTCGGGCGTAGCCGAAACAACCGGAGGCGACGAGGACCGGGTTCTTCAATCGCAAACGCCCAAGCTGGACGTCAAGTTGGACTTCGAGGGCGGTCACAATCGATAGGTTGCCGGGGCGTTCGAATGGTGTGGGCATGGGCAGGGAGGTTGCGTGGAACCTCAAACCTGCAATGTACCCTTCCCAGCGGCATCGGGCAACGGAGAGGCGTCCGATGCGTGCTCTGCCGGTGTCCGATGTAGGACGGCTTTCCCAGGCCGGCGAGATCGCGCAAAAAGACGACTGGCAGGCCGCCCTCCAGAAAAAGCCAGGCTGGCACCCAGTATCGAATCAGATAATGCCACCGTGCATACGGTAGGGCGTCATATGCGAAGGCTGGTCCAAGAACCAGATCCTTTCCCACTCGTCCAAAATCTGACGGAGGTTTTCCGAGGTGTAGATCAACTCAGGAACGCGCCGTTGCGGGTCGCCAGAGTAGGCGGGAATGATACACCCTAGCGAGCTAGAAAGCACCATCCCAAACAGAGCGGCAAGTAGAAGCTTGCGCATCACACAACTCCTCCGTGAGATACAAGTTGCAGCGCCGCGGGCGCGCACGGGCAGTCCTGAACTTCCGAGCATCCGTGGGCATCGTTGCTTGCGCGACCACGTTCTCTCGGAACCGATCCATTGTTTCTTGTGTGGGGGAACCTCAAAGCGGCAGACTGGTCTCCACTTCGGGGGGTATACCGAGTCGACGAGTATGTTGGGCTGACTGCGCCGGGGGCGATTATGCGGGTGGAGGCCCTCGCCGGCGCTCGGCGGATTCTTCCGCTGTGGGTCAACTCAACTGCTTACGAGCCGCCGGTTTCCGGCTCGTAGATTCTCACGGAACCAAGGGGCTCGGATTCGAACTCTTCCTCGGCGTCCACTTCTTCCAGAGCGGGGGCGGGCGCTCGGCCCATCGCAACCTCGTGTTCCAGATCGCGGACCCGCTGCTCCATTTCCTTGCCCGGCTTGAATGTAACTACGAACTTCTCGGGAACATCGACTTTTTCACCGGTTCGCGGGTTTCTGGCCTTGCGGGGGGCCCGTCGCTTCACCTCAAACACGCCAAAGTTGCGCAACTCGATGCGGCGTTCCTCGACTAGGGCATCTACGATGGCGTTGAAGGTCTTCTGGACGATTTCCTTGGTCTTCAATTGGGTGAGCCCAATCTCTTCGGAAATGGTCCGGACGATCTCTTTCTTGGTCACGACTCGAGTCTCCTGTGAAATGGGGCGCCAAACACCCTGGCGACCATCCCCGCCGAGCAACCCAGTCACGCTCCAAGTGTAAATCCCATAACGACTAGTGTCAAGACGAATCACTTGCTGCGACTACGTTGCCGGAGAATTCGATCCCTATATTCCGAACCGACGGCGAGCAGTGCAGCACTGCGACTTCTGGGCAGTAAGTCCTTATTTTCAAAGAGCTTAGCCGATACGTCGGGCCTCAAACCACGGTCGGAATGCCGCAAATACCTGTCCTGAAAGGGTTTGCGGTCGAAAGGCGGCCGTGGGGGGGCAGCAAATCGGCATAGGCCATTCCTGGCTGAACCCATATATCGGCCAGCCTCCCCCGAAAACTCCAGCCAGACCGCAAGAACGGCAAATCCGTTAGAGGAAAGGGAGAAGTCAGGGTCGCTCGAAGTCGTCAAACGCGCACGATCGTCGCTTGAGCCACAATTTCTTCCACCGGAATGAGCGGACCGTGACCACAGCCTGGGCAGGAGCGGCATGTCTCGGCCCAGGTCCGACGGGTCTTGAGGTTGGACTCCCAGAAGGGCCACGTGCGACACTGGCGGGGTCTGGAGTCGTAGACCGAACAGCGGCGGTCGACGTTGTCGAAGAACACGCAATCGCCGTTTGGGAACTCGAGCAGGCTCTTTCGCCTTCCGACGAGGCGGACGTACTCCTCCTCAAACGCATCCACCCCCAAACCGAGCCGTGAGGCCAGCAAGGCGATTTCCTCCTCGTCGACCCAAACATATCCCGGTGCGCCGGTGCAACAGTCACCGCATCCGGTGCATTCAAACTGGAGCCCTTCGTGGTACCAGGGGCGCGGTATTGAGGGATCGGATTGCGATCGTTTCTTCATCGGTTTCCAATTCGCGTGTCAGCCGCCGATCTGGTACATCACCCGTTCGGGAGCGGCAAAAGCGCCTGACTCCGTTCCGTGGGACTTTTTCTTGGCGCCCACCGTATCGTGGAGGAGTTCCGCAATCCGCTCATCGGTCGCACCGTTGCGGAGCAGGTTGCGGACGTCCCACTCCTCCGTCGAGAACAGGCAGTTCCGGACCTTTCCTTCCGCCGTCAACCGCAGCCGATTGCATTCGTCGCAGAAGGGTTCCGTAACGCTGGCAATGACGCCGACGCGTCCCCCACCATCGAGAAAACGGTACTCCGTTGCCGGCGCATTGGCGTTTTTCGGCAGGATCGGCTCAAGCGGGCCAAGGTCCTCCTGAAGAACCCGGAGGATTTCCCTCGCCGAGAGCACCCGGTCGTTCTGCCATTGGCGAGCGGCGTCCAAAGGCATGAACTCAATGAACCGGACTTCCAAGCCGTATTCCCGCGCAAACCGGGCTAACGGCACGATCTCGTCTTCCGTCTGGCCGCGAATGGCCAGGGTGTTGAGTTTGATCTGGTCGAAGCCGGCGCGGCAGGCGGCCTCGATGCCGCGGAGCACTCGAGCCAATTCGTCGCGGCGGGAAATCTGCTGGAATTTTTCGCGGTCAAGCGTATCCAAGCTGATATTCAAGCGCCGCACCCCGGCCGCTCTGAGCCCGTGGGCGTAATCTCCCAACAGAATTCCGTTGGTGGTCATCGCCAGGTCGGTGATTCCCGGTACCGCGGCAAGCAATCTCACCAGATCGAGAATTCCTCGGCGGACCAGGGGGTCTCCGCCCGTAATCCGAACCTTGCGAACACCAAGTCGCGTGGCAATCGCGACGAACCGCTCGATCTCTTCAAAGGAGAGAATGGCCGAGTGGGGTCGGAACTCGACTCCCTCCGCCGGCATGCAGTAGACACAACGGAGGTTGCAGCGGTCGGTGACCGAGACCCGCAGATCGGTGTGGACCCGTCCGAAACGGTCAACAAGAGGGCCGCGGATGCTCACGGTCAGTCATTCTCCGGCGGTCGTCGGAGGCGTTTCCAAGCCGGGATGCACCCACTGGCTTTCTCCGTCCGCCCAGTTCTCGCGTTTCCAGATCGGGACGACGTGCTTGATGCGATCGATGATCCACTGTCCCGCTTCAAACGCCGGTTGGCGATGGGCGGAGCTGACGGCGATTGCCACGGAGACTTCGCCGATTTCCAGGTGACCCAATCGATGCACCACAGAGCATTCTATCAACGACCACCGCTGCCTTGCCTCTTTTTCCAGTCTGGAGAGCTCGCTTTCAGCCATTTCAGGATAACATTCGTAGTCCAAGGAAGCGGTCCGCCTCCCCTCGGACTCTTCCCGGGTCGTTCCTAGGAAGAGCACCACGGCACCCGCCGAACGGCTTTCGGCCGACGCGAGGACCCGGGCAACGTCGATCGGATTGTGGGTAAGTTCGATCATCATCCGCCGCTCACCGGGGGAATGCAAGCAATCTCCGCATTGGGCGGGACCAACGAGGCATCGTTCACGTACCGAGCGTCCAAGGCGAAAAGCATCGGACCGAGCAGTCCGGACAGGGCCGGGATGTCGCGGCCGAGTTGTTGCCGAAGGTCGCCGATCGTGGCGTGCTCGGGAAGTTCCAATTCAACGCGGTCGCAACCGGCAATTTGCCGGGCGACGGCGAACAGGCGAACGGAAGTTCTCACGTAACGATCAAGTCCTCCCCCGGAGTGGTCAAGAGCTCGAGCACTTCAGGCATGAGGCCGTAGGAGTAGGCGAACAGCTTGATGGGGTGAATGGTGGGCTTGGTGGTGCCTTGTTCCATCTGCATTTTACAGGTGCTGCACTCGGTTGTCCCCGCCTGGTAGACGGGTTCGCGAAGGCGATTGATCAGGTTCAGGCCGATCCGCAGGCTGGTGCGGAGGTTCTCCCGCTTCAGTCCAAAGGTGCCCGCCATGCCCGAGCATCCTTCCTCGAGATGTTGGACGGTGAGACCGGGAATGAGCCGCAGCAGGTTCTCGCCGGGGGAACCGATCCGCAGCGCCTTCATCCGGCAGGGCATATGATAGGCGAGCGTGGCATTCACCGGCCGTAAGTCGAGTTGGAGGCGGCCCAAGGTGTGGAGTTTCCAGAGGTAGGAGCAGGCTTCGCTGGTGTTGGCGGCGACCAGGCGGACGTCGTCGTCGTCGATCAGGTTCGGGTACTCGCGAGTCAGGCAGACCGCCGCGCCAGGCTCGGTGGCCACAATATGATAGCCTTGCCGGACGGCATCCGCCAGGATGGCCGTATTGTGCCGAGCCAGACGCCGCGCCAAGTCGAGGGCGCCGACGGAAATCGCCGTCATGCCGGCCTGCCGCTGCCGCGGCGGCACGTACACGGCGACTCCGTTGTGCTCGAGTACGGCGACCAGGGCGCGGCCCAACTGCGGGTCGTGATAGTTGGCATACATGTCGACGAAATACGCCACCTTGTGGCCACTGCGGCGGGTCGGGCGGGTGAGCCGCCGCCTCGCCGCACGCCTGAGGAAACTCCGCGAATCGACCCTCGGCAGCTTGCGGCCTTGTGCGATCCCGGTCGTCTTCTCCATCAACCACCGCATCTGCCGATTCTTGAGCGACCAGTTGGCCAGGGGGCTGACCAGACTTCCCAGCGCGCTGATCAGGTCGATGCGAGTCAAGACCCGGTCGCTGAACGAAAGCCCGTTGGCTGCCACGTAGGCGCCTTTGCCCTCGATCATCAACTTGGGGATATCGACCTGGGCCGGGCATTCCTGCATGCACATATGGCAGTTGACGCAGAGATCGGCCACTTTCTTGAATTCGTCGCTGGTGAGACTGCTGAGGTCGAGCTCACCGGTCAGCACGCCGCGGATGAGATTGGCTTTCGCGCGTGGCGATGCTTCCTCCGCGGGAACGGCCCGAAAAATCGGGCACATCCGCACATCCGACGTCTGGGTGCGGCACTCGCCGCAGCCGTTGCAGGCGCGGGTAACGTCGGCCACTTGGGCCGGGTCCCAACTGAGTTGGAGTTCCACGAGGTTGCGCAAACCAGGAGCGTCGGGATTCTTCGGGTCGCCCGTCGTCGTCGGCTGGGCGGAGACGATGGGCCGAAGGTGCCGGACCATCAGGTCGGGGTCGTCGCCGACGATCTTGCCCGGATTGAGGAGCCCGGCCGGATCGAAGATCCGCTTCACCTCGTGGAAGACTTGATACAGTTCGCCATACTGCTGCGGGAGGAAGGAAGTCCGGCTCAAGCCGCACGCGTGTTCTCCGCCGAGGCTGCCGCCGATCGCGAAGAGATCCTGGTAGAGATCGTCGGCCAGCCGGCGCATTTTGGGGATATTATCCGGGTCGGCCAGATCGAGGAACGGCTGGACGTGCAGTTCGCCGTGGCCGGCATGGCAAAAGATCGACGCCGTGAGCTGGTGTCGTTTCAAGACGTTCTGCACGCGCACCAGGAACTCCGGGAGGACTTCGGGCGGGACGATGACGTCTTCGACGACCGCAACCGGCTTCGCTCCGCCCTTGAGGCGATACAGCGCCGGCTGGCCTTTATGCGCCAGTTGCCAGAACAGGTCCGTCTCGGCCGGATCGAACGCCTGCCGGCTCCCGAACGCCAGGCGTTGTCGCTCGCAAACCTGGTCGACGAGCCGGTGAAGGCGCTGGCGGACCTCCATAGGACCGCTCCCCTCCTGTTCGACCAACAGGACCGCCTCCGCCGTGCTTGGAACGAGCAAGTCGAAGCGGACCTCCGCTTCACGAGCGAGGCTGAGATGCCGGCGGTCCATCAGGTCGCACGCAGTCGGTTGGTGGGGGAGAATCTCCATAACCGCTCGCGAAGCCTTTTCGAGGCTGTCGAACAGCAGCAACGCCACGCCCGTGTAGCGGGGCAAGGGTTGCGTAGCCAAGAGCGCTTCGGTGACAAAAGCCAGGGTGCCCTCGGAACCGACCAAGAGCCGCGCGAGGTCCAGATACCCGTCGTCGAGCACGCCGGCCAGGTTGTAGCCGCAGGGATTCGGCGAGCGGAGCGGCTGCTGACGGCGGATGAGGTCGGCATGGGTCTTCAAGAGCGAGGCCAACTGGCGGACCAACTCCCGTTTTCTCGGATGGACCCCTGTCTGGCCATCCTCCTCGAGCGGTTCGCGCCCGACTTCCAGCACGTGGCCGTCGGCCAGGACCACCTGCAACGCGAGGATGTGCTTGCGCGTCGAACCGTATTTCAGCCACCGGCTCCCCGATGCGTCGACGGCGATCATACTGCCGATGGTCGTGGTGGCGCTGGTCGCCGGGTCGGGTCCGAAAAACCGGCCGCGGTGCCGGAGATGACCGTTGAGCCGTTCGTGGACCACTCCGGGCTGCACGCGCACCCGCTCGCCGTCGGTGTAAATCACGCGGCGGAGATATTTCGAGAAGTCCACGACGAGCCCGGATCCGAGCGCGGCCCCTGCCACACCGCTGCCCGCTCCGCGCGCGTGCAGCGGGATCTGCTTCTCGGCAGCATACTGGACACAGGCCGCCACATCGGCAGTGGAGCGTGGGCGGACGACGCCCAGCGGCTTGATCTCGTAAATGCTGGCGTCGCTCGCATAGAGCTGCAGATAGACGTCGTCGCAGCGAACGTCTCCGGAGATCAGTCCGCGCAAGTCGTCCTGGATGCGTTCCCGCTGCTGGTCCAGTTGGGGCATGATTGGGTCGCTTGCGTCAGCGGCGATCTCCGTAGATCAGCGTCATGATCTCCGCCCGGGTGGACGGGTTGTTGCGGAAAGCCCCTTTCATCGCGGACGTGACGCACATGCTCCCCGGCTTGCGGACGCCCCGAATCGCCATGCAACTGTGGATCGCCTCAATCACCACCGCCACGCCGCGGGCCTGTAATTCCTCCATCAAGAGGTCGGCAATGGTTTCGGTCATCCGTTCCTGGACCTGCGGACGTTTCGCAACCACCTCGACGACCCTGGCGAGCTTGCTCAACCCGACCACGCGACCGTCAGGCAGGTAGCCGATGTGCGCCTTGCCCATGAACGGCAGCATGTGGTGTTCGCACATGCTGTTGAAACTGATGTCTCGGACGAGCACGACTTCGTCGTACTTCTCCGTAAAGAACTTCTGCAGGTGAAGCCTCGGATCCTCGTGCAGTCCGCCGAACATCTCCGCGTACATGCGGGCCACGCGTCCAGGAGTCTCGCGAAGCCCTTCGCGGTCGGGGTCCTCCCCGACCGCGAACAGAATCTCTCGCACCGCACGCTCGATCCGCGCATAATCAATGTTCTCGGCGATCTTGCAGCCAATCTCTTCCAACTCGTCGGCTATGGTCCCGGGTGCCGTGCTGACATGGTCCGAATGAGAAGTCATCTAGTTCACTCACCAATTCCTTGAGATCGCATTGGTCAATCTTAGCCCCCCCCGGCAAGATGGTCAAGCAGGGGAGGACTGGCCATTTGCCACTGTGCCAGAGCGGGACCGGCGCCGACGGATATGATCGGTGCGTCGGAAAGAATCAAGAGGCGTTTTTTGGGCCACTCGAGGAATTCTGCGATTTGTGCGAAAAGGCACGGGGGCTTGGGGGCGGATGCAACAGCCCGCGGATTGTGTTGCATGACTTACGGCGACGGCCGGTGACGTAAGAGGTTGCTGGTGCGAGGTTTCCGGCTGGGGACGCGAGCGCAAGTGTTTGCCACCTTTGGGACGAGTGTTGCGTGGGGACGAGTTTGGAGGGGATGCCGGCGGGAAGGGAGGCACCGCAGAGTCGCGAAATGCTTGGCGGCGGTCTCGCTGGAACGACGATCGCGGCAGCACGCAGCGTATCGCCGCGCGGTGCAGGAGTGTCCGGACATCGTGCGCCTGCCGCGGTCGTTGCGGGCGGAGTTGACCGAACTGGCCGAGACGCCCTGCGACGCGGGACTACTGATCCGGAGCATGGGTGTCTTCGGTTGCGATTACGAAAAGACGATCATCCCGGTAACTCTTCTCTTCGCGAGTCAAGGGGCGCGGCTTCTTGCAGCGGAGATTCATGCGGTCGCCTCTGCCCCGGCCCGCTCGTCGATCAACTGGTCGATCCCGCCGAGGAAAGGGATTGCGCCGAAGCGCCCTTCGAGGTAGCCCTTCTCGATTCGCAGGTCTTTGCGGACCTTGAAGTCGGCAAGCGAATAGAGATGCGTGCTGCCCTGCTGGTCCTTCTCCGCAAACCAGATGCCGTCGCGCCGCATGAGATCCAGATCGAGCAGCGTGGATTTGTGCGTGGTGAACTGTCCTGCACGAAGACTCGCGAATGGTGTCTGGCGATTTTCCTTACTACCTGCGCCGCCATCTGAAGGAGCGGTTCGGAGAAGATCTGACGGTCCTTTATCTTTTAGGCCCGAGCGGGAACCAGAGCCCGCGGTTCTTCGTGCGCGGGCAGACCT
>JABWBD010000163.1 GCA_013360685.1 Pirellulales bacterium
CGCCGGCGGCCGCGCGGACGGTCGCCAGGTAGGCCGGGGCGCCGCGATCCGGATCGAGCACCCGCGCCAAAGCGCCGCGGAAGGTGCGGATCTTGATTTCGTCGAAGTGCATGGCGGCCAGTTCGGCGCGGAGACTGGACGGCTCGGCCGGCGGCGTGCGGCCGTCGCGCCCGACGAAATAGAACGGAAGCCGCAGTTCGTGCGATGCCGCCCGATCGTACGGCACCACGTAGACCAGGTCCGGCTCGGCACCGGTCTCGCCGGCGAAAGTTGCCAGCCACTGCGGCCAGTAATCGCGGTCGCCGCCCAGATCGCACTGGTTGAAGGCCACGACGATCGGCTTGTCGGCCTCGACCGCCTCGCGGAAAAACTGCTTCACTGCCGCATCGTTGTATTTCTGTTGCGTGAGCACGGCCACGAGCACGTCGGCCGACTGGCGGATCAGCCGGGCACGCTGCCAGTTCACCTTGGCGTCGGAGTCGACATCCGGACAGTCCAAGAGCAATAGCCGCGGAGGCACGTTCTCTCCGACCCGCCAGAACAGGAGGTTCGCGTTGCTTTCCCGGAGCGGATCCTCGGCCGACTGCCACGGCCGGAGATGGAAACCCTCGAACAGCCGAGTGAGTGTCGCGGGATCTTCCATTCCCGGCGGAACGAGGCAGACCGGGTGCTTGGTGCCCGCAGCCAGGGGACTGACGCCGCTGGCCACTTGGCCGGCCAGATGGTTGAACAGGACCGACTTGCCGATGTTCGTGCCGCCGACGATGCCGACCACCAAGAGCGGCTCGCCTTCTGCCTGCGGCAACAGCTTGTGCCGGAGCAGTTCAAACCAGTCTTCCTCGCTCGGCGCCGGCGCCCCGATCGCTTCGGCCGCGCGGACCACGGCCGCCAGCGACCGGTCGAGTTGCCGGACTTGGACGGCCAGGGCTCGGAAGGGGGTGGTCATGGGAAGTTGCGGCAAGCAGTCGGCAGCGGGTGACGTGGATGCCCCGTCGCGCGCAGGCGACCTACTGTACCATAGCACCCGCCGCCCCGTAAAACGGAATTTATTCCGTTCTCCGAATGGCAGCGATGCGAATGGGGTGGGAACGGAGTGAATTCCGATTTACGGGGCAGGGACTTTCCCTTGGGCCGAGACGGCATGAATTCCGTTTTACCGGTCGAACCAGCGCTTGAGCATGTGGACCGTGGCGGCACGGCCGGCGCGGGCGATCGAGGTGGTCAGCGGGATTTCTTTCGGGCAAACCTTCACGCAGTTCTGCGCGTTGCCGCAGATCTGGATGCCGCCTTCGGCCACCAGGGCATCGAGCCGCTCCGTAGCCGTCATGCGGCCGACGGGATTGGTATTGAAGAGGTCGACCGCGGCAATCCCCATCGCACCGATGAACGCGCGGTCGTGCAGTTCGCGCTCCCGCGCATGAAATTCCTCCTCGGTTTCCCCCTCTTTCCGCTCCAGCTCGATCTTCAGGTACTGGGGGCAGGCCTCCAGGCAGCAGCCGCAGGACATGCACTTGCTCAGCACGTAGGCCATCTGCTGGTTTTCCTGGGACTGTCGCGGGCCGGGGCCCATATCGAGATAGCTGTCCACCGGCACCCAGGCTTTGAGCTTCTTGAGCGTGTTGAACATCCGCGAGCGGTCGACCATCAGGTCGCGGATCACTGGAAACTTCCTCATCGGCCGCAGTTCGATCTGCTCGGGGTTGTCCTGGAGGAGTCTGTCGACCAGGGCAGTGCAGGCCTGCCGGACCCGCCCGTTGATCACCATCGTACACGCGCCGCAGACTTCCTCGAGGCAGTTGCAATCCCAGGCGACGGGGGCCACCTTCCGGCCGTCGGCCGTGCGGGCGTTGGCCGCAATCTTCTGCAGGACGCTGATGCAGTTCATGTCCTGCTCGTATTCGACGATGTGCCGCTCCCAATAGCTCGGCCGGCCCGGGCCGTCCTGCCGGAGCACGACGACGTTGAAATTCCGCCCCGGCCGGCCGTCGCTTTGCGAGGCCCGCGGTTCGCCGTTGGGGTGAGGGTGCCGTGTATTGCTCATGGTTCTCTTGCTCAATCCATCGCACGCTGTCAGACAGTCCCGTGCCCTGGAGAATCGTGGAATTCAGCCTAAACCGCCGCTTCCTCGCGCACGCCGCGCTCGCGCCACACTTGCTCGATGATGTCGCCGCCGACCATGCCGTAGAGCCGCGGGCGCGGCGGGATCAGCGAGGTATCGACGTCCTCATAGGTGATCAACGGTTCGCGGTCCTCCGCCGACCATGAGGCGACCGTGGACTTGAGCCACCTGCGGTTGTTTTCCACGAACCGATCGCACCACGCTTCCGCTTCCAGGCGTCGCTGGACCGGATCGGTGGCATGGATCTCGGGAAAAACAAACTCCGGCTTGTAGTGGGCCCCGCGGCACTCGTCCCGCAGCCGCGCGCCTTTGAGAATCGTCTTCGCCAGGGGAAACATATCCACCAGCGCGCGGGTGAAGATCACGTTCTGGTTGGTCCAGTTGCCCGTGTCGGACAAGGATGCTCGCCGGGCGCGGTCCTCCAGGTCCTGCACCTGCTCGCAGGCCCAGTCCAATTCGTCGTTGTGCCGGACCACGGTGGCCGCCTTGGTCATAACGTCGCCCAGGCGGCGGTGGATCAGGTAGGGGTTCTCGCCGTCGTGGGGCCGGGCGAGCAACTCTTTGTAACGGGCCAGGTGGCGCTGCGTCTCGCGGTCGTACAAGGTGGAAGGGAGCTCGGCAGCCGCGCGGCCATTGAGGTTCTGGACGAGCGCCGCCGCGCCGGGGGCCGTGATCAGTCCGCTGAAGATGCAGGCCACGAGCGAGTTCGCCCCCAGGCGGTTGGCGCCGTGGTAGTGATAGTCGCACTCGCCGATGGCGAAGATGCCGGGGATGTTGGTCTGCTGGTTGCGAGGCGAGCCGATGTTCAGGCCGCCTTCCGCCGTCCGCTCATAGTCGCACCACAGACCGCCCATCGAGTAGTGGACGGCCGGAAAGATCTTCATGGCGGTCGCGCGGGGGTCGACTCCCTGGAATTTCTCGTAGATCTCCAGGATTCCGGCCAGTTTCCTATCGAGGAGCTGGCGAGGCAGGTGGCTGACGTCGAGATACACGCACAGCCGGTCGTTTTCGACGCTCAGCCCCTCCTTGGTGCAGACGTTGAAGATCTCGCGCGTGGCGATGTCGCGGGGAACGAGGTTTCCGTATTTGGGGTAGCGCTCCTCGAGGAAATAGTAGCGGTCCTGCTCGGGGATGTCTTGCGGCGGCCGGGGATCCTGGGGCTTGCGCGGCACCCAGACGCGTCCGCCCTCGCCCCGCGCGCTCTCGCTCATCAGCCGCAGTTTGTCGGCGCCCGGGATGGCGGTCGGATGCACCTGGATGAACTCGCCGTTGCCGTAGCGGGCCCCGGCCTGGAAGGTCCGGCTGACCGCGCTGCCGGTGCAGGCCATCGACATGGTCGAACGGCCGTAGATCAGCCCGCAACCGCCCGAGGCGATGATCAGAGCGTCGGCCGGGAAGGCCCGGATCTCCATGCTGACCATGTCCTGGGCGATCGAGCCGCGGCAGACGCCGTTTTCATCGAGGATCGGGCCGAGATAATCGAAGCATTCGTATTTCTTGACGTGTGCCGTCACCTCCCAGCGGCGGACCTGCTCATCCAGCGCGTAGAGCAACTGCTGCCCCGTGGTGGCGCCGGCGAAGGAAGTCCGCGCAAAGAGGGTGCCCCCGAACCGCCGCTGATCGCGGAAGCCCTCGGGAGTGCGGTTGAAGGTGACGCCCAGGCGGTCCATCAGGTCGATGATCCGCGGGGCCCACTCGGTCATTTCCTTGACGGGGGGTTGGTGGGCAAGGAAATCGCCGCCGTAGACGGTGTCGTCGAAGTGCTTCCACTCGGCATCGCCCAGTTGGCGCGTCAGGCTGTTCACGCTGTTGATGCCTCCCTGGGCGCAGCAGCTATGCGACCGTTTGACCGGCGTGAGGCTGAACAGGTCGATGTCGACGCCGAGTTCGGCCAGCTTCATCGTTGCCGCCAGCCCGGCCAGGCCCCCGCCGACAACGATCACCCTGTGTCTTGCCATGGATACGTCACCTCGTCAGTTCGTCAGGATCGTGGAGAAGCGTGGATCGCTGGCGGAATGTTCGCCGTGTCCGGCGCGACCAGCGTCTGCGGCGGCTCGGCGGCGACCATCGCGTAAAGCGATCCCAGACCCAGAAAACCCAGCAACAGCCCGAAGGTCAGGCAGGGGATCTTGGCCCATTGCTGTGCGTGCGGGCTGGTCCAAACGCCCCAGGTGATGCCCATTGTCCAAATGCCGTTCGCCAGGTGATAGACGGATGCCAGCACGCCGATGGCATAGAGAACAATGATCAGCCACGACGCACGGATCGCCTCGGCGGCGGAATAGGCATTCTCGGGATCGAATCTGTGCCCGCCGAAGCGGGAGGCCACCCCGCTGATCCACCACTCGGCGCGGATCCATCCGTGCATATGGAACACGTGCCAGAGGATAAAGACAAACGCGATCGCTCCGGTCCATCGCTGCAGGGTGTAGCGGACGTTGCCGCCGTAGGGATAATTGGCCACATTCCGCTCGCCGCGCGCGACGATGAGCATGCCGATCATGCCGTGGAAAAGGATCGGCAGGAAGATGAACAGCCACTCCAGTACAAAGATCGTTGTCGGTCCGAGCCGGTGGATCTGGTCTGCCCGGTGCTGGTAGGCCGCGACGCCGTCGATGATCGCGGCATTGGTCGCCAAGTGAAAAATCAAGTAGGCGCCGATCGGGACCAGCCCGACGAGCGAATGAATGCGGCGGATGATGAAATCGTGTTGGCCAAAGGGGGACGAAGGACCAAGGATGCTCACCAGAAACCTTTCCCAATTCTCAATTCGAATGGCGGGCATGAATAGGCCAAACGGCGGGATTCCTTCTTATCAGGGAGTCCTAGGGGGCGTGGTGACTGCCCTGCCGGCATGTCACTTAATGGACGCAAGCAAGGAATCGGACCGCTGGCATTGGCAAACAATACGACCCGGGCTGCAAGATACCCGGCCTCGCTCCCGGTAGTTTTAGCGGGTGGGTGATGCCCTGGCAGCCATTTCACGTTCTGCCAGGTAAGTATAAGAAGAGGCAGCGGCCTGGCAAGCCTGCAAACCCCTCAGCTTCTTCCACGGGTTAGCTCTGCCGGGACTTTGCGACGCCCCAGAGGGCCATCCCCCAGAGGCATGTTCCACCCGACAGCCCAGCAAAATGCCTGCCGAAATGACAGCGAATTTGCCCATAATCTTCTTGCTCAGTTCGTGTAAACTTTCCAGATTCTGCTGTCGCCAAATACGGGCCTGTGATGTAAAATACCATCGAGCCTGGGGTTATTGCGAGCCGGCTCCCCTGTGACGAACACGGCATCTGATTTGCACTGCGTCAAATCGCTGTGATTTCGTGAGGTTCGGGACCATGACCACGGATACACCCTCCCTGCTGATTACCGACGA
This sequence comes from Pirellulales bacterium, assembly GCA_013360685.1. GTDB lineage: Bacteria > Planctomycetota > Planctomycetia > Pirellulales > Thermoguttaceae > JABWBD01. The sequence goes on from JABWBD010000163.1 coordinate 5,493, forward strand.
TGATTCGGCGTTTCGGGAGACGCTCCAGGACGTCTTCGAGCCGCAGGGTTTCCGTATCCTTCTGGCCGGCGATGGCGAAGAGGCGCTGCGGATCGTCCGTCGCGAGACCGTTCATGTGCTCCTGCTCGACATGCACATGCCGAAGTTGACCGGGCTGGAGACGCTCCATCTGGTCAAGCGGATCAAGGCACTGATGCCCTGCATCATTCTTTCGGCCGATCTCGACGACCTTCTGGTGGAGCAGGCCCGCCGTGCACGAGCCTTTTCGGTGCTCGCCAAGCCCGTAACCCGCAACCAGATCACCGGGGTGGTCTATGAGGCATTGGCCACCACCTACAACTGGAGAATCGTCCGGAGGTAGAGAGTTGCCGTTTGGCATCGTCACTTCTCCGCGGCGGAGGCGTCCGACTCGCTGGGTTCCAACCGCACCGGGACCGATCGTTTGGGCGACACGGTCGTTCCGGGGACGATCAGGGGACTGGGGGAATTGGCCTCGATCACGCGTTTCAATTCGTCCGTGTCGATCACTTCTTTCTCGATCAGCGCTGCGGCCAGGGCTTCCAGCGCTTTCCGGCGGGTCTCGAGAATATGCCGGACCTTTTCCAGCGACTCGTCGATGATCCGCTTGATTTCCTGGTCGATTTCCCGGGCGGTCTCCTCGCTGTGGTAACGCTCGCGCGCGGACTCGCTGCCGCCGGCCAGGAAGATCGACCGGGAACTCTCCCGATAGTTGACCCGGCCAAGCCGGCTCATGCCGAAGTCCATAACCATGCTGCGGGCGATCTCCGTGGCCCGCTCCAGATCGTTCTGTGCCCCGGTGGAGACGTCGCTGAAGACCATCTCCTCGGCGATCGTGCCCCCGAGCAGGACCTGGATGCGGCTCTCCAGTTCGCTCTGCGTCATCAGGTAGCGGTCCCCTTCGGGGCGCTGCATCGTGTACCCGAGTGCGGCCAGGCCGCGGGGGATGATCGAGACCTTGTGGACCGGGTCCGTATTGGGCAGGCTGTAAGCGACCAGGGCATGCGCGCTTTCATGGTAGGCGACCCGCTGTTTTTCGTCGTCGCTGATGATCCGCTGCCGCTTTTCGAGGCCGGCGGTGACGCGTTCCACCCCCTCGGTAAACTCCTTGATGGTTACCGACTTCTTGTTCTTTCGGGCCGCCAAGAGGGCCGCCTCGTTGACCAGGTTGGCCAGGTCCGCGCCCACGAAGCCCGACGTGATCGCGGCGATCTCCTTCAGATCGACCGACTCGTCGAGCTTCACGTCCTTGACGTGGACTTTGAGAATCGCCTCGCGCCCTCGAATATCGGGCCGGTCGACGAGCACGTGGCGGTCGAATCGGCCGGGGCGCAGCAAGGCGGGATCCAGGGTCTCGGGGCGGTTGCTGGCCGCCATGACGATCACGCCGCTGTTGGAACTGAATCCGTCCATCTCGACCAACAGCGCGTTGAGCGTTTGTTCCCGTTCGTCGTGCCCGCCGACGACGCTCGTCCCCCGCGTTTTTCCCAGGGCGTCCAACTCGTCGATGAACACGATGCAGGGCGCCCGCAGTTGGGCCTGCTGGAACATGTCGCGGACCCTCGCTGCGCCGACGCCGACGAACATCTCGACGAAATCGGAACCCGAGAGGCTGAAAAACGGCACGCCCGCCTCGCCGGCGATCGCCTTGGCCAGCAAGGTCTTGCCGGTGCCCGGCGGGCCGACCAGCAAAACGCCCTTGGGGATGCGGCCGCCGAGCATGCGGAATTTGTCGGGAGTCTTCAAGAACTCGACCACTTCGCGGAGTTCATCGACGGCCTCGTCGATGCCGGCCACGTCGTTGAAGGTCACGCCGACATCTTCATTGGCGATCAGTTTTCCGCGGCTGCGCCCAAACGCCATGGCGGACCCCGCCCCGCCAAGCCTCCGCATCATCACCAGCAAGATTACCACGAATAGCGCCGTGAACACCAGCATCGGTGCGTAGTAGGTCCACCCGCTGGGCGCCTCTTCGGCGCGGACGTCGGCAAACCCCTTGTCTTTGAGCAGTTGGAACAAATAGTTGTTGTCGTCGGCCAATCCGCGCCGGGCCGTGCGAAACTTCGTTTTTTGCGGGCCGGTGCGTTCCGACGCCGGTTCGAGCACCTCGCGCGTAATCGTGCCGGTGATCTCGTCCGTGCCCACTTTCAGGTCCACCAGATGCGAGTAGCGGACCCGCTGTTTGTTGCCATTGCTCCCCTCCCGGATCTCGACCGCCGCGTCCGGATTCTTGTCCGGCGCCCCCTGCTCGATGAGCCGAACCAGTTGCATGTACGGAATGGCAACGCCCATCCGGTTGCCCAGGGCCGTCACCAGGAAGAGAGCCCCGACGCCGGCCGCCAGCAAGTACCAGATGAGACCGCTACCCATTTGAGGGGATTTGCGGTCCGAGGAGCGCCGTTCGGACTGCTCGGGCTTCTTGTCTTCGTCCATGGAAGTCCGTTGAATCTGTTGAGTCTCTTGGTTCGATTCGCGCAATTATAACACGTTGGAACGTATTGTCGCACCGTGACGTAAGCTTAACCGAATCCGACGCGTACCGTGCCTCAAGCGTACCTGAATGAGGGCCGGGCGATTGCCCCGGCCTGAAGTGCAGGTGGAAAGGACCGGCGGCGTTGCCCGAGATTTCCGGGCACTGCCGCCGCGTTCCGGACTGCGCAACCTGGATCAGGGATCCACCAGATTGAAGGGACGTGTGGTTGCCGACCACCAACGCTGTTCTTACAATTACGTCTCCCGGCACAGTCCCACCATGCACGTGGCCGCGGCGGATTCGCCCAAGTGGTCGCACGACGGCCTCCGCGCCCGTCGTCAGGAACCCTATCGAAACCGCCCTGATCGCATGACCCGCCACGTGACCCATATCGCAGTCCTGGGCTCGACCGGCAGTATCGGCCGCAGCACCCTGGAGGTGATTGATGCTTCGCAAGGCGCCCTGAAGGCGGTCGCGCTTTCGGCCCAGAAGAATACGGCCTTGCTGAAAGCACAGGCTTGTGCGCTGCGGCCGCGATGGATCGTCGTGGCCGACCCGGATTCGGCCGCCCGCGAGGACTGGGCGGACTTGCCGAAGGAAACCCAAGTCCTGGTCGGGGCGGAAGGGATCACCCGCGTCGTTGCGGATGCCGGTGTCGACGTCGTCCTGTCGGCGATTGTAGGCCGCGCGGGACTGGAGGGGACCTGGGCGGCGTTGGAGGCGGGCAAGAAAGTCGCCCTGGCCAACAAGGAAAGTCTGGTCGTCGGCGGACCGCTGGTCACCCGGCTGGCCCGCGAAAGACAGGCCGTCATCCTTCCCGTCGACAGCGAGCACAGCGCGGTCTTCCAGGTTCTCCACGCAGGACGGCGCGAGGAAGTCCAGCGGGTGGTGCTGACTGCCAGCGGCGGGCCGTTCCGCACGCTTAGCAAGCAGCGGCTGGCTGAGGTGACCGTGGACGAGGCGCTGGCCCACCCCACCTGGGACATGGGCAGAAAAATCACGATTGATTCGGCCACGCTCATCAATAAGGCATTGGAGATCATCGAGGCCCGCTGGCTTTTCGACTTGCGGCCGGACCAGATTGGCACCGTGATTCATCCGCAGTCGATCGTCCATTCGTTGGTAGAATTCATTGACGGCTCGGTCGTTGCACAACTCAGCCCGCCGGACATGAAACTGCCGATCCAATACGCGTTGAACTGGCCGGAGCGGAAGGCGGGTGTGGCAGCGAGACTCGATTGGACGCGGGCCATGCGTCTGGAGTTCGAGCCGCCCGACCTGGACCGTTTTCCGGCATTGCACCTGGGACTTGAGGTCGCCCGGGCCGGCGGGACCGCCGGTGCGGTGCTCAATGGAGCCAACGAGACCGCGGTGGCAGCCTTCCTGGACGGCCGCCTCCGGTTCGACCAGATCGTACCCGTTTGCCAGCAGGTCCTTCATTCCCATCGTTTCGATCCGAACCCCACTCTGAATCAGTTGCTCGAGTCCGACCTCTGGGCTCGTCAGGAGGTACTACGTTGGATTGGTGCTTGATCGCCGCGGCGGACTCGTCGTGGCTCGTATGGACGGTCACGGTCTTCATCAACATCCTCAAGGTGGCGGTGGGGTTGGGGCTGGTAATCTTCGTCCATGAACTGGGCCACTTCGTGGTGGCCAAGCTCAGCGGAGTGAAGTGCGAGAAGTTCTATCTCGGCTTCGACATCGGCGGACTGAAGCTGGCGAAGTTTACCTGGGGTGAGACGGAGTATGGGATCGGGATCCTGCCGCTGGGTGGGTACGTGAAGATGCTCGGCCAGGAAGACAACCCGGCGAAGCTTCGCGAGGAGATCGAACGCGCCAAGGCCGCCGAATCGCGGCAGAAAAGCCGGGGTCCCGCGGATGGCGGCTCCCTCGAGTCCGCTTCGGCCGGCGCGGCGAAAAACCCCGGCAACCCCGGACCGTCCAGCAGCCCCTCCGATGAACCGATCGATCTCGAAACGGCCGAGCAGGCCCTCTACGATCCCCGCAGCTACCTGGCCAAGAGCGTGCCTACGCGGATGGCGATCATTTCCGCGGGTGTGATCATGAACGTCATCTTTGCTTTTCTCTTTGCGATCGGCGCTTATGGAATCGGCGTGCAGCAACTTGCGCCGGTGGTCGGCGCAGTAACCCCGGGCGACGGCGCCTGGCAGGCCGGCGTCGAGGTCGGCGATCGAATTCTCCAGATCGGAGATGAGCGGATCCACACGTTCGTCGACCTGAGAGTCGCCGTTTCGCTGGGCGACACGCAAGACGGCCTCAAATTGCTGATCGAGCGGCTCGGCCGGTCCAAACCCTTCTGGGTTGTTGCCGAGGCGAAGAAGTCCGGGCTCGCGCCGACGGTTGGCATCGGTTCGCCGATGACCACAGTGCTCCGCCGCGAATTGGCCGCGTATCCCGGCTCCCCGGCTGCCGGTGCGAAACCGGACTTCCAGCCGGGCGACCGTATTGTTGCCATCGAAGGTGAGCCGGTCCACGAGTATGCCGGTATCTATACCCATCTGGCTCGCCACCCGGAGAAGCCGTTGCGGGTGACTGTCCAGCGGTCCGTTTCACCGGACGGCCCCGGTAAAGCGGCCCACGGCAAAGTGGAACAACTCGAGATCGAAATTGCCCCGGCGCCGATGCGCCAGCTTGGTCTGGTCATGGAAATGGGGCCGGTCGCCGGGATCCAGGCCCAGTCGCCGGCTGCCGAAGCAAAACTCCAGGCCGGCGACGTGGTCGTCGAATTCGACGGCAAACCGGTCGGCGATCCGATGACGTTTCCCGACCGCCTTCGCAAACTGGCTTTCGAAGAGGACCGGGTGCGGTTGACGGTCCGGCGCGGGAATGAACGGCTGGAAATTGGCGTGCCGTTGCGCCGCGTCGATTGCTACGATTCCTTTGTGCTGCCGGACAGCCCGGTTTCCGTCCCGGCTTTGGGGCTGGTGTACACGGTGAGCAACCGCGTGGCGGCCGTCCTGCCGGGGAGCCCTTCGGAGAAGGCGGGGATCAAGCGGGGCGACGTCGTCGATCGGGTGACAATTGTGCCGCCTAGCGCCGATCAACTCAGACAGGATGGTTTCGGTGAGATTCTCGATAAGATCTCTCTCGACCCAGTGGTCGCCGATCTGAAGCCGCACAAGTACCAGTGGCCCGCCGTGATGGAGTTGCTGCAGTTGGCGTTGCCGGGCTCCGGGATTCAAGTCCAACTGGCTTCGGGGCGAAGCTTGCCTGTCGAAACGATCGAAGCAGAAGATTGGTTCAATCCCGATCGCGGGTTGCTTTTCGAAGCCTACGAGATCCCTCGCCGCGCCGAGTCGCTTGCCGACGCAGTCCACCTGGGGACTTCAGAAACGATCGGCGCCCTGACCATGGTTTTCCGCACGGTCCAACGGTTGCTCGATCAACAGGTCTCGGTCAAAGCCCTCAGCGGCCCCGTGGGGATCGCGCAAATGGCTTACGACTCGGCGGCCAAAGGCACGGGCGAACTGCTGATATTCCTTACCGTCTTGAGCGCCAATCTGGCCGTCCTCAACTTCCTGCCGATTCCCGTTCTCGATGGTGGGCATCTGGTGTTCCTCGCCTACGAGGGGATTACCGGCAGGCCACCCAATGAGCGGGTCCAGTTAGGGCTCACCTATGCCGGGCTGCTGCTGTTGCTGACGCTCATGGTGTGGGTACTGGGGCTCGACATTGGGCTCATTTCGCGAGACTAGCCCCGCCGACTGCTCTTGCCCGGTTTCTCCCAATCCATTAGCATACGCTACCGTGGCTTAGCGTCCCCTCTTGAGGGGATGACACGAAGCTCATTGCCTGGGAAAGGACTCCGACGCATGCATGCCACTCTGGCCGAGCTTGCAGCACTGGTAGGCGGTCGATTGGTCGGCGACGGGGGTGTTGTGATCCGTGGCGCGGCGCCTCTTTCCGACGCCGGACCCGGCGACATCACGCTCATCGACCGGGCCGAGCGGATCTCGGTCCTCAGCGGGATTCGGGCCGCGGCCGTGGTGATGCCGAACTGGGTCCCCGTCAACGGCCTGCCGGCCATCCAGGTCGACGACGTCCATCGCGCGTTCACCGTGATCGTCTCCCGGTTCCGACCGGTCCGGACGAGCGGCCGGATCGGCGTCAGTCCTCTGGCGGTCGTCAGCGCCAAGGCCAGGATCGGCAACGACGTCGACATCTACCCGTATGCCACGATCGCGGACGACGTCCAGATCGGCGACGGTTCCACCATCCACAGCGGCGTGCACATCCTGCCGGGCACCAAGATCGGCGAGAACGTGACGATCTTCCCCAATTGTGTGCTTTACGAGAACACTGTTGTGGGCCCTCGCTGCGTCATTCACGCCTGCACGGTCATCGGCGCTTACGGGTTCGGCTACCATTGCCATGACGGCGCCCATCACCTCTCCGCCCAGTTGGGCAACGTGGTTCTGGGGGCAGACGTGGAAATCGGCTCGAGCACTACGATCGACCGCGGCACGTACGGTTCGACGATCATCGGCGACGGCACCAAGATCGACAATCAGGTGATCATCGCCCACAACTGCCACATCGGCCGCCACAATCTGCTCTGCGCCCAGGTGGGCATCGCCGGCAGCACCACCACCGGCGACTACGTGACGATGGCCGGGCAGGTCGGCATTCGCGACCACGTGCGGATCGGGAGCGGCGCGGTGCTGGGCGCGATGGCCGGCGTGATGAACGATGTGCCGGAAAACGCCCGCATGGTCGGCATTCCGGCCACGCCGGAACGCGAGCAGATGGTCAAGCTGGCCTCGCTCGGCAAGCTGCCGGAGATGCGGCGCCAGTTGAAACACCTCCAAGCCACCGTGGAGCGCCTCACGCGGCAATTGGCGGAAATGCAGATCGATGGCGTGGCCAGCGGCGACTCTCGAGAAACCCAGCAGGCGAAGACCTGATGCCGGCGACAGCTTCCGAGCGGCCGCTCTCGCAGGGAGACTCCGATCGCCCGGCCAGCGACGGCGGACCGGGCCGCGTCGGTCTCTTGGCTGGATGGGGACGCTTTCCGGTGGTAGTTGCCGAGGCACTCGGGCGGCAGGGTTTCCACACCTATTGCATCGGGGTCCGCGGTTATGCCGATCCGAGTCTGGCCGAGATCTGCCACGACTTCCATTGGGGGTCGCTGGCGCGCTTCGGCAGCGCGATCCGCTACTTCCGGCGCCACGGCGTGACCCAGGCCACGATGGCCGGCAAGATCCACAAGGCCTTCATGTTCCAACCCTGGTTCTGGATCCGGCTGATGCCGGATCTACGGACCGTGCGGGCGTTTGCCCCGCACTTCCTCTCCCGCCGCCGGGACTGCAAAGACGACACGCTGCTGGGCCGGGTGGTCGAGCTCTTTGCGGCCGACGGCATCCGCTTCGGTCCGGCCACCGACTATGCTCCGGAGCTGCTTGTGAAAGCGGGACAACTCACGCGCCGCGGCCCGTCCGCATTCGAGTGGAAAGACATCCGTTTCGGTTGGCAAATCGCCAAGGAGATGGGGCGTCTCGACGTCGGCCAGAGTGTGGCCGTGAAGAGCCAGGCGGTGCTGGCGGTCGAAGCGGTCGAGGGGACCGACGAGTGCATCCGGCGGGCCGGTCAACTCTGCCGGGCCGGCGAATTCACCGTGGTCAAGGTATCGAAGCCGCAGCAGGACATGCGGTTCGACGTGCCGACCATCGGCCTGGGCACCGTCCAGACCATGCTCGAAGCCGGCGCTCGCGTGCTGGCCATCGAAGCCGATCGCACGATCGTCGTCGACCAGCAAGAAGTCGTCGAGTTCGCCGACCGAAGCAAACTCGTCATCGTGGCGCTTCGCGACGCGGATCTGGGCGGCGTGACGCCGACTACGTGACTTCGACTTGCGGTTCGCCGTGGACTATACGTCCTGTGGGTCCTATAGGTCTTATAGAACCTGGCAAAAGGAAGGCGATGATGGCCGATCCGAAGCAAGAAAAAGGGGCTGAGCAGGACAGCGATTACGACGGCGCGTGGAAGGATGCACTTCGCCTGCACTTCCGGGGGATCTTGGAGAAGTACTTTCCCGCTGTGGCCGCTACCATCGACTGGGGCGTCGATCCGCAGTGGCATGATAAGGAGCTCAGCCAGGTGCTTGCCCAGGCCGGGCACCGCGCAGGTCGCGTGGACCTGCTGGTCCGTGTGCGGTTGCTGACCGGCGAGGATCAGTGGATCTTCCTGCATGTTGAGGTGCAATCAACCCGGGAAACGGACTTCGAGGTCCGCGTCGCCCGCTACAACGGCGGTCTGTTCTGGATCTTCAAGCAGCGCGTGGTGAGCCTGGTCGTCTTGGCGGACCTCGACGAACGTTGGCGGCCCTGTGAGGACGTGTTCCGCTTGGCGGACTTCGAGACCCGGATGCGGTTCCCCGTCTGTAAACTGATAGACCAGGTGGACCACCACTGGGGGGAGGACGAGCCTTCGCTTGCCGTCCAGGTCGCTCGCGCCCAGATCGCAGCCTTGCGTACGGCCGGGAATCCAAGCGGGCGATACCGCGCCAAGTGGCAGTTGGTACGAAATCTGTTCGAACTGGGGTATAATGCGGATGAGCTGCGCGAGATCTTCCGCCTGATCGACTGGATGATGCGTCTCCCGGAGGACTTGAGCCTGAAGTTCGAACAAGAATTGACTGCTCTGGAGGAGAGTCTGAACATGCCTTACATCACGTCTGTAGAACGTATTGCCGAAGCGCGGGGCAAAGCCGAAGGCGGTGCCGCCGTTGTTCTAAAGATGCTTGCCAGTCTGTTCGGTTCGCTTCCCGCAGGCCTCCAGCAGCGCGTCCGGCAAATGCCCATCGAGGGGCTGGAGGCGTTAGCAGGAGCTGTACCCCGTTTCCGTTCCATGGAAGACATACAGGTTTGGCTGGACTCGCACGAAGCATCCTCACAGTGATGAGTGAATCAAAGGCGCCCTGTTTGCCTCAATGTGGACTCAGGGCGGCACGAAAAAGGGCGTCGAGTCCAGCATTTCACACGTGGGTCCGCCTCCCACTCCCACCCCCTCCCCCCGCGCCGCCGCGGCGGAACACTTTTCCGGCAAATCCGCTACAATAGCGTCAACTCGGGAAGAAAGGTTCCGGATGACGCTTCTGGATAGACTCGAACGCCGCTTCGGCCGCTGGGCCGTCCCCAACGTGACCATCGGCCTGATCCTCGGGCAGGTCTTCGTCTATGTGATGGAGATGATCGAACCGGGACGCGTCCCGAACTTGGCGCTCGTGCCCAAGCTGGTCTTGGAGGGAGAGGTTTGGCGGGTGTTCTCCTTTGTGTTCGAGCCGCCTCTCAGCAGCCCAATCTGGGCTTTCTTTTTCTGGTACGTATTCTACCTCCTGGGGACCGCTCTTGAGCAGACGTGGGGTTCGTTCCGTTACAACGTTTACATTCTGATCGGCTGGGCAGCTACGGTTGCAGCGTCGTTCCTGGTCCCGGAGGCGCCTACATCAGTCGGCTTTCTTCAAGGCTCGATATTTCTGGCTTTTGCGTGGCTCTATCCCGATTTCGTGTTCTACATCTTTTTCGTCCTGCCGGTGAAAGTGAAGTGGCTCGCGCTGCTCGCCTGGATTGGCTACTTCATGCAGCTCGCGTTCGGCGACACGGTTGAGAGAGTCCTCGTCCTCGCCTCGATCGCCAATTTCCTGGTTTTCTTCGGAAAAGGTATTTTTCTCCGGATGCGGATCGGGCGGCGGCGGATGGTCGAGCAGGCCGATCGAATCCGCTCCAAGCAGCAATCCCGCCATCAGTGCTCGATCTGCGGTATTACGGAACGGACTCATCCGGACGAGGATTTCCGCTATTGCTCCAAGTGCGAAGGGACGCACTGCTACTGCTCGGCCCACTTGCGCAATCACGAGCACATCTCGTCGGACGCAGAGACTGCTAAACGGTAGAGGTTGTGCGGTCTATCATCCCCATGTCGAGGGGGCAAGGCTCCCTAACCTCTTGCAGTTCCATCACTTGCGTATCGGGTGGTTTGACACTACCGCAGTTCGACCGTACAATAACCGGTTAGTTCTGGTGGGGGATTAACCGGGGGCCGGACCATGAAAAACCTCAAGCTGTCTTTCCTGACAATGCTCGTGGCAGTCGCGACGCCATGTCTTGCCTGTCTTGCCAAAGATGCCGCCACTCGCATCTGGACCGACACCACCGGCCAGCAGACCGAGGCCGAGTTCGTCCGCGTGCACGAGGGAAAGGTGATTTTGCGGCGAGGCAAGAAAGTGATGGTCACAGTTCCATTTGAAAACCTCAGCACCGCCGACCGGGAGTACGTCCGCAACGAACTGGAGGCCAAAGGGGAGGGTCATCTGCTTGAGCAGTTC
>JABWBD010000556.1 GCA_013360685.1 Pirellulales bacterium
TCCAGCATATCGCCGCACGCCTGACCAACCATGCGCGGGAATTATCCGGCGCGTTGTGCCGGCTCCAGGCCGCCAGCCGGGCCTTGGAAAACCCCATCACCCTGCCGATGGCCGAAGAGGCGCTGGCCGAGTTGATCCGCAATAGCACGCGGGCACTACGGCTGCCCGATATCGAAAAGGCCGTCTGCTCGGCCTTCGGGCTGGATCCGGCAAGCCTGCAGTCGAACCGGAAGGCAAAACGCGTCAGCCACCCGCGGATGCTCGCCATGTGGCTGGCCCGCAAGTACACACGGGCCGCGCTGACCGAGATCGGCGATTTTTTCGGCCGCCGCAGCCATAGCACGGTCATTTCCGCCCAACGCCGCGTCGAGAGCTGGCTCACGGACGGCACCGCAGTGGAACTGGCCGATCATACCTGGAACATCGACGACGCAATTCGCCAGGTGGAGCGCTATCTCCAGGCCGGTTGAGGCCGGCCCCCGGCAGACCCGCCCTGGGATCGCTAGTCGAACACTCCCGCGCCAAAGCCTCCGTTTCGGCTCTTCTCGGCATGCTGGGGACGCTGCGCCGGGGCCTTGTGCGGCCCGCGGGGCTTCTCCGCCGGCTGGAACTGCGCCGGCTCGATGGCACGTTGCGGTTCTCGGAGATCCTCGACGTCCTCGTGATCCAATTCGTCGTACCGCGAGACGTAGCCGGGCAACTTCGCCCGGTCTTTTTCCTCCTCGAACGCTTCGATCACTCGCTGCTGGATCATCTCGCGGCAAACCGAGTTGATCGGATGCGCGATGTCCGCATAGAGCTTCGCCCTGCCTTCGTCGTCGCGGAGGGTTTGGTTTTCGCGGAGCCGCGCGCCGCATTGGTTGCAGAACGCCGCGCGAAGATGGTTCTTGGAACGGCAATTGGGACAGTGGGCGGTCAGCTTGCGACTGGGCATGGCCACGAACGGCCCGCTGGCGCCCTCGATGATCTTCAAGTCCCGGACCACAAAGCAGTCGTCGAACGTGATCGAACAAAATGCCTTGAGGCGTTCTCCCGGCTCGTCCATGAGTTTGATGCGTACCTCGGTAATCTCCACGGCCGTTCTCCTTGCGATACGGGCATTCGTTCAGCTACCTCGGACTGCATAGGCAATTCCGACACCATTGGCTTCCAACCGTTTCGCCACGCGCCGTGCGTGCCGCGCGTGGCGGCAAATCCCAAAGTAGCAACTCCCGCTGCCACTCATCTGATACCCCAGGCAATCCATGCGTGCCAGTTCATGGCGGAGCCGTTGGATCCAGGGCGAAAGCGTTTCCGCAGCCGTTTCCAGGCGGTTGAACATCAACCGCCCTGCCTTCCGGACATTCCCGCGGTGGAACGCTTCCAGAAGCGGAGCGATCCGCCGCGGCGGAGCCCCCGGCTGACACACTCGGTACACCGCGGCCGTCGACAGCCCGGCGGGCGGGCGCACCACGACGAAGTGCAGATTGCCGAGGCTTCCGACCGGTTCGACCAATTCGCCACGGCCGCGGCAAACGGCTGGTCCCCCGGCGAAAAACAGGGGGACATCGCTGCCCAACTCGGCGCCCAGCGCTGCGAGGCGGCCGTTCGGCCAACCTAGACGCCATCCCGCGTTGGCGGCCAACAACGCAGCGGCCGCATCGCTCGAGCCCCCGCCCAGTCCGGCAGCGGCAGGGATCCGCTTGATCAACCGTACCACCGCACCCGCCACGATTCCAGACCGCTCTCGAAGCAGTTCGATCGCGCGGACGACGAGATTGGTGGGGCCTGCCGGAATGCTCTGCGGACCCGAATCGCTTACAGCGGTGGCGGAAACGATCTGCCGGCAGGCGAAGTCAATCGGTCCGGCCGATGCTTCTCGAAAGTAGAGAGTGTCGCAAAGCCCGATCGGCGTTACGAGCGTCTCGATCTCGTGGTAGCCGTCCTCACGCTTTCCCAGCACCTCAAAGAAGAGATTCAACTTCGCCGGTGCATGGACCACAAAGCCTGAGGGTGACCGGTGGAGGTGCATCCTTGGTGCCTTTCCGGAGCCTCTCCTCAAAGTTCGAAAGACTTCTCGACGGTATTCTGGAGAGGCAAGAACCCACTAAGCCGCCTGCCGATTCTACCGGCCCCTACCTTCGCGGTCAATCGGGGAGTGCCGGGTGCGCCAGGTTCCCCTGGTAGGACGGGATCCGGGGTCTTTGCCCTTCCTCAGCGCCAAATCGCCACGACTCACAAGAGGTCGCAACGATACCAGGAGCGGCTGGCAAGGTAAGGCAGGTGACTGGCTCCCGCAAATTTCGTGTCTTCACTCCCCTTAACTCGCGATCAGTTGGGGTTTCTGTTTCTCTTCCATCTGCCTCCCTTTGCCCAACGATCGGGAAAAAAGAGACTTCCTGGCAAAGGAGGCAAGATGAGAAATCTTCAACCAAACGCCATCCCAAGCGGCTCGGTGCGTCCACTGGAAGAAGCCGAACGGGCCGCGCTCGCGCGAGTTTGTGAAGCGTCTGGGGGAATGGACAGGCGAGACGTTCTCCATCAGAACGCTTTGCACGGGCGGTTTTTCGCCGCAACCCAAAGCCCCCGATCCACGTGCCTGTGTGACTCAAGACAGGAACGTATCGTTCCGTGGGCAAGAAATAGCGAGGCCCGGGGACACCGCCCGGGCCTGCCGCGTTCTCCGGTTCCTGGAAATCAACGAACTCCAGCCTGTCAGGGCCGGCAGGCTGGAGACCTGCCTCACGGATGTTAGTGGCGGATGGGGGCGGGACGCGACGGGCTGGCCGTCCGGTTTGTTCTGACCACACGCGCAGCGGGCCTGGCCGCGGCTGGCGTGACGACCTGTTCACTCTCGGATACGATCCGAGGCGGACCGACGAATTGAGAAGGACTGGCCGAAGCCCCGTTTCGTGCCCAGCCTTCGGCAGAAATTCCCTGATGTCCGCCGGCGTAGGGAGCAGAGCTGCTGCAACCGCCGATGTAGTTGCCGTGACAATCGCACGGATCGTGGCAATCGGGCGGTTCGCTGCACCAGTCGCCGCAGTACTTTTCGCCGCAGCCGTCCGCGCAGCCGAGCCCCAACATCCGCCAGGCCCAGCGGATCGGTCCGTCGTCGCACGCCCCGCACCCACCTCCGCATGGGCCGCAGGCAGCTC
>JABWBD010000164.1 GCA_013360685.1 Pirellulales bacterium
GGCGGGGGCCACGGGGCCAGCCCGTAGCGCGCGGGAGCGTGGCCGCTCGGCCGCCGAGCGGATGCTGCGGCCCCGCTTCGCGGGGCTTCCCTCGCCTACCTCGCAAATCGGCACCCGCGTCGTACGCGCTGCGCGCGGACGAGCGGGTCCCGCCGATTTGCTTTCGGTAGCGCTCGGCTTGCATATGCTCGGCGGCCGAGCGGCCACGCTCCCGCGCGCTACGGGCTGGCCCCGTGGCCCCCGCCAAACCCGAAACCGAACGAAGCTGCGAAGCGCGCGTCTACCGCTTCGCTGTGGAGGCGCGGATCGCGTCGAGCGTCGCGTTGGGCGTGATCGCCTGCGGGTCGACCTTCAGGTGCACCACGGCCGGTCGGCGGTTCGTGCGTGCGTGTTCGAGCGCCGCGCGCATGGCTGGCTCGAACTCGGCAGTGCGCTCGACGCGCGCGCCGAAGCCGCCGAAAGCCTCGCCGTATTTCGCGAAGTCGGGGTTGGCCAGTTCGGTGCCCAGCACCCGCGACGGATACTCGCGCTCCTGGTGCATGCGGATCGTGCCGTACATGCCGTTGTCGAACACGATCACCACGGGCGCGGCGCCGTGCTGGGCTGCCGTGGCGAGTTCCTGTCCGTTCATCAGGAAGTCGCCGTCGCCGGCGAAGCACACCACGGTGCGTTGCGGCTGCACGATCGCCGCCGAAACCGCGGCGGGTACGCCGTAGCCCATCGAGCCGGAGGTGGTCGACAGCAGCGTGCGCAGCCCGGCGTAGGGCCAGAAGCGGTTGGCCCAGGTAGCGAAGTTGCCAGCGCCGTTGGTGAGAATCGCGTCGGCGGGGAGCAGGCGCTTCAGCGTCTGCACCACCTGCCACAGGTTCAGTGCCGGCGTGCAACCCCGTTGGTAGATCGCGGGTTCGTCCTGCCAGGCTTCGTATTCGGCGCGCGCCTGTGCCGGCGTGTCGGCCCAGGCCGACGAGTCGACCTTCACCGCGCGCAGCGCCGCAGCGATTTCGGGCATGCCCGAGGCGATCATCAGGTCGGCCTGGTAGACGCGGCCGAGTTCCTCGATGCCGGCATGCACGTGCACCAGCGACTGCTTCGGGTGCGGTGCCTCGAGCAGCGTGTAGGCCGACGTGGTCATCTCGCCCAGGCGCGGGCCGATCGCGAGCACGAGATCGGCTGCCTTCAGGCGCGCCGCGAGCTTCGGATTCACGCCGATGCCCACGTCGCCCACGTAGTTCGGGTGGCGGTTGTCGAAGAGATCCTGACAGCGGAACGCGCAGGCCACCGGCAGCCGATTGGCTTCGGCGAAGGTGCGCAGATCGTCGCAGGCCTCGCGCGTCCAGCCGGTGCCGCCGAGCATCACGATCGACTTGATGCCGGCCTTCGCCTGGAAATCGACGTTCCTGCGGATTCCTGTCTCGTCGAGGTGACCCTTGGCATCGAAGCTGGTCACCATCGACGAGAGCACGCCTTGGGGTCTGTACATTCGTCTAGGCTCCTTGAGCGGTGTCGCGCGCGGTCGCGCCACGAGACGGCGAGGTTGGTCGGATGAGATGCATGTTCTCGACGGGATGCCCGTCGAGGTAGGCGATGGCGCCACGGAGCCCCCAGAAGCGCTCGCGCTGAAGCGCTTCGATCGCTCTGCCGGGAGGCGCGGTGTTTCGCGGCTCGTGGCAGCCGATACACGCCCGCCGCTCCCCCGGCTTGAGACAAACCACGCTCCGCATCCGTTGGATTTCCTGCCGGCCGGCGTCGAGCACTTCGAAATACACGTTGCGGTTCGCCGGGACCACGAAATGGGCGGAACCGTCGGCTTCGATCGGTACGGTACCCAGGACCCGCTTGATCGTGAAGATCGGAGTGCCCGACGTGAGCACCACCCCGCCTCGCCGCACGCCCTTGCGCGGAACGTCTTCCAGGATCCGGAGGTAGCGCGCCGTGCCTCGTGGCACCCCGCGCAGCCCGATAGACACATCGGCCAGGACCAGCACGGCCTCTCGATCTGGGGCGTCCGGAGGCACGCCCGGCGGCAGGACCGAAGCCACCGCGTGGGGCCTCGGTCTCGGCACGAGCGGAACCGGTTCGGCACACGAGATCTCCGGATCGCGGTACACCAGCGCCAGGTTGCCGCGGCGGTCGCCCACGTAGAGGGCCCAACTCGTCTCCAGCCACGGCAGCACCGTCGGGGTGTACGAACAGAGATAGACGCCCTCGCCGAGAGGCCACGGATCGCTGTACCAGCCGCGGCGCGAGTCTTCGGCCTTTTCACCCGTGACCGGCACGCCGGGCGTGAGCACCTCCAGAGGCCCCGGGCCGTCGTTGCCGCCGCGGACGTCGATCAGGCCGATCGCTCCGTGGGTCTGGCCGTGGTGGGCCGTAAAGAGGGCCATCACCTTGCGGCTGCCCGGGACCGCGCGCGGAAACATGACCACGTTGGGACGGATCGTCGCGTTGCCGTAATACGGGGCCACCATCGACCCGTCGGGATTCATCGTAAATGGATTGTGGAGCGACGTGACCGAACGCTCGTTGTATTCCCAGCGGCTGTAGAGGATCCGTCCGTCGGGCAGCATGCTCGGATTGAAGTCGTTGAAGACGTTGAAGCTCAACTGCCGGATCTCGGAACCATCGGCCCGCATCGCAAACAGCGTCGGCGAATGGCGGTCACCGCCGCACATGACAAAATGCTCCGAGCGGTCCGAGGTAAAGCCGATCCGGCCGTCTGCCAGGTAGAACGGCTCGCAGTCGTTTTTCGGTCCGGCGGTCAACCGGCGCAGGCCGTTGCCGTCGCTCCCCGTCTCGTAGATGTGGTAGCTCTCGGCGCCGTCCCACTGGTCCGAGCCGTTGCCGAAGGCGAACAAGAGGCGGCGCGAGTCCCAGTCGAGGCAGAGATCGCGGTACACCCCTTCGCCCAGCGAGTCGGCAACCGGCGCGACCCTGCCGTCCGGCCGCACGGGCGAAAGCCGGTAGATGCCTCCGCCCGGGCGGTTGAAGAGGTGATGCGCGTCCATGAAGGGCTGCTCGGAGAAGAACGGCTTCCGCTTGACGAAGAGCAGGGTGTCGAAGCCGATCCGTCGCAAGAGCAGTTCATCGCGCAGCAACGACGCCTCTTCAAAGAGCGATCGCCAGGTGACGCCTTGGGCGGCATTCGCGGCGTTCAGCCGCCCCTTGATTCCGGCCAGCCGCTGCGACGCAGCCGGATCGGGGGCATCCGCGAGGATCTGTTCCACGCTCTCGACCACGGCCGCAACATTCTCCACGTGCGCCAACAGCGGAATTTCGTAACGCTCGCCCTCAACCTCGAACTTCAGAATCACCAGTGCTCCGCCCGGGCCCGGCAACTCGATCGGCAGACGCAAACGCGCGGTGGCCCCCGAGGCAAGCTCGATCGTCTCCGCGGTGCCCAGCCGGGACTCCTCGCGACGATGCAGTTCGACCCTCCAGGTCGCCTTCAGCGGCCGGTCGACCGCGTTGCGCAAGGCAAGGGCGACCTCGTTGGTGCCCCGTCGCAGCTCCAGCGGCGCATCAAGCGAGACTGCAAAGCTCGCTCGCTTCACGCGGAAACCGAGCAGCCGGTCGAATCGCCGCTCGTAGCGATGATACCACTGGTCTTTCCCGCCCCCGCCCGGATGAACGTAGCCGCGAACCGCATCACCCAGTGCCGCCGATTCGCGTTCTGTCTTCCCATCCCGTCCTTTTCGCTCCAGTTCAACCTTTTCACCGGCCAACCGGACCCGCACCGATATCGGACGATCTTCCGGCGGCAGCAGGAGAAGCGGAACCGGATTGGGCCAGCAGACCGCCTGGCCATCCGACGGCACGGGCAGTGTCGGCGGCTCGGGCGTCGTGGCGAGATCCTTCTCCAACCGTCCCAGCAGGGATTCCCAATCGTCGATCGCCTCGAGCGACTCGCGGAAGTACCAGTCGAGTCGCACCATGTCCGCGGCAGTTGTCTCGCACGGAGCAGTCTGAGGCGAACCCGCCATCAGCGCCAGCGTCGCCGCCAAGAGAAGAACGTGTCTTTTCATGCCCGTCTCGACGAGTTCTCTTGCTGCGCACCGAGTTGCCTGCAATACGGCGTTGCCGCCCGGCGGACACCATCGTTCAGTCATACGTTTGTTCCCGCGGGTTGGCGTGGGGGCAACGGTTCCCAGCAGAACGGCCGCCTCGCGCCGAATTGGCCTGGACCGCGCACACCACGCGGGGCCAAGTCTGCCCCGATCATACGCCCCGAAAGAGTCAATTTCAAATCCTCCCCCGCCCGCTTTGCCAGAAGGCCGGGATCGGGGCGATCTACGCTATTTTGGGCTTGCCTGAATGCTCTGGTCCGGGTATAGCCAATCCGCTGCAGTCCAGGATCAGTGCTTCGGCGACTGGACCACGCCTGCGAGAAAGCCGCGGAAAGAAGGCTTGAAAGCTATGTCACTGCTGTGGAAAGTGGTCTTTGCCAGTCATTGCTCCAGCACCCACCACAAGCTGGCGATGGACGCCTTGCGTCATCTTCGCGGCCCCGAGGGGGCCGCATGGCACGATCTGTTCCTCAGCCACTACACGGCCTACCTTCGAGGCACCAAGGCACCGGATGACATCTTGCGCGACTTCAAGAACCACGTGCTCCACGTGCAGGAGGGCTGGTGGGGCGGGGCCGCCAAGGCAGCGTCCGACTGGTATGGCCGCACCGTGGCTGCCTTTCGGCAAGGCGCGTGGGCGCAAGGGGTCTATTCCGCGGGCGTCCTCAGCCACTACTACATGGATCCCATTCAGCCGTTTCACACGGGCCAGACTGAGGAGGAGGGAAAGATCCATCGGGCAGCCGAATGGAGCATCGCAAAATCCTACGAGGAGCTTCGATCCGTCCTGGAAACGGAACTCGGCGGCTATCCTCGCATCGAGACGCCTTCGGGCGAGAACTGGCTTGAGGCCATGGTTCAGGACGGCGCCGCGGAGTCCCACCCGCACTACCAGGTCGTCATCGACCACTACGATCTGGACCGCGGAGTCCGCAATCCGCCCGAGGGACTCGATGACGAAATCCGAACCAGGATTGCCTCCCTCATCGGCCACGCCACCGTCGGCTTCGCCCGCATCCTCGAACGGGTCTTTTGCGATGCCGCCGTTGCGCCGCCGCAATCCACCCTCGCATTGGAAACGTTCCTGGCAACCCTCTCCATCCCGATCGCCTGGGTTGTCCGAAAGCTCGAGGACGTGCAAGAGCGGTCCGTCATCAAGGCCATTTACGAAGAAGTGCAGCTTACCGGCAAGGCGGTTCTGACGCTGCCCGACGACGACTGGGAGGTCCGCGCGATGCACGCCCGCGAGGTCCTGCGGGTACCGCGCAAAGTCCTGGATGCACAACGCGCGAAGCCGACCGGCGCCCGGCACGGCCAACCGGAGGCCGGGCCCGAGTTGCCGAAGCGGCGTCCGAGAAAGACGCAGGCCGAGAGCCTGCCGCCGGATTTTCCAAAAGTGTCAGTACCCCGGATCGCCGCCGAGCCGGCAGGCAGACCCGACGCAAGATACTACCTGGAGCTCGCGAGTCCCGTGGTCGATGCTCCGACGATTGGCCCGAAAACGGCCGCCAGGCTCGAGGCAATCGGCGTCCGGACCGTGGAGGACTTGTTGGGGTGCAATCCCGAGCAGGCCGCCGGGCGCCTGGGACAGTCCTGGATCGACCCCGACACCGTCCGCGACTGGCAAGCCCAGGCCGGACTGGTATGCCGGATCGCAGGGCTGCGCGGGCACGACGCGCAGTTGCTGGTGGCCTGCGGGATTCGCGAGCCGGGCCAATTGGCGGCCCAGACGCCCGGCCAGCTCTTGCGAGTCGTGGAGCCAATCGCCGTTTCGCCGCAAGGACAGCGGATCCTTCGCGACGCCAGGCAGCCCGACCTGACCGAGGTAACCGACTGGATCTCCGCCGCCGCGCAGGCACGCGCCCTGCACGCGGCGTGACCTTGCCGAACAGGACGTCGAGGAGGAGGTCTTCACCTGGCATGGCGGCAAGCCGGCGCTGTTGGGCTTGGACGATCGACATCGACGAAATGGATCCTCCTCCTCCCCGCACGGATCGTTGGCACTGCCGCGTGCCCGGAACCGGGCCGGGCGGGCAAGCCGGGAATCGGGCCGGGACCAGGGCCTGGTTGCGGATCGCCTGGGTCATCCGGCGAGGCACTGATGGCGATGGTGGCGATCGACGGCACGGGCGGAGCGCCCGCTTGCGGGGTTCAAGTTCTTGAGTCGATTCCGCTACGGGAACTTGGGAAACGGCAACGGTGCAACCGAATGGTGGTGCGTCAGAACTTGGGATTGGTTTTCAAAGAGTTTTCGTTTTTCTTTTCCGGACTTGACCAGGATCAAGGCCCTCACGCGTGCCTTGGGCGATATTGATGAAGACTGACTTGTCTGCATCCTTGTGGTCAAAACTCAGCGTTGCGGCTGCCCTAGCAGGAGGGAGTTGATCATGGTCCGGCGGAAAATCATCCAGATCGATGAGGCGAAATGCGACGGGTGCGGTTTGTGTGTGCCGTCCTGTGCGGAAGGGGCAATTCAGGTCGTCGACGGCAAGGCACGGCTGGTGTCGGACGTCTACTGCGACGGCCTGGGAGCCTGCCTGGGCCAATGCCCGCGGAATGCCATCACGATGGAAGACCGCGAGGCGGAAGCGTTTGACGAACGTGCAGCTCACCGCCATGTCGAAAGCCTGAAGGCGGGCCAGCAGCCACGCCCGCACGGGGGTTGTCCGGGCATTGTTGTCCAGAACCTCTTACATGGGTTGTCGAAGCCCTCGCCAGGGGCACCGGCGGGGCGGTCGGCAGAGCCGTCTGCGTCGGCGCTGGGCAATTGGCCCCTGCAACTTCACCTGGTCCCGCCGCACGCCCCGTTTCTTCGCGAAGCGGACCTCTTGCTAGCGGCCGATTGCGTGCCGTTTGCCTATGCCGATTTCCACCGCCGGTTCCTCCGCGACAAGCCGGTTGTCATCGGGTGCCCCAAGCTGGACGACGGCCGCGCCTACGTCGAGAAACTGGCGGCGATCCTCAGGCAATCGTCCATCCGCAGCCTGACCGTGGTCCACATGGAAGTTCCCTGCTGCACGGGACTGGTGCGGATTGCCGAGACGGCAATTGCCCTGGCGGGAGCCGATGTGCCGATCGAGGACGTGACCATTTCGATCCGCGGAGAAATCCTCGCGGCAATCGGGCGATAGCAGTGTGCGGCCGCGGCTACACGGGCAGGTAGACGACGAATTCGGCCCCTTGGCGCGGTCCGGGACTGAATGCCTCGACACGGCCGCCGTGGAGTTCCGCCACAGTCCGGACGGTCGCCAGGCCGGCTCCCCAACCGCCAGTGAGCGGATCGCCCTGGACAAAGAGCGTGAACAGCCGCGGCATCAGTTCCGGCGCGATTCCCATTCCGGTGTCCCGGACCCGCAAAACGGCCTCCCCATTCTCCCGCGCCAGAGACAGCCAGACATGCCCGCCGGGGTCCGTAAACCTGGCGGCGTTTTGCAGGAGGTGCTCGACCATCTGTCCGAGTAGCTTGGAATCACCTTGAAGGGTAATCGGCTGAAGAGGAAGCGAAACCGAGATCCGGAGCCGGTGCTTGTCGATGACGGACTGAACTCTGCCGGCGCCTTGTTCCACGATTTCCTTCAGATCCACCGGCTTCCGCTCGGCTTGCAGCTTCCCTCGCACGATTCGGGAGACGGTGCGCAGGTTCTCCATGAACCACTCCACGTTTCCAGAATGTTCTTCAAGCATGGCGCGGACCTGCTCGAACGTCGCCGCGTTCGCCGGTTCGTGCTGGAGAAGTTGCAGGGCGAACTGGTAAGGGAGAAAGACGTTGCCCAGTTCGTGGCCGAGGGCGCTGAGGAACTCATCCTTCAGCCGGTTTGCCTCCTCGAGCCTTTCAATCCTTTGCTCGAGAGCCTCCAGGGATTTCCGCGTGGAATCGACTACGTTCATCGGCTTGCCACCCTTTCGCCGAGGGCTGCCACCGTGCCGCGATACATCTCGACCAGGTTTCGGACCAGCATCAGCCGATGCCTATGCCTCCCTGGAACCGTTCCCCAGACCGGTCGGCCTGGGTGTACAGGCCGACGACCACCAGCATCGGCTCCGGCAGGAGATCGGCCGCCTGGCAAGACTGGTCCTTGGCCAAGATGCCGTTGCCCTCGAATATTCAGGAGAATTCTACGCGAACCGGGGAGCAGAAACTACGCGGCACTAGCACCAAACGGTGCGCAACCAGTTTTTTGCTTCCTGCATCAAATCACGGTTTCAGGCACCCCGAAGCACGGAGGGAAACACGACCGGACCCAAATCGTGCTTCCCTCTGCATTTCAGAGTGCCGTTTACCAAGCCATCCGCCGTTTACCAACCAGCCGCGGAGCGGCGATCGACAATTGCCAGGGGAGTGAACCCCTGTAACGGAGGCACGCAGTCGATTTCAAGATATTTTCCCAGCCGCGGCAGCGGCGACAGACAATGCCGGCCTTTCCACCAGTCCAGGATAGTCCGCGCCGTCCGGACTGCGGCATGCTCGGCCGGCAGCCCCCGCCGGTTATAGAGAGCCTTCTCACCCGATCCGGGAGTTCGTTGCCGGATTTTCCGTTCCGAGGGCACTTTTCGTGACGATATGTTAGTGAGGCAACTGGTGTTTGCGCTGCGGTTGCCGGCATCGGCTCCGTCCGTCGTAGCGGCTGGCGCGTCCAGACACACCACCTCAGCGCTGATCCTTCGGTCCGACGCCGGGAACGATTCGGGGCTCAATGAAAACGACGAAACCCGCATTCTTCGCGCGCAACAGCTTCATCATCCTGATGATCGTGGCTTTCCTGCTGCCCTTTTTTTTCATGGGCACGCGCAGGGCGATTCGAAGCAACAAGAACGATGTGAAATCGTGGCTCCCCTCGGCGTATGAGGAAACTGCGACATTCCATTGGTACCGCTCTCATTTCGAGAGCGACATGTTCATCCTGGCAAGCTGGGAAGGCTGCACGCTGGACAATGCGGCCCTACCGCTGCTGGCGAGAAAGCTCCTGCCGCCCGAAGAACACTCCCTCCAAGTCGGGGAACCGCGGTTTTTCAAGTCCGCCGTCACCGGCCGTGAAATCCTGCAGTCACTGATCGACCAGGGTGTAGAAGCGGCGGAGGCCGTCGAGCGGCTCAAGGGGTTTGTCATCGGACGCGACGGCAAGCAGACGTGCTTGGTGCTGACCGTCCGTCCGGAGGCGGAAGCCGAATGGGACGCCGAGGCGGCTGCGGGGAAGCGCGGCCACCAGAAATTCCTCCACGCACTGGTGGAGAGGATTTACCACGTTGCGGAGACGGAGTGTGCGATCACGCGCGACGAACTTCACTTGGGCGGCCCGCCCGTGGACAACGTGTCCATCGATCAGGAGGGAGAAAGAACCCTGATGCGGCTGGCGGGGGTTTCCGCCGTGGTCGGCCTGATCATGTCGTGGTGGTGCTTGCGGAGCTGGGGGCTGACCGCGATGGTCTTTACCACGGCGTTGTTTTCCGCGGGCCTGAGCATCGCGATTGTCTGGTTCTCGGGCGTCCAGATGAACGCCATCCTGATGACCATGCCGTCGCTGGTCTACGTGGCAGCCACTTCCGGGGCGATCCACCTGGCCAACTACTACCGCGACGCGATTCGCGAACACGGCATGGAAAACGCTCCGGGCCGCGCGGTGGCCAACGCGTGGCTCCCCTTGGCCTTGGCGACCGGGACGACCGCGGTGGGACTGGCGTCGCTGGGGATCAGCGAATTGGTGCCGATCAAGATGTTCGGCATCTACTCGGCGATTGGAGTGTTGGGAAGCCTGCTGGTGCTGTGCTTCTATTTGCCGGCCGTACTCCAGTTCTGGCCGTTGAAGGCCTTGGGGGCCGAGAGCGGACCGCGGCGGTTCGACCCGGGGCTTTCGCCCCGGTGGCGCGGGGTGGGCGAGTTCATCATTCGCCGCAACGGGCTGGTGACCGTCGGCTGCCTGGCGCTGATGGCTCTCGGGGCGTACGGCGTCTCCCAAGTGGAGACGTCGGTGAAGCTCATGCGGATGTTTTCGCCCGATGCACGCATTATCCACGACTACGCCTGGCTCGAGGAAAAGCTTGGGCCGCTGGTGCCGATGGAGGTCGTCTTGCGGATCGACCCGCGGAAATGCTCGCTCGACATGCTCGACCAGATGGAACTGGTCGCCGAGGTGCGGGACCGATTGGGGGCGATGGAGGAGGTGGGAAGCGCCCTGGCGGCGCCCACGTTCACCCGCGATCTGCCCCAGCGTCCCAGCTTCATCGAGCGACGCGTCTGGATCGTCCAGCTCCAGCGCCACCGGGCCAAGTTGACCGATTTCTTCCAGCAGGACGGCGAGGAAAACCTCTGGCGAATCAGCGCCCGCGTCGGAGCACTGACGAACGTCGACTACGGCCGATTCGTCGACAACTTGAAGCAGGTCGTCGAACCGGTGCTGGACGAGCGGCGCAATGAAGGCATCGAGGGGCTTTCCGCCACGTACACCGGCCTGGTTCCGCTGATCTACAAGGCCCAGCACTCCCTGCTCGACGGCCTGATCCTCGGTTTCGTCGGCGACCTGATCCTCATCGGCATCGCCATGGTGCTCCTGATGCGGAACCTCTCGGCCGGACTCCTCTTGATGGTCCCGAGCATCTTCCCGATGGCCATCATCTTCGGCGGCATGGGACTGCTGGGAATCGTGGTGGATACGGGCACCGTCATGACGCCGGCAGTGGCGCTGGGAGTAACCGTCGACGACGCCATCCACTTCATGCTCTGGTGCCGGCACGGCCAGGAGCGCGGCATGGACCGGCGGCGCGCGATCATGTTTGCTTACGAGGACTGTGCGCGGGCGATTTATCAGAGCTGGGGGGTCATCGGCCTGGGGCTTTTTGCCTTCGCACTGAGTTCCTTCGTCCCGACCCAGCGTTTCGGATGCCTGATGTTGACCATGTTGACGGTCTCGGCGATCGGCAACCTCGTCCTGTTGCCCGCATTGCTGGCCGGACCGATGGGCCATTTCTTCTGGCGAACGCACAAGAAAGCCAGCCAGGACCATGCGATACCGGCGCCTCACATCGCGGAGACGTCGGTTGAGTCGGCGGCTACCCGCGGGCGAGACCGAAGGGAGCGAGGGGAGGGCGCGGTGGTGGGATGATGGGGTTCGGGGCAGCCGTAGATTCCCGGATTCCCAGAATTCCCCGTTTTCCTAATATTCCAATTTCGTTTACTCAGTCGTCCAGTTTTCCAGCATTCCAGCACTTCCATGCTCGATTGGTCTGGTTCCTTGCGTTGAATGGCGAGGGATGCAGAACCAACACCGTGGCGGGGTTGCAGAGGGAAGTGTGTTCTCCCCGTTACCAGCTCTATGCAATTGCACGGACCTTTTCGTTATAATTGGGAAGTCGAAAGACGGTGGCTGTGCCGAGTTTCAAGGCAAGCCAACTACCCCCTTCCGGAGCTTGGTCATGTTCGGTATCGGTCACACGGAGCTCTTGATCATCGGCGTTATCGCGCTTCTCCTGTTCGGCAACCGGTTGCCGTCGGTGATGCGGTCGTTGGGAAGCGGCATCTCCGAGTTCAAGCGCGGGCTGGATGACGTCAGCAAAGAGGTCAGCAAGGATGTGAAATAGCGGTCCCTTCCTCGGTGTCCGGGCGCGGCCGGCTGCGCCCGGCGCTGTGGGCGTGCATGGGGATGAAAGGAATCGAATGCTCGCGGAAAGGATGCCGCAGCCGCACTGGTCTCCGCTGACGAAGCCCCTGGAACGGCTCACCCGCCTGGTGATCCGCTTTCCCGTGGCGACGCTGGTCATTGCCGTCCTTGCGGCCATCGCTTCAGCGGCCCTGGCGATGGGCCGCTTGGAGTATTGCACCAAGCGCTCGGATCTGTTGAGTCCGACCAGCGATTACCACCGCCGTTGGCTGGCGTATACCGACGAGTTCGGCGACCAGGAAGACGTGGTCATTGTCGTTCAGGGGGACCAGCCGGAGGCCGTTGCCGCTGCGGCCGACGACGCGGCCGTATCCGCCGCGAGCCACGAACGGTTCTTCCAATCGGTGTTTCACGGCGTCGACTCCGCGAAGCTTCGAGCGAAGGGGCTCTATTATCTGGAGCCGGCGCAGTTGGCGGGCATCGATCAACTCCTCCAACAGGCGCAGCTCGCCTTCTCGGCAGGGCGGATGGATGCGGCGGCTGTGCAGGGGGCTTCCAACTCCACGGAAGCACTCGACCCTCGCACGGCGGCTTCCGAGGGCATGCAGGGAGCGTTGCTGGGAGGATTCGACGCCCTGGCGGCCGGTCTCGGCGGTGCCGCGGAGATCGGTCCCGCTGGGCAACGACTTACGGCCAACAGCGGCCGACTGGCCTTCGTGCTGCTCCGGCTGGCCAACGAGGATGGCGTGAACTTTGCCCCGAATGCCGAAGCGATCCGGCTGCTGCGGCAACTTACCGCCGAGATCCGGCTGCGGCATCCCCAGACGCAGATCGGGCTCACCGGCCTGCCGATCATCGAGCACGACGAGATGCAGTCGAGCCAGTCCTCGACCGGAGCGGCGACGCTCTTGTCGCTGATGGGAGTCGTCGTGGTGTTCGTGGCCGGATTCGGCCGCTTGCGGCATCCGATGCTCACGATGGCCGCGCTCGTGGTGGCCATGGTCTGGTCGCTCGGCTATATCACGCTGACCGTCGGGCACGTCAACATTCTGAGCATCGCCTTCGGAGCGATCCTGATCGGGCTGGGGACCGACTACGGCATCTATTATCTCACGCGGTACCTTCAGCTCCGCGCCGCGGGGCAGTCGACGAGCGACGCGCTATTGGAGACGGCCCGGAGCGTCGGCCCCGGGATCGCCACCGGGGCGGTCACCACCGCCGGTGCATTCTTCATGGCCGGCTTCACGGGCTTCCGCGGACTGGCCGAGTTGGGGGTGATCGCCGGCGGCGGCATTTTGCTTTGCTGGGTCGCGGAGATGACGGTCCTGCCGGCTTTGCTCTGTGTGTCGGATCGCCGCCGCCGAGCCGGCAATTCGCCGGTGCTTCTCGATCTGGCTCCGTGGTTTCGCATCCTGTTCCGGCGGCCGCTCTTGATCGGTGTGTCCGCGTGCCTTGGAACCGGATTGCTGGCGATCGGCATTCCCATGCTGCGGTACGACGACAACCTGCTGAACCTCCAACCCGTCGGACTGGAAAGCATCGAACTCCAGCAGAAGCTCTTGGCGCAGTTGGGACAGAGCGCGTGGTGCGGCCTGTCGGTGGCGGGCACCCGGGAGGAAGTCCTCGATCGCAAGGCGCGGTGCCTTCAATTGCCTTCGGTGGAACGGGTCGAGGAAATCGCCTCGGCGCTGCCGGCCGAGATCGAAGCGAAACGCCCCGTGATTGAGAGCATTTGCCGGCGATTGGCGCAGATGTCGGATGCGATCCAAGCGGCCCCCGCGGCCCCGGAGGGCCTGCGGCAACGCTTGGAGGCGCTTCGCTCGGTTGCTTCGCCTCAGCCGCCGACCTGGAGCGATCTGCCGGAGGGCCTGACCACTCGTTTCATCGGCGCCGGCGGCAAGCACCTCCTGAAGATCTACTGCAAAGGCGACATCTGGGCGCCGGGGGCAATGGAACGGTTTGTCGCCGAGTTGCGCAGCGTCGACCCGGAAGCGACCGGCAACCCGGTGCAGATCTATGAAGCCTCGCGGCAGATGAAGAACAGCTACGAAAAGGCGGCCGTGTATGCCTTGGCTGCGGTGGTCGTTCTGATGCTGGTCGATTTTGCCAGCATCCGCTACACCCTGCTGGCCCTGCTGCCGCTGGCCGCCGGAGTCGTCCAGCTCTTCGGCCTGATGGGCCTCCTGGGCATCCCGCTCAACCCGGCCAACATGATCGTGCTGCCGCTGATTCTGGGGCTGGGAGTGGACTACGGCATTCACGTCGTCCACGACTTCCTCCGCCGCCGGAGCTGCTATCGCTCCTTCAGCGGTTCGACGGCTACGGCCCTGGTGGTCAATGCCCTGACGACGATGGTCGGCTTCGCGAGCCTGATGATCGCCAGCCATCAGGGTCTGCAGAGCCTGGGCAGGGTGCTCACCATCGGCATCACCTGTTGCCTGGCAAGCGCCCTGATCATGCCCAGCCTGCTCGTCCTGTTTGCCGGCAGCGGTGGCAGGAGCGTGGATGGCCGCGGCGGGGACATGGACCGGGTCGATGAAGATGAGTCGTTCGAGACGCCACCGGTGATGGTACCGATCTACCGGCGGCCGCACTGTGCGCCGGCG
Organism: Pirellulales bacterium; assembly: GCA_013360685.1. GTDB lineage: Bacteria > Planctomycetota > Planctomycetia > Pirellulales > Thermoguttaceae > JABWBD01. Next base: position 14,263 of record JABWBD010000164.1, read on the forward strand.
GCATTCTCCCAGCGGCCGTAGCCGGCGGTCTCTTGCCGGGGTCATTCGTCATTCGTTATTCGTCATTTGCAGGCGGAGTGGACGGCGGCGTTGCTCGGAATGGCTGGTGTCTCTCGCCGTTTTGCGGGATCGTGTTGCCTAAGTGATGGGGCATCGCTAGATTAATGGAAGAGGCTTGACGGAACGATAGCCACCCATCCGGGCTGTTCTTGCGCCAGACTCCCGTATTGTGGAAAACTAGGCGAAAGGACAACTATCGTAAAGACGGAGGCAGTCATGTTTGATCGCATTTCGTTTGATCCGATGATTATGGGAGGCCGCGCGTGCATCCGTGGGATGCGTATCCCTGTATCCGTAATCGTCAGCCAGATTGCGCACGGAGCTTCGACCGACGAAGTGCTGGCTGAGTATCCGGATTTAGAGGCCGAAGACGTGCAACAGGCATTGGAATACGCAGCTTGGCTCACGCGCGAAGAGGTCCGCTCGGCATAGGAGCTGTGGTGACATGCGTTTCTTGGCCGATATGGGAGTATCTCAGAAGGTCTGCGAGTGGCTCCGCGAACAGGGGCACGACGTGGTCCATTTGCGCGACGAAGGGTTACAGCGCCTCCCGAATGGCGAGATTTTCGCGAAAGCGATTCGAGAGGCGAGAATCGTCTTGACGTTTGACCTGGACTTCAGCGAGATCGTAGCCAGCGCCGGCCCCGAGGTGACCAGTGTGATCGTTTTTCGGCTGAAGAATACGCGGCCTCTGCACGTGATCGAACGCCTGCGAGCGGTCCTCGCTGACTCAGCCGAAGCGATTGAAACAGGCGCCGTTGTAAGCGTTGAGGAATCACGGCATCGGCTGCGCAGGCTACCTTTGGGCGGATGAGTGTGAACTTGCCATGCTGGTCGTTCCATCTCAGGTGCATTCGCTGTCGATCTTCCGCCGAGAGGGCTTAGCGAGTCTTCGGATCGCCGCAAAGTGGGTAGTGAACAGAACTGGGTACAAAGACGCTACCGCGTCGCCTGCGCAAGCAATTCGAGAAACTGCCGTTTCCGTTCCGGGCCGCCGAGTTCGGGATGGACGATCTGAAGGAGTCTTATGATTCTGGCCGCCTGCTCGCGGTTGCCGAGCCGGTAGTGCAGCGAAGCCACGTTGTATTTCGCGCGGAACCATCGCTCGCTGGCCGGCGCCGCCTTTTCCTCCACCTGGCGCCACTTGGCCAGCGATCGCTCCAGCGAAGCCCGATCCGTGCCGGCAAGCAGGAGAGCGGCATGTGCTTCTTGGATTTCTCCGTCGCGAGGATAGGCTTGCGCGAGACTGTCCAAGGCTTGTCCTGCTTCCTCGACCCGGCCGGCGCCGGCCAGCGCCTGGGCGCGGGCGAATTCGTACGTCCGGCGATCGGCGGGCGAAAATTGCTCCCGGCGGCCCTCGAGCCTCTCGATCGCCGCCAACTGGAGGTTCGCCAGATCGGCCCGGATCTCAGGCCGCGCGGTCGCCGCCACGCGCGTCGAACCCGCCCTGGCCGAGCGCCTCGATCGCTACAACGTGCCCTACACGCGCGTCGTGCAGAGCACGTTCCTGCGCGACCTCGTGTCGTGGGTCGCGCCGGCGCTGGTGTTCTTCGCGGTCTGGTATTTCCTGTTCCGCCGCTTCGCCGAGAAGCAGGGACTCGGCGGCTTCATGTCGATCGGCAAGAGCCGGGCGAAGGTCTACGTCGAGCAGGACACCGGCGTCACGTTCGCCGACGTGGCGGGCGTCGACGAAGCCAAGGAAGAGCTGCGCGAAATCGTCGAGTTCCTGAAGGATCCGCAGCGCTACGGCCGGCTCGGTGCGCGCGTGCCGAAGGGCGTGCTGCTGGTGGGGCCGCCCGGCACCGGCAAGACGCTGCTGGCACGCGCGGTCGCCGGCGAAGCGAAGGTGCCGTTCTTTTCGATCAGCGGCTCCGAGTTCGTAGAGATGTTCGTCGGCGTCGGGGCCGCGCGCGTGCGCGACCTGTTCGA
>JABWBD010000165.1 GCA_013360685.1 Pirellulales bacterium
CCTGGGTAGTTCCAAGACCGACCGAGGACCCACCGGTGCGGTGAATCATACAAGCCTTGACATACCAAAACAAACTCAGATAATGTTCGATTTGAACAACATGGTTAGTAGACCCAGCGATGCCACCTCCCACCCCTCGACATGGGGAAATCCGCAATCTGTTGGCCGAGAGAGGCCGCTTGAGCGTCGAGGAGCTTGCTGGATTGCTCCGAGTCACGACGATGACGATTCGCCGTGACTTGAGCGTCCTGGAAAAAGCCGGCATCCTGACGCGGACCCATGGGGGGTGCGTGCTGCGGTCGCCGTTTGTGAAGGAGGCCCCGTTTTCGACCAAGGACCGGCAGCGGCGGGAGAAGAAGTACCTGGTCGCCCGCGAGGCCGCCGGCCGCCTCGAGCAGGGGAACAATGTCTATCTCGACACGGGCACGACGGCGGTGCACCTCGCCCGGCTCCTGCCGACGGATTTGGATCTCCGCGTGTTTACGAACAACCTGCGGGTCGCGATGGAGCTTTTTGGCCGCCAGGGAGTGGAAGTTGTCGTCTTCGGCGGCGTGTTGGCCGAGAACAGCCCTGATCTGACCGGCGAACTGGCATTGGCCCGCGTCCAGGAATTCCGCGTCGATGTGGCGGTTCTGGGCGCGGACGCGGTGGACTCGCATCGCGGCGAGTTCTATAGCGCCGACTTGGGCACCGCGCTGCTTTCCCGCGCCGTGCAGAAGCAGGCGGACAAGACCATCGTGGTTGCCGACAGTTCCAAGTTCGGCAAGCAGAGCCTGGTGGTCGCCGGGCGTTTTGCGCCCGAGATGACGCTGATTACGGACTCGGAGCTTGCCGAACCGGACCGGACGGCCTTGGAAGCGACCGGAGCAGAAATCGTCTATGCCACGCCCGAAACTCACGAAAGAACCCCATCGGTTTCTTGACTTGCCGATACGTGTACTCATTGAACCGGGAGAACAACAGCCATGAGCGCCCATGTCGCCGCACCGGAATTCGTCGGCCCACGCGCGGGTACGTACGATCCGACGCCCTACGCGATCGATCTGAACGAGTGGCCGAGGATCGTCACGAAGACCCTGCCTGGTCCCAGAAGCAACGAGCTGCACGCCCGAGCGTCGAAGTACATCCGCGGCCTGTCGGCGCAGGTGCGGCTCTTCCCGGTGGTCTTCGAGAGCGGCCACGGGTGCACGATGACCGATGCCGACGGAAACCGCTATATCGATTTCTCCAGCGGCATCTACGTGACGACCTTGGGCCACTGCCATCCGAAGGTCTCCGAGGCGACCGCCGCTTACGCGCACAAACTGATGAACGCCCACGACTTCACCACGGAGATCAAGGTGAGGCTCCTGGAGAAGCTTGCCGCGGTGATGCCGGGCGATCTGGAGGGAATCCAGCTCTACGACAGCGGCACGACGGCGGTGGAAGCGGCCCTGCGGACCTGCCGGGCGGCGACCGGCAAGCACGAGTTCGTCAGTTGCTTCGGCGACTTCCACGGCAAATCGGGACATTCGATCAGCCTGGCGAGGATGAACCAGTTCAGCGGCGCCGAGCGGGCCTCGGGGTTCTACATGGTTCCGCGGCCGGACGCGTACCGCCCCTGGTGGACGCGTCCCGACGGCTCGCTCGACACCGAGAAATACCTGGAGTTCTACGACACGGCGATCCTCGAAAGCGCGACCGGCCGGGTGGCGGCGTTTGTGCTCGAACCGATCCAGGGCTGGGCGGGCAGCATTATGCCGCCGGACGATTTCTTCCCCAAGCTCAAGAAGTTTTGCGAAAAACGCGAAATCCTGCTGGTTGCCGATGAAGTTCTCACGAGCATGGGCCGCACGGGCAAGTATCTCTGCATGGAGCATTGGAACGTCGTGCCCGACGTGGTGACGATTGGCAAGGGCTTCGGCAACGGCTTTCCGGTCACGGCGATGGTCGTGCGCAGGCCCTACGCCGACGCGGTGGACAAGATCAGCGCCTCGACCAGCTATGGCGGCAACCCGATGGCCTGCGCCGCGGCCCTGGCCTCCATCGAGGTGATCGAGGAGGAGGGGCTCTTGGAGCACGCCCAGCAGTTGGAGACACTCTTCGCTCGCCGCATGGCCGACTGGACCGCCCGTTTCAAGATCGTCGGCGACACGCGAGTCAAGGGTTGCCTGATGGGCGTCGAACTGGTCAAGGACAAGTCGACCAAGGAACCGTTCGATGAGGCAGGCAAGCGGATCTACCAGCGGGCCTTCTCCAAAGGACTCGCCTGGATCCCCGCCGGCCACATCCTGCGGATGAGCCCCCCGATCATCATGCCGGATGAGGTTGCCCACAAGGCGATGGATCTGATTGAAGAGTCGATCGGCGAGGTGGAGCGGGAACTAGGGTACTCGCAGTAAACCCAAGGACCAGGAACGAATCCATGAGAACCGTGAAGTTCGGCATCATCGGCCTGGGACTGATGGGCAGGGAGTTCGGCAGCGCGGCCGCGCGCTGGTGTCATCTCTTGGAGATGAACGTCGGGCCCGAGATCGTCGCCATCTGCGACACCAACGACGCCCTCTTTTCGTGGTTTCGCGACCATTTCCCCACGATCCGACTGGTGACGAAGAACTACCAAGAGCTGCTGGCCGACGGGGAGGTCGAGGCCGTATACTGTGCCGTCCCGCACAACCTGCACCGGCAGCTTTACACCGACATCATCTCCGCGGGCAAACACCTCCTGGGCGAAAAGCCCTTCGGGATCGACAAGCCGGCCAACGACGCCATCATGGAGGCGATCCGCCGCCACGCGCGGGTCTTCGTCCGCTGCACGTCGCATTTCCCTTTCTTTCCCGCCATGCAGCGACTCTGCCGGATGATCGACGAGCAGGCTTTCGGCCGGATCATCGAGGTGAATTCGGGATTCCTCCATTCGTCGGATCTCAACGCGACCAAACCGATCAACTGGAAACGGATCGTCGAGATTAACGGCGAGTACGGCTGCATGGGCGACCTGGGCATGCATCCTTGCCACGTTCCGTTCAAGGCCGGCTGGTACCCTCGCACCGTGCGCGCGATCCTCTCGAACCTTGTCCGAGAGCGCCCGGACAAGCAAGGCAACATGGTCCCTTGTGACACGTGGGACAACGCCACGCTGCTGTGCGACGCCGTCGATCCCGGCAGCGGCGAGCCGTTTCCATTGACGATCAAGACCCAGCGGATCGCCCCGGGCGAAACGGATACGTGGTACCTCGAAGTCAAGGGCATGAAAGCCTGCGCCCGCTGGTCGAGTGCCAACGCGCGGCGGCTGGAAGTTCTCGAATACACCGGCGGCGAACAGACATGGCGGCGGATCGACACCGGCTGGGAGGCGGCCTACCAGGGGATCACCGGCGGCATCTTCGAGTTCGGTTTCACCGATGCCGTCCAGCAGCTCTGGGCGGCGTTTCTCTATGAATTTCACGAGGGCAAGCCCAAGAGCCGCTTCGCCGCCTGTGTTACGCCCGAGGAAGTGGCCTATTCGCACCGGCTGTTCACGGCTGCGTTGGCGAGCCACGCTCGCGGCACCGTGGAGACGGTCTGACGGAGATCGGAATGAAGTTCTACAAGGTCGGGATCATCGGCTTCGGGTTCATCGGCAAGGTCCACGCCTTCGGCTACCGCAATCTGCCGATCTACTACGATCCGGTCCCGTTGGAAGCACGGATCACGCACGTTGCCACAAGTCGCCCGGAAACGGCGGAGCACGGCCGCAGACTCGTCGGGGCCGACCGCGCGGTGACGGACTTCCGCGAGATCACCGAGAATCCCGAGATCGACATCGTCCATATCTGTACGCCGAACCACCTCCACAAGAACGCGCTTCTATCGGCGATCCGCCACGGAAAGCACATCTACTGCGACAAACCGCTGGTCGCCAACCTGGCCGAAGCCGAGGAGGTTCGCGCCGCCTTGGCCGGCTACCGCGGCACGGCCCAGATGACATTTCAGAGCCGCTTTTTCTCGGCCGTGATGCGAGCCAGGCAGTTGATCGACGAAGGGTTTGTCGGCGAGGTGCTGGAGTATCGCTGCGGCCTCTATCATGGCGGCAGCGCCGATCCGCGGGCGCCCTTGAAATGGAAGCTCTCGGCGGCCGGCGGCGGAGTGATCGCGGATCTTGCCTCGCACGCATTGGATCTGGTGCACTATCTTGTCGGCGACTTTGCTTCGATCCTGGCAGCGACGAAGACTGCGTATGCTCAGCGGCCGTCGGTGGAAGACCCGTCCCGGATGGTGCCGGTCGACGCGGAAGACTGCGTCATGCTTCTGGCCCGCATGAAGTCCGGCGCGTTGGGGCACATCGAAGGGACGAAGCTGGCCACTGGGAGCGAGGATGAGCTTCGCGTCGAGATCCACGGCACTCGCGGCGCACTGCGCTTCAACGGCATGGACCCGCACCACCTGGAAGCCTACGATGCCACCGCGCCGGACCAGCCGATCGGCGGCATGCGGGGCTGGACGCACATCGACGTCGGCCAGCGCTATCCGTCACCGGCGATCGGTTTTCCCAGCCCGAAGAACACGATGGGCTGGCTCCGGGTGCATGTTGCCTGCCTGTCGAACTTCCTGCAGGACCTCGCTGCGGGCAAACCGGGCAATCCGGGGTTGGAACAGGGGATCTACGTCCAAGAGCTCATGGACGCTGCGCGCCGCTCGGCTGCGGAGAGCCGGTGGATCGGTATTTGAGGCGAGTCTACATCCATCCGAAGCGACAACCCTTGCGCTTGAGCGTTGGGAAAAGCCGCTTTGCGGAGTTTTATGTGCAGATCTCGTCGGACGGCAATCACTGGACGAACGATGCCACCATCGGCGTTTCGCCCGGTTCCAGCCAACGAGTGACCTACCTCCCCCGAAAGCAGAGTTACCTCTCCCCGCTCCACGCCAACTGCCGAGAGCGACTCTGCTCAAAACAACCCCCGAACGGGCAAACATTTGCGGTCCCTCTTCCTGGGTGAGACTCTTGGGCCGACGAGACTCTACACCGCGTGCCTCACCCCCCACGTCTGGCGGAGCCTGTGCGACGGGAGGAGTGTGACTTATCCTTGAAGAGCGGATTGCGCGAAACTCCCGCTTGGCCTGATCCGTCTTACTGCTGGAGATGCCGGAGTGGCAGCACCTTCCGCATCCATTCCCCAAGCGGTCCGCACTGCCCCAATCGCTTCCTTTGTTTGGCAAGGACACGAAGATGAACCGTCCCGGTCTCCGTAGCTCTCTCTTGGCTTGCCTCGCCGGCTCTCTCCTGCCGTGTCTTTCCAACAGTCTCTGGGCGCAAGAGCCGGCCGCCGCGCCTCCCGAACCGAAACAGGCGGACACGCCGGCGGAGGCGATCCGCGAACTGACGATCTATATCCCCTACGAAAAGCTCCGCAAGGTCTTTGAAAAAGAGGGCCGCGGGGTGTTCTTGCCCTACGAGAAGTTCCGGCAGTTGTGGGACGCCGCACGCGAGAAAACGGCCCCGCAAGCCGAGCATGAGCCGCCGGCGCCGGCAGTGATCACTGAGGTGGACAGCGAGGCGATCGCCGCCAAGGACGTCGTCCGTGTGGCCGCCAAGGTGAAGGTCGACCTGCTCCGCGAAGGATGGCTCAAGGTCCCTTTGCGGTTGTCCGACGCGGCAATCACCAAGTCCGCCATCGCCGATCAGCCGGCCCGCATCATCGCCGACGCCGGCGGAGGCTACTATCTGTTGCTGGAGAAAAAGGGAAAACAGCCCGAGTCGATCACACTGGACCTCGAATACGCGAAGGCCATCACGCGCCAGCCTGGCCAGAACAGCGTCGTCTTCCAGGCGCCGCAGGCCCCGGTCAGCCGGTGGCGCGTCCGCATCCCGGAACCCGGCGTGAAGGTGGAACTCTCTCCGCTCATCGCGGCCACGGAAGTTCCCGGCGCCGGCGCTCCGCAGGGCGGCGAGGCCAAACCGGCCGAAAAGAACGTAGAGGAGCCGAAAGTAGCCGAAAAGCCTCCGGCCGAGGAAACGGTGGTCCTGGCCTTCGTCGGCGCGGCGCCCACGGTCCGGATCCAGTGGACGCCCAAGGCGGAGGGCGCCACCGGCCTGGAGGCCCTGGTCAGCGTTGCGGCGGAGCAAGAGGTCTGGATCAACGAGGGCGTGACCCGCTCCCGCGCACAACTGGCCTACACGATCAGCCGCGCCGAACTCGGGCAACTGGCAATCGAGGCGCCGGCGGACTACAAGGTGACCAACGTCTTCGACGCCAATGTCCGGCAATGGTCCGTCGAACAGGCGGACAAGCTCCAGAAGATCAACGTGCAGCTCTTCGAGCCGGCCAAAGCCGGCCAGAGCGTCGTGGTCGAATTGGAGAAGTTCGCCGGGGAAGAGCCGCAGCGGACCGTGGCCGTGCCGGTGGTGAAAGCGATTGGCGTCGGCCGCCAGCAGGGGCTTGTCGTCGTGCAAGCGGCGGAAGGGCTCCGGGCCGAAGTGGCCAACGCCGCCGGACTCTTGCAGATCGACGCCAGCGAGCTTCCCGAAACGCTCCGCCGCACGGCCTGGAATTTCGCCTACCGCTACGCCGCGGCCGGCTACCAGCTCGCGTTCGACGTGGAAAAGGTCCAACCGCGGATCCGCGTGGATTCTCTGGTCGAGTTTACGGTTCGCCCCGAGCGGGCCGAACTCGGACTGCTGGCGATCTACGACATCCAGCGAGCCGGTGTGTTTCAGTTGGAGTTGGACGTGCCGGCGGGATACCAGGTCCGGCAGGTCGAAGGCCGCCCTGCTCCGGGCGCCGAGCCCGTCCAAGTCGATACCCACCACCTGGAACGCGAGAACAAGACGCGGCTTGTGGTGAACCTGGGCCGGAAGGCAATGGGCAAAGTCGCCTTGGGCGTGCAGCTTCAGAAGGATCTTCAGGAACCCGACCTGCTGGGTCCCACGGGCAAGGCGGTAACGATGCCGGTGGAAGTGCCCCGTCCGGTTTCGACGAACCTCGAGCGCGCGACCGGCAGGCTTATCGTCTATGCTCCCGAGAGCCTGCGTGTGAACCCGGCGACATCGGACGGTCTCCGCGCGATCTCCTTTGAGGAGGCACTTGCGGGAATGGAGGCGGGCCGCCAGGCCCAGGATGCCGCGCGACCGGTGCTGGCATTCGCCTTTACCCAGGAGCCGATGAAGCTGGAATTGGCGGCGGAACGCCGCAAACCGCAGGTCACCGTCGGGCAACTGCTCGTGGCTCGCGTCGACGAGGGAGTGGTGAAGTACGAGGCGACTTTCTTCTACAGCGTCCTCTATAGCGGCGTCAAGTCGCTGCGGCTCGACCTGCCCGCCGAAGTCGCGTCCGCCGCCCACAACATGACCCCCGCGATCCGCGAGAAAACCATCGAACCCCCGCCGGCGGACCTGGCCAAAGGCTACGTGGCCTGGAGCCTCAGCGGAGAAACGGAACGGATCGGCGACGGCAGCATTCGTTTCGTGTGGGAGAAAAAGCTCGACGGCCTCGACGTGGGCAGCCAGCTCGAGTTCGACGTTCCGGTGCTCGTTCCGCGCGGCGTGGACCGGGCGTGGGGCCAGATCGTGCTGACCAAGGCCGAGACGGTCGACCTGCAGACGCCCGACGAACCGAAAGGGCTGCGCCCCATCGACCCGCAGCACGACCTCATGCCCGGCGCGTCCGTGAGCGATGCCGCCCGGGCATTCGAGTTCCACGACGATTGGGCCCTGGCCGTTACGGCCACCCGCTACCAGCTCGAGGAGATCAAGCACACGAGCGTCGAGCGCGCCGTGGTCCGTGCCGTCGTCACGCGCGGCAAGAATGTCAAGTTCCAGGCCCTCTTCCGGATGCGAAGCGTCCGGCAGCGGCTCGTCGTGCAACTGCCCCAGGGGTCCACCGTCGACATGGAGCCGCGGATCGATGGCCGGCCCACCACGCTCGAACAGGGACAGGACCGACAGTACTTCATTCCCCTGGTCGAATCCGGCGCCGAGAAGCCGTTCGTCCTGGAACTCCGCTACACGGTCCAGGGCGATGGCCGGACGCTCGAGCTCGCCGAGTTCCCGCTCGAACCGGCCGTCCAGAAGGTCTATCTCTGCGTGTATCTGCCCGAAGAGTGGGCGATCCTGGAGCGAAAGGGCCCCTGGACCGAGGAGTTCCGCTGGCGCCTTGACGACAACTTCACTTGGAAACCGGCCTCGCGTCTGAGCGATCAGGAACTCGTCGCCTGGGTTTGCGAACGGCTCGACGTGGCCGACAGCTTCCCGACGGATGGAAGGTGCTACGTCTTTTCCACCCTGAGTCCCCTGCCGCCGCCGGCCGGCGACCTGCAGCTTCGGTGGATCGAAGAGGACTGGCTCAACGCCATCGTCTTCGCAGCGGTCGTCCTGCTGGGGATCTTCTTGATTCCGGCCGGCGCGGGCGTGCGGGGCCTTGCCCTGGGCGCTTTGGTAATCGCCGCGGTGGCGCTCGGCGTCTTCTATCCGATCCTGGCCTGGCAGATGCTCGACGGCGTGTTGGCCGCGGGCTTGCTCGTGGTCCTGGTGCTCTGGATTCTGGTATATTTCCTCTGGACGCGGCGGCGCAACTCGGAACCGGAACTGCCCGGTGAGCCCTGGCCGGATGAATGGCCGGGCCTCGTCACGCCGGCCGTGCCGCCGGTCGCCGCGGAGGCGCAGGCTGCCATCTGGCCGAGCCCTGCCCCGTCCACGCCCGAGACCGAAAAGCCGCCGGAGTCTCGCGGAGAAGAGCCGCCCAGAGACGAATCCGGCCGCCAGCAGGGAGGCCAGGACCATGCGTAGGATCCGCTGTGCCACCCTGCCACGTCGTAGGACGGCCTTTCCAGGCCGTCACTTCTCGTCAAAGATCGCCCGCTGCCGGTCCTTGGCGATCTCCGTATCATGCGGACCGAATAGCCGACCGTGCGAACAGAATTCGCGAAGAAACGACGGCCTGGGAAGGCCGTCCTACAGCCGCGCCGTGCCGATGCTCGAATCTCTGTTGGGAATCTTCTTCACCGGGATGATCGCACTGGCGGTTCTTCCACAACAAGCCCACGCAGCCGGCGACCGCACGCAGCCGGTGGTTCGCGAGATCTTCGTCCCCTTCGGAGACCTGGACGCGCTGCTGGAAAACCAGCCGCGCCGCGTCCTTCTTTCGCGAGAAGAGTACGAAGACCTGTTGAAAAAAGCCAAGAAGTCGCCCGAGACTCCGGCCCCGCAAGAGGCCGCCCTGGTTTCCGCCCAGTACGAAGTCGCCGTTGAAGAGGACCGCGCCCGCTGGAACGCGACGATCACCGTCGACGTGTTCGCCAAAGGGCTCCACGCCGTGCCGCTCGACCTGTCCGGGCTTGGCCTGCGGCAGGCAACGCTCGGCGACAAGCCGGCGCCGATCGGCCGCGGCGACGACGGCCGGCTGGTCCTCTTGGTCGAGGGTACCGGCCCGAAGGCACTGAAGCTCGAGATGGTCTCGCCGCTGGAGACCACTGCGGCCACGCAGGTTTTGAAATTCCGCGTGCCGCTGCCTCCGGCCGTCGGATTCCGGATGTCGGTCGCCGGCGACGTCGAGGTCAAGTCCGGCGCCGATGTGGTCAGCCGCGCGGTCGACGAAACGGCCCGCCTCACCCGCTTTGAGTTGCTCCTGCGGCCCGGCGATACCTCGCTGGTGATGACGCTCAATAGCCGCCTCCAGCGCGAGCAGCGCGCGGTGGCCGCACGCAGCGTGCTGGTCGACGAGATTACCGAAGCCTACGAGCAGTTGCACGCCACCGTCTCCCTGGAAGTGCTTCACCGGGCAGTGGACGGGTTCCGCTTCGTGGCGCCGGACGGCTTTGATATCCTGGAGGTCCGGTCGCCGCTTCTGGCGCGGTGGGCCATTGAAACCGAGGGAGGCCAGCGGTTGCTCAACGTCCGTTTGCGTGAGCAGACCGTCGAGCCGGTGGTGCTCGGCATCGTCGCCCAGCGCACGCCGCCGAAACTCGATGCCTGGACCATGCCCAAGCTCGAACCGCTCGACGTGGTCAGCCACGTGGCCGTCGTCGGTCTGGTCGTCGAACAACGGCTCCGGACGCAGTCCGTGGCGGCCGACGGTCTCATCCCGATCGACACGTCGGTGCTGACCCAGGCGATCCCTGAATCGGTGCTCCGGCAGGCGCCGGGAGCGCCGGCCGTCTCGGCCGTGGTTGCCTACTACGCGCCGCAACCCAAATTCGATCTGTCGGCCCAGTTCGCCAAGCCGCCGGCAAAGCTCTCGGCGGTGACGAACGTGCTCCTGGCGGTCGAGGACCGCGCGCTGAGGGTCCGCGGCGGCGCGCTGTTGTCATCCGACGTGGAAAAGCTCTTTGGGTTCGATCTGTCCGTGCCCGCGGGCTGGCACATCACCAGCGTGACCGGTGCCGATGCCAAACCCCTGAAGTTCGAGCGGTGCGGTCCGCCCGACCAACCCGCGCGGATTCGCGTCCGGCTGCCGCAGGCCGTGGCCGCCCGTGAGGATTACCGGGTGTATTTCGAGGCGGAGAATACGCCCGCCGGCTGGCTGGCTCCCTGGCAGAAACTCTCGGTCGAATTCCCGGTGTTTGTCGTGGCCGGGGCCGAAGACGACATTGGGGCCCTGGCGGTGGATGTCCGCAACGATCTGGCCGTGCGACCCGAAAAACTCGACCGCCTCACGCCGCTCGACGAGGCCGAAAAGGGCCGCTACGGCCTGGCGGGCGTGGAGACCGACCTGGCTTATCGCTATGACGGCCGGCCGTACCAGGCCACGCTCACCTTCGAACGGACTCTGCCGTACCTGACCGCGCGGACCTGGTCGTTCCTCCGAGTCGAGCCGGATGCTCTTTCGGCCCACTACGAGATCGCCTACCAGGTCCAGGACGCCCGCACGGACCGGCTCATCCTCCTGTTGCCCGAAACCACGCCGGAAATGCTCTCCATCCGCGGTCTGGATGGACTTCTGCTGAAGGAGCAGATCGATCGCGGTGTCGAGAACGGCCGGCGGCGGTGGGAAGTCCTGCTTGCACAGCCGCAGCGCGAGAAGATCCGCCTGGCTGTGGATTTCACCGAACCGCTTGCGAAACAGGAGCCGAAGGGATTGGCTCTGCCGATCATCCAGGCCGGCAACGTCGCCTACCAGTCGGGGCTCGTGGCCGTCGAGGGGACGGCCGAACTGCACGTCGAGGTCAAAGCGGCCCAACGGGCCCGCCGCGTCGATGTCGGCGAACTGGTCGATGCGGAGTACCAGCCCGGCCGGCGACTGCTGGGAGTATTCGGGTTCGTCGGCGAACCGGCTGCGATCACCGTCGACGTTTCGCGCCATCCCGGCTATGGACTCGACCCTGCCATCGTGCAAAGGGCGGAACTCTTGACCCAGCTCTCGGCCGAAGGCATCAGCCAGACCGCGGCCCTGTTCCAACTCCGCGCCAAGGCCCTCTACCTCGCCGTGCAATTGCCTCCGCAGTCGGCCCTCTGGTCGGCCGATCTCGACTCCGTGCCGATCAAGCCGCAACGGGAAGGGGAAAGCCTCCTGGTAGGTCTGCCGGCTGCAAGCGCCGATAGCCTGCGAACACTGCGGATTGTCTACCAGACGCCCGTGGCGAAGGTGTCGCTGGATGGCAAAATGGAGTTGGCTGGACCGCAGTTGCTCCTGCGGGCCGACCGCGATGTTCCGGCGCTCGACGTGCCGGTGGCCGACCTCGTGTGGCGCGTAACGCCGCCGCCCGGCTACAGCGTCGTCCGGTCGGACGGGACCCTGACGCTCCAGGCCTCCCCGCCTGCGCCCGCTGCGATTCGGCTGCTCAAAGGCGTCGTTGGAGCGGCGCTGTGGAGTCCCGGACCGCTATTCTTGATGTCTGGATGTGGTCGCGGGGCATCATCCACTTTCTCCCAGACCGACGACGTGCTGTTTCATCGCGGCGAACCTGCCAAGAGTGCCGAGCAGTTCGGCTATTTTGAGGAGGCAGCAGGGCCGATGGCCCCGCCACCGCCCGCAGAGATTGCGGCAGGTAGAGAAGATGCGGTACGCCAAGTTCGTGATCCATTTCAACCGGATCCGATGCTGCTACAGAGCGCGGTCACCGAGTTAGAGGACACAGCCGCCCAGTCCGAAACGAAACGTCCCCCGCCGGCTATTGCAGAGCCTGTGCCCGCCCAGCCCGCTGCTCCGGAAAGCAAACCTGCCGCACCGCCCTCTGCCGCTCAGCCAGCTCCTCCGGCGTCCCAGAAGCCGTCTCCTCTCCAAGACCGTCTCCGTGGCGTCCGGAGCTTGAAAATCGACCTGGAGCAATCCTCCGAAACCGCCGATGTGGCGGAGTTCCAAAGCCTCGGCTCGGAACCTCGGTTAGTTCTTGCCTTGGCCAACCGCCCTCGGTTTGAAACGCTCGGTTGGGCCCTGACTTTCCTCGTAGTCCTCATCGGCTTTGCCCTGACGGACCGCTCTGCCCTGGCGAAGACCACGTGGATCCTGCTCGTTCTCCTTCTCGGCACACTGATCCCGCTCGTGCCGGGGCTGGAACTCGTGGCCGGACCAGCCAACATGGCGGTCTATGCCGCTGCGCTGCTCGTGCCGTTCTATCTTGCGATCGGCGTCATCCGTTGGTTCGGTCGGCTGTTCCGGCGACGCGTCACAAGACCGGCAGTTGCCGCCGCTGCGATCACTCTGGCCGTATTGTGCATCGGATCGCCGGCCTATGCCGACCCGCCCAAGCCGGACCAGGGCAAGGAGGACAGCCGCTTCGTCGTCCAGGTCGTCGAGCCGCCTCAGCCGGTCCTGGTTCCCGAGGACGCCATCCTCATTCCCTATGATCCCGAATCCCAGACCGGGATCCAGGGCGTCGACAAGATGCTCGTCCCCTATGCCAAGTACGTGGAACTCTGGAACCTGGCCCATCCCGATGAGAAGCTGGAAGGCACGAAGCCGCCAGCGGAGTTCGCTCTGGCGGGGGCTTCCTATTCAGCGAGCCTGGCGAGCGAGGAGTTCTTGCTCCTCGAAGGGCAGCTCCAGGTCGACGTCTTTGTCGACAAGCCGGTAACGGTCCCCTTGGGCCTGGAAGGGGGCGTGCTGGCCAAGGCGGAGCTCGACGGCAAACCGGCGCGGATGAGCGTCGCCCAGGCAGTGCCGGATCCGCCGCAACCGCAGGTCCAGCAGCGCGCGGAAGCCCAGGCCGCACAACAAGCGATGCCGGCGCCTCGCCCACTCTTGACGTTGCACGTCGTCGGCAAAGGGCGGCACGCGCTGGCTGTATCGGTCCGCATGCGGCTGGATCGCCGCGGCGGATGGCGCGTGGCGGAAGGTTCGCTTCCCTCCGCTCCGGCGACGGCCTTGACGCTTGGCGTCCCTCAGCCCCAGACCGAGGTCCGGCTGGGACAGGTCGCCGACCGCCCGAGCTACGAGACGGAAAAGGCCGATGAAACGATCCAGACCACGCTCGGTCCCGAGGGCGCGATCCGGGTCGAGTGGCGTCCCAAGCTGTCCGAGGGCCAGGTCGATCGCAGCCTCACGGCCCGCTCCGCGGCCACGCTCGACTTCCAGGAAGACGGCCTGCGGCTTGTCTGGCAACTGGCCCTCGAATTCCCGCGCAGCCAGCGCGAGCAGATTCGCGTCCTGATTCCGGCCGGTTATCTCCTGGAAAAAATCGCCGGCAGCAACGTCCGCGGCTGGGAAGTCCGCGAAGACGGCGGCCGGCAGTCGGTCGATGTATCGCTCCTGAAGGCGGCCCGCGACCGCGAGACGTTCGAACTGCATCTCTCCCGCTTCGCGCCGGTGGGGACGCCGGAGGCGGCCGACTGGGAGGTGCCGGTGGTCGCCGTGCCCGACGCGGCCCTGCACAACGGCCAGGTGGCCATCCGCCGCAGTCCCTTGTTGGAAATCCGCACGGCCGTCGCGTCGGGTGTCACCCGCACCGATTTGACCTCGGAGTCTCCCAACCGCCCGGCGGCCGGGCTGGAAGAAAGTCCTCTGGGGGTGCGGGCCTATGAGGCCTATCGGTTCGCGTCGGTCCCCTTCACGATCAAGCTCGCCGTGACGCCGGTCGAGCGCAAGATCACCGCCGAAGCCCAAACCGTGCTGCGGATCTCCGAATTCGAACGGAACCTGGAGTGCCGGGTGAAGCTCAACGTCCAGAACCGTCCTCTCCATCGCATCGAGATCTTCCTACCCGAAAAACTGAAGCTCGACGAGATCTCCGCGCCCGGCGAGTTCCATTGGGCCCTCACGCGTCGCGACGACCGGCCGCTCCTGAGCGTCTATCTGGCAGGCGGTTCCCAGCAAGAAGTGCCGCTCTTGATCCGCGGCACACTCGGGCGGTCCGACGATCCACAGTCCGTGGCGCTGCCGCGAATCGAAGTGGTCGGCGCCGAGCGGCAAGAGGGCCACATCGCCGTCCAGGTCGACCCGGCGTTCGACGTGCAGGCCGTCGATCTGAAAAATGCCGATACCGTTCTCCTGGAGCGTCTGTTCGGCTGGCTCACGCCCGAGCAGCGCCAGGCAACGCGGCTGGCCGTGCACCACCGCGGCCCGGACTACGGCGGTACGCTTCGGCTCTCCGCGCGGCAGCCGCTCGTCAAGTGCGAGACGATCACCAATGTCCGCGTCACCGATCGGGCCGTGGAGG
The DNA here is from genome assembly GCA_013360685.1 of Pirellulales bacterium. Taxonomy (GTDB): domain Bacteria; phylum Planctomycetota; class Planctomycetia; order Pirellulales; family Thermoguttaceae; genus JABWBD01. The sequence continues at coordinate 14,548 of JABWBD010000165.1, forward strand.
AAACCGTCCTCTTGGACTTCACGGTCGAGCGGGCTGGTATCCGCCGGCTCTCGTTCCTCCTGCCCCAATCGATGAAAGCGGGCCGCATCCGCGTGCCCATGCTGCGCGAGAAAACAATCGAACCGGCCGGCGAGGGCCCCGCCGCCCCGGTTCGCGTGAAGCTGGAACTCCAGGACGAAGTGATGGACCAGCTCCGCGTCCTTGTCGAGAACGACCGCCTGCTCACCGCCGAGTCCCAGCAGGCCCCTGTCCCCGTCGTCGAGACCGGCCGCACCGACCGGCGGTTTGTCGTTCTGGAAAGCGCGGGCAGGGACGAAGTCGTTGTCAAGCAGGTCGAGGGACTCGACCCGCTCACCCGCCAGCAGCAGGACTGGCAACACCTGACCGGAATTCTCGGCAAAGGGATCACGGAAGCGTATCTCGCCGGCGGTCCAAAGCCGCCGCGCCTGGTCTTCGCAATCCTGGAGCGCAAAGCGTGGCAAGGCGCCGGGGCCAGGATCGGCCTGTCGGAGACGGACCTCGTGGTCGACGCCGGCGGCGCCTTTCGCGCCCGGCTCGTTTACCATCTCGACAACACGACGGAGCAGTTTCTCGCGATCCAGATGCCGCCCGGCGCCCGGCTCTGGACCGCGCAGGTGGCCGGCGAATCGGTCAAACCGACCAAGGTCCCGGAGTCGAACGATCCGCACCGCGTCCGCATCCCGCTGGTGAAGACGGCGCCGGGCGATCTGGACTACGAGGTCGTGCTGAAATACGGCGGCCGGATGGGCCCGCTGGGGCACACGGCCCGGGTGCGTCCTCCGGTGAAGTTCCCGCTGGTCCGCACGGTGAATATCCCGGTGCAAGAGAGCCATGTGCGGCTCCACCTTCCCGAAACGCACCGCTGGTTCGAATTCGGCGGCACCATGGGCCCGCCCGTCGATGAAGCGGACCTGGCGGCCGGATACGTGGCCTATCAAACTAAGGTCACCGAGCGACTCGTCGAGACGATGCGGTCCGCCGACGATTTCGCCAAGGTCCGCGCGGCCGCGAACCTCGGCGATCTCAGACAGCAGGTGCAACAGACGCAGTCCACACTGTACGCATATTCCAATGACATGTTGCAGCGGAACGTCTTTGAAAACACCAAGAAACTCGCGGAAGCCGAGCAGCGGGCCCAGGAAGTCTACGACGTCGCCGGCAAGCCGGTCGCGGGAGACAACCGCAAGAGGTTGAACGAGCGGTTCGCCGGCCAAAAAACCTCGCGGGCCCGCAATGTCGTCTCCGAGATGAACCGCAACTGGGACTCCTCGTCGGTCGAGCGCGCCGCGCCGGCGGACGAGAAAGCCGCGAAATTCAATGCCGGCTGGCTCGAGCAGAACCGTCTCGCCCGCGAGGCACTCGGCAAAGAAGTCGCTAAGTTCACACCCGACCAGCCGCAAAAGGAGGAGGGCCGCAAGCCGCGACTTTCGAAGGGAAAGTCCGCGGAGTTGGAACAGCGGCGCGACGCAAGCAGCTTGGGCGTCCAGCAGACCGCGGCCGGGGACAAGGTGTCCGGCCGGCCGGGGCCTCCGCCGGCCGCCGCGCCGGAAGACCGGCCTGCGGATGCCGTCGCTCGGTACCAGGAAAAGCTCAAGCAGCAGGTGGACCGGCAACCAGAG
>JABWBD010000166.1 GCA_013360685.1 Pirellulales bacterium
AAGGAGGCCATGGGTTGGTCGGCGGTGTGGATTGCCTTGGGTTTGGCGTTCACCGGCGTGATCTACGTCGGCTATGAGAACCACTGGGCCGGCATGGGAAGCTCGCCCGACCCAGTGGACGATCTGCTCAACGACGGCAAGACGGCTGCCGTGAAATATCTTACCGGCTACGTGGTGGAGAAGTCGCTCAGCGTGGACAATATCTTCGTGATCGCGATGATCTTCACGTTTTTCGCGGTCCCGCCCATCTACCAGCATCGCGTGCTCTTCTGGGGCATCCTCGGCGCCTTGGTCATGCGAGGCGTCATGATTGCCGTGGGCGCGAAGCTCATCGCCGAGTTCCATTGGATTCTGTACATCTTCGGGGCGCTGCTGATTGCGACGGCATTGAAGATGCTGCTGATCAACACCGAGCACGGCGACCCCGGGCAGAACCCCGTGCTGCGTTTGGTCCGACGATGGTTCCCCGTGACGTCGCGTTTCCATGGCGAGCACTTCCTTGTCCGGGCGGGCTCCACCGCCTCTCACGAAAAAGAGTTCCCAGGCGCGCCGGACGTTGCCGATCCGGCGGTCGACCATGCCAAGGCCGGTACGCTGATGCTCACCCCGCTGGCACTGGCGCTGATCATGGTGGAGACCACCGACTTGATCTTCGCCATCGATTCGATTCCCGCCATTTTCGCCATCACGGCGGATCCGTTTCTGGTTTTCACCAGCAACGTCTTCGCGATCCTGGGCTTGCGGTCGCTCTACTTCGCGCTGGCCGGTATGCTGGGCGCGTTCCGCTACCTCAAAACCGCCTTGGCCCTGGTTCTGGCCGTTGTTGGCGTGAAGATGCTGACCGCGCACTGGCTCAAGGAGATTCTCGGCAAAAATTTCAATTTCTACCTGTTGGGTGTCGTGTTGGGCATCCTGGCCATCGGCGTGTTGGCATCGCTTCTTGTCGGCCGCCGGCATCCGCCGCACGAACCAGGTGCATCGCAGTCGTCGCAGGAGCCCGAACCGGTTTCGGTCCCTGACGAGGCCGACCCCAGCGATGCACGGTCCGGCCGATGACCTCAACGCGATTCCTTTCCCGCCTTGTGTCCCCTCCCGAATTGGCCGTAAACTCAGAACCGGGAACCCACTCAGTCCACCTCCGGAGAGCCGCCGTGATCCGCAGGCAACGCAAACGACGTCGCGATCTCTTCCTACGCTCAGGCTGCCGCGATGTGGTCGTTTCAATGGTCGTTCTGGCTGCGCTGCCGGCCTGCGCCATCGAGTTCCCCGGTCCGCAGCCCGGGACGGGCGCGGTCCGCATCGATGGCGATCGGATCGTCCTGGAAAACCACGCGCTCATGGCGGTCTGGCAATTGGCAGACGGCAAGTTCGCTTTGACGGAAATGACGGATCGCATGGCGCACCGCTCGCCGTCGGCGAAAGGTCCGGAGGCATTCGTGTTGAGACTGGCCGACGGGCAATCGATCAAGGCTTCCGAACTGCGACGCTCCGGCAAGCCCGCCATCGTCGAAATCAAAGCCGACACTGGGGCCGAACGGCTGGGCGACCGGTCCGCGGGCCGGAAGGTCCGTGTGCCGCTGACGACTCCCGACGCATCGCTTCAGTTTGCGTGGGAAGCGGAGATCCGCGACGGCTCCAATGCGGTCCGCCAGGTGATCTCGATCGACGCCGTCCAAGAGCCGGTCCGCGTGGAAGCCATCCAGGTGCCGATCGAAGCGCAAGGCATTCGGCTCGTCGGCGACGTCGACGGTTCGGTGCTGGTGGGCGGCAACGGGTTCTTCGCCTGCGAACATCCCCTGGCGGACAACCGCCTGGAGGGCGAGCGGGGCATCTGCTCGATGCGGCGCTACGAGGCGATCCAGCCGGGCCGGCCGTGGCAAGTGGCGTTCGGGTTCGGCGTCGTCCCGGAAGGCCAACTCCGCCGAGGCTTTCTCTACTACGTCGAGCGCCAACGGCCGCGTCCCTATCGGCCGTTCATCCATTACAACTCCTGGTACGACATCGTACTGGACAAAATGCGGATCATGGACCAGGGGCCGTGTCTGAAGGCGATTGAGACCTTCGGCAAGAACCTGACGCAAGAGCGAGACGTGAAGCTCGACTCGTTCGTCTTCGACGAGGGATGGTCGGACCACAAGACTCTCTGGGGCTTCAACGAGGGCTTCCCCCACGGGTTCACGGAGCTCAGACAAGCGGCCGGGAAGTACGGCTCGGCCTTGGGTGTGTGGCTCTCGCCGTGGGGGGGGTATGGGATCGGCAAGGAGGAACGGCTGAAGTACGGCAGCCGGCAAGGCTTCGAGACGAACGAAAACGGCTTCTCGCTGGCCGGGCCCAAGTACTACGCGAGGTTCCACGATACCTGCTCCAGGATGATTTCGCAGTATGGGGTGAACTATTTCAAGTTCGACGGGTTGGGCGTCGGCAACGATTCGCGGGGTGCCGCCGGCACCGCGCATGCTCCCGACATCGACGCCATGCTCCGGCTCATCGGCGATCTCCGGGAGGTGAAGTCCGACGTCTTCATCAGCGTAACCACCGGCACATGGCCTTCGCCCTATTGGCTCTGGCATGGCGACTCGATCTGGCGCCAGGGGGACGACTACGGTTTCTTCGGCAAAGGCCCCAAGCGGCTTCAGTGGCTCACCTACCGCGACATGGTTTTGCACAAGATGATCGTCCGCCGAGGGCCGCTCTACCCGCTCAACTCGCTGATGATCGTCGGGGTAGCTTTCGGCAAGCACATTCTGCCGGCGGACATGTCCAATGATCTCAAAGAGCTGACGGATGAATTCCGCATGCTCTTCGGCAGCGGCACGCAGAACGCGGAGCTCTATATCTCGCCGGAGATGATGACGGCTGCCATGTGGGACCGCCTCGCGGAGGCGGCCGCCTGGGCCCGCGCGAATGCCGACACGCTGGTCGACGTCCATTGGGTCGGCGGCGACCCGGCCAAGGGCGAACCCTATGGCTACGCCTCGTGGTCCGCGCTGAAAGGGATCCTCGCGCTCCGCAATCCCACCGGCGACCGCGCCACACTGGCCGTCGACATCGAAATCGCATTTGAGCTGCCCGCCGGCGCCCCGCGGACCTACTATCTGCAAAGTCCCTGGCGCGACCATCGCGATGCGCCGCGGACCAGGCTCACCGCAGGCAAGGCCCACCGCTTCGACTTGGCGCCGTACGAAGTGCTGGTACTCGAGGCGCTGCCGCAGCGATCGACCACAGATTGACCATCACCCGAAGCCCCCTTACACTGGATGCTGGAGTGCTACTACGGCAACAGTCTTGAGAACAGTTCGCGGCCCGCCGTCAGCGACGGTTCCGGATGTCAACACGCAGTTAGTGAATACAACTCCGGCTGCGGCCAGTTCGAGAAACGCCCAAATCGCCGCACAAACCCGTTCTCTCTCTTCCCTGAACCCTGGACCCTCACTCCCGTGAAAGCACTCGTCCTCACGCAGTACCACCAGTTCGAATACCTCGACGTTCCCGAACCGCGGATCGGCGAGGAAGACGTGCTCGTCGAAGTCAAGGCTTGTGGCATCTGCGGCAGCGACGTGCACGGCATGGACGGCTCCACGGGCCGCCGTATTCCGCCGATCATCATGGGCCACGAGGCGTCCGGCGTGATCGTCCGAGTCGGAAGTCGCGTGGACGGCTGGTCTGTGGGAGACCGGGTGACTTTCGACTCCACCGCCTCCTGCGGCCAATGCCATTACTGCCGGCAAGGGCGGGTCAACCTCTGCGACCGCCGCCGCGTGCTGGGGGTCTCCTGCCAGGAGTTCCGCTGCGATGGCGCCTACGCCGAGCGCGTCGCCGTGCCGCAGCGCATCCTGTACCGACTGCCCGATGAGTTGTCGTTCGAACGGGCCGCCATGGTCGAACCGGTCTCCGTGGCGGTCCACGCCGCCGGCCGGGTGCCCGTGCGGCTGAACGATACGGCGGTGGTCGTCGGCACGGGCATGATCGGGCTGTTGGTCGTGCAGGCACTGCGGCTCTCCGGTTGCCGGCGGATCCTTGCGGTGGATCTCGACCGGCGCAAGCTGGATCTTGCCTGCCGCTTCGGGGCGGACGAAGGCATTTGCCCCGATGCGGCCGACGTCGCCCGAATCGTTCGCGATCGGACCGGAGGCCGAGGAGCGGACCTTGCGCTGGAGGTCGTTGGCTTGCCCGCCACGGTTTCGCTCGCCGTCGAGTGCTGCCGCAGGGGCGGATCGGTCGGGTTGATCGGGAATCTGACTCCGCAGGTCCCATTGCCGCTTCAGACGGTCGTGACGCGGGAATTGACCCTCTTCGGCTCTTACGCGTCCTCCGGCGAGTACCCGGCTTGCCTGGAGCTGATTGCGCGCGGTGCGATCGATGTCGACGCCATGATCAGTGCCGTAGCCCCCCTCAGCGAAGCCCCGACCTGGTTCCAACGGCTTTACCGCGGCGACGAGGCCCTGATGAAGGTCATCCTCCAACCCTAGCGCGGCCGAGCCGCAACGAAGCGGGGATTGGGGTGATCGGGTATTGGAAGGTGCAAACCGACTTCCGATCACTCGACAACTCTCGACTCTTGAAAACCTCTCCTGCGGTCGCCCATACTATAGTTCCGGCCCTTGACCCTCGACCCCTGACCTTCAAGTCTTTCTGGCTCTCGGCTCTTGACCCTCGACCCTCGACTCCTCTGATGTCCGACCCGCAACGGCAACCCAGCATTCGCAGCGACGAGGACCTGTCCGGGCGGCAGTTGGGTGATTTCCGTCTCTTGCGGCGGCTTGGACAAGGCGCGATGGCCGAGGTCTATCTTGCCGAACAAGCCTCGCTCCGGCGGCAAGTGGCTGTCAAAGTGCTCCGCAGCCGGCTGGCGGAAGACCAGACCTATGTGCAGCGGTTCCGCCGCGAGGCCCAGGCCGCTGCCGCGTTGGTCCATGCCAATATCGTCCAGATCTACGAGGTGGGCGAAGTCGAGCAGGTGCACTACATCGCCCAGGAGTATGTTCAAGGCCAGAACCTCAAACAGTGGCTCCAGCGCAACTCGCCTCCGGGCCTGCGGACCACTCTGGCGATCATGCGTCAAGCGGCGGCGGCGCTAGCCAAGGCGGCCGACCAGGGCATCGTCCACCGCGATATTAAGCCGGAGAACATCTTGTTGGCCCGCAGCGGCGAAGTCAAAGTCGCCGATTTCGGGCTCGCTCAGCTTTCATCGCCCGACCAGGGCGCTCAGTTGACCCAGGTCGGCATCACCGTGGGAACGCCCCTTTACATGAGCCCCGAACAAGTGGAGGGCAAGCCGCTCGACCCTCGCAGCGATCTCTATTCGCTCGGTGTCACCTGCTACCACATGCTGGCCGGTTCGCCGCCTTTCAGCGGCGACACGGCATTGAGTGTGGCGGTGCAGCACTTGAAGAAGCAGCCCGTCCCCTTGGAGCAGGTCCGGCCCGATCTGCCCCCCGCGCTATGCCGCATCGTCCACCGGATGATGGCCAAGACGCCCGACGCTCGCTACGCTTCCGCGCGCGAGGTGCTGCGTGAGCTGCACCATGTCCAGACGCAGCATCTCGACGACCCTTGGCCGGAGGGCCTGCCGGGCTGGGACACTGCGGGATTGGACCTGGCCCCTACGGCGAGGGCCGACGCCACGCAGCGGCTGGACGTGCTCATGAAGACCGTCCAACTGGCCATACCGAAGCGGTCGCGATGGACCGCCTGGGTGGCGGCTGCCCTGGCCGCCTTCCTCATCGGCGGAGTTTTGGGGCTGGTCACCACCGGTGATCCGCCGCTCCTGGCCGGCGGAACGGAACTGGCGGCACCAAAGAAAGAGAGCGCCTTTGCGCAGTGGCTTTTTGCCAGCAGCATCGGCACCGAAGAGGGATGGGAGAGCATCAAGCGGTACTTCGGAGAGGACCAGTACTGGTGCCGCCGCGCAGACCAGAAACTGGCGCTCGTCTACCTCTATCAGAAGCGATATGGCGAAGCGATGGCGATTTTCCAGGAGATGGCAAGGCTCGGGGCGGCGGAATCCGAGTTCCGGGCATTTGGCCTCGCCGGTGAGTACGTGGTCTATGCCCTCCGCGAGCAGTACGACCGCGCGGCCGTCGTCCTGGCGGAACTGGCGCCGATCCGCAACGCGTTGCGTGACGAGCAGATGAAGCAACTCCTTCGCGAGGTCGTCCGCCGCACCGCGGCCCACGCCGACGATCAGACCGCCCGCCAATGGAAGGAGTTCATCAACGAGCAATTCCCCGATGCGGGTTGACAACCGCGCGCAGGACTGTTACACATGGAGTTTCCTGCTCCGGCAGGCCGATTTCGAGTAAACGAACGCCCCCTTCGTCTAGTGGCCCAGGATATCGGATTCTCAGTCCGAGGACAGGGGTTCGACTCCCCTAGGGGGTATAGAAAGCCGGCAGTCGCCATGACTCGCCGGCTTTCGCCATTTCTTGACAGGGTAAGGACTTGCGGCAACTCTCCCTCGGGAGTGTCGGTGGACGGTTGTTCGCCACCCGTCGCCGCGTTTTGACAAGTCTCGCCGCCCAACTGCTGCCCCGTATGCTGACCAAGAACCGGGCCGCTCGGGCTGTCGTCGGTCCCCGTCTTGCGAAGCTCTGCCGCCTCCGGCGTGGGGCCGCCGGTTGCCACGCCGGGCAGGCTTTCCAGGGCCCCTTGAACGTCATGGAGCCGCGTATGCGAGTATCGGCCGATCGTCAGGGTAGGGGTGGAGTGCCGGGCAAGCTCTTGAGCCGTCTTGACGGAAGCCCCGCCCGCCACGATCGCCGACACGTAGGTGTGCCGCGTCGCATGGAAGTCCGCCACCCGTCCAGCCGAGTCCTCATAGCGTAGGAAGTCGGAAGCCTCCCGCCGCTGTCGCTCTCGCTGGTCCTGCCCCGCCTCTTTGATCCAAGCCAGCCGGGCCGCCTTCAGGTCCGATCGCAACATGCGCGCGGTTTTCTCGGGCAGGTCAGAGAACACGGGTTGCCTCGCCGGCCGGCCGACAAGCCAGGACCGCAACAGGTCCGCCAAGTCCCGCCGGATCGGCTGACAGTCCTCTCGCCGCCGCTTGGAGTGTGCCGCCCGAACCGCGACGGTTGGCGGGTCGCTCTCCAGGTTGAAACTTTCGGGCGTCAGGGATCGCAACTCTGAAGCCCGGAAGCCCGACCCGAGGGCCAGCCTATACGCCATTGCCCGGTCAGGTCCGCTCATGCGGTGCTCAGGCAGGGTCCGCCCCTCCGTGTTGCCGATCAGCCAGCTAATTTCCTCGGGCGTCAGCTCCCGTCGAACGTGCCGGGGGTCGGTTGCCGCGTTGTATCCTGTGAGACTACAGAGGGCGTTGGATCGGGTCCGCTTATCGCTCTGGAGCCAAGCCGAGAAACCTTTGATCGACCGGAGATAGTGGTTGCACGTTTCCAGGGATCGGCCGCTGTCTCGGATCGCTTTGAGTGCCGCTTGGACCGCAGAAGGCGACAAGTCCTTGAGATACTCAGCCCGGCAGCTTTCGATCACCTTGAGGGCTTGAGTGTAGGTTTCCTCGCAGTGCTTCGGAGTGTCGCCCTTGGCAGCCAGGGCAACCTTGAAGTCTGCCAGGTGTTGCCGGATCGGCTTCCGACCAGACGCCGCATAGGCTTCGTCGGCCGGGTCGATCAGTCCCCGCTCCCTCTCCATTGCCGCAGTCTCAAGACTGTTTGCCAACCGTTGCGCCGTGTCCCGATCGGGCGTCTTGCTGGAAATTCGCCGCCGCTGCCCGAGGTGGTCAAAGTATTCGACGGTGTAATAGTCGTCTTCGATCAGCACCGCTTGGCCGTCGTCCGTCAACGGTGCCCGCTGCTGTCGGCCGCCCCGTCCCGTCCAGACAGCGTATCGCTTGGCGCGATATTCAATGATCTCAGCCTTCGAGGGGATCGGCTTCTTTCGCATCCGCTTGAAAACGCTCGACATGTTCTCACCTGCCTTTCGCTTTTCGTTTCGCCGGCCGCCGCCGGAGTTCAAGTTCGAGGTACTGCCCCAGCGTATCCATCACGTCCATCGACAAGCCCCGCTCGCCATGCACGAATCGAGAAAGAACGTCCTGTCCGATCCCGGTTGCCTTGGAAATCTTGTAGCGGGTTTCTCCGCTCTCGATAATCGCTTGCCGTAACTGCTCAGTGAGTGGTTTTGAGGTTTTCATGCCAGAATGTTACCCGATACTTGTCCCATTGTCAATTACCCTTGTTCGCAGTATCCAAAACGGTCACCACCGGGCAACGGCCCCCGTGCCGATCGACAGCCACCAGCCCGGCCTGTTCCAAGTGAGACAGCCCCTTGCGTGCCGAATCCGGCAGCAAGGCAAACCGTCGCCACGTGTCGCCCGTCGGCTTCACCGTGCGGCTTTTCCTCAGCCCGACCAGATACCAGAGGGCCAACCCAACCCGCAAGGCTCGATACGACAGCTCCGCCGCACGTGTCAACCACGTGCCAGGTATTGGCCCCCGCAAGAACCACTCGCCGGCCTTGTGCCGAGGTGGCCGGATAGGCTTTGGTAGGACCACCCTGCCCCAGTTGTTCGCCCTGAATTCGTCCAGGTCCATATCTGTTTCTTGAGTAGAGATAAGAGAAGAGAGAGATAAGAGGGGACAGGTCCGCCGTTTTGGCCGGGGTACCCCAGCCGAATCGGCCGGGGTCACCTCAGCCGTATCGGCCGGGGTTGCCTCAGAAGGGCACCGCCCCGCCTCTCTCCGTTTCCAGTTCGCCCAACAGGTCCATCACGGTGTCCCACATACACTCGCCCCGAGGATCGCTGTACCGATCCAGCCACCCTACCACCTTGGCCTCGCTCCGCAACTCGAATCCGCTCAGCACCACCCGGCTTGCCTCTCGCATCGCCGCCTGGGTGTCGGCTACCACGTCATCTATTGCCTCGGCCGATGCCTCCACAAGCAAGGCGTCGTGCACGGGACAGCAGACGGCAATGCCCCTCTCCGTCGCCAGACAACATGCGAACCTCAACATTTCAGCACCGTTGGCTTGCATCGGGAAATTGGCGAGACTCCGAGAGTTCGCCTTCGGTCCCACCTGGACCCGCCAACCAAACACCGTTTGAAGCCAACCCCGCAGCATCGCGTGATTCACGGCCGCGTCGGACCAACGCCAGAACGTCGGGTACGTTTCGCGGTGCAACCGCAACAGTTCCCGCGAGAATGCCGGAGGCTGGCCAAGGGAACGGGCCAGAGACTCGGCCCCCATACCGTACTGGACAGCCAGGGCACACACCTTGAATTGCTCGCGTTCCCTGGGGTGGCTCTGCTTTGTTGCATCGGGCGGGACCGCCTTTGCCTGCTTAGCGAACGTCAGGTATGGGTCGCCCGAAGCGTAAGCCGTCATCATGGCAGCATCGCCAGACAGGGCAGCCGCAATGCCGAATTCTTGTTGTGACCAATCGACGTAGGCCACGGCTCGGCCGGGTTCCGGCTGAATCAGACTCCGTAGCCAGGCCGAGGGGCCGAAGATGAATCGGGCATTGCTTGGCTGGTTTCGCCCCGTCACCGATCGAAAGGGCGAAAGCAAACATCGGTTGCGGCCGTCGCTCCCAACCGCCAGATCGGAAAACAGCCGCATTTCCCCGAGGCTATGTCGCAACTCTCGCAACGCGGCAACCGCCGGATACGTGCGGGCCGCCTGTCTGAACGTGTCATCATCCAGGGCCAACTCTCCCGAGTCCAACCGCGGCCAAGGAATGCCCTCACGTGCAAGCCAGAAAGCAAACCGACGTGAAGAGAACGACAGTCGCTCCACTCTGCACGTCTCGCCTACAGACGCAACCAGTTCCGCGGCGCGCGTCAGTAGGCCCAGATCATGCTTTGCCTTTGCGGGCCGGCTCCCCTCTCGCAACAGTTCCCACAATAGGCCCGCGTAGTCTGCATCGTCGTATCCGGTGGCATCGTCGTACCCGCGGCCAATCCCGAGGGCCGGATACTGGCTGGCCAACTCTCGAGCCCTCACGTCCAGGCCGGGCCATGTCGAGTAGTCGCGTCCTGCCTCTTCCCAGTCGCTCATCTTCCGGGGTGTCAACCCGGTGGCTTGCCGGGCCGCTGACAATGCTTCCCGCAACTCGCCGGCCGCGTCCCGAGCATCACGCCAAACTTCCCGGGCCGCTGCGTCCAAGGTGAACGGGTCCACCTGGAAATCCTCCGCTAGATCAAACAAGGTGGCCCCGTAAACGGAAGCGGGGTCGATCGCTCGGCCACTCGGCACGTATACGCCATAGGCCGCGTCGATCCGTTCGACCAGCCGGCCCTTCAAGGCGTCCCAATTCGTCCGCAAAGCCTCCAAACTGGCAACGTCGATCGGAACTCCGGTCCACTCCATAGACGCAACCGCGGCCATGTAGCGGCCTCTCAGCAGGCCCCGCGGTAGGTCGATCGTCGGCAGCATTGCCGGCAACAGCTTTGCCAGGGCTGCTACGTCGCTTTCGCAGTAGTCCAACAAGGCCAACCGCTCGGCTTCTGTGTGCGGGCCGGGCCGTTGGGCCAGTTGCCGCAACTCGGCCTTTTCGGCTGCGTCGATCGCCGGCAAGCCGAAGTGAGCCAAGCCCCCCAGCAATCCATTGCCGGCAACCGTCCCGCGGCCGTTCGTCAGACATCGAAACTCTGTGAACAGGTCCAGCACCCGGGCCGGCATCGACCAGCCAAGGGCACGGAAGCATCCCAGCTCGGCCGAGGCGTAGTACGCGACGAAAAGGGCATCAGCCCCGATCGGGAAGGGCGGACGGGCCATGCCGGCCAATGCGTCCGCCCATGCCCGAATCGTTCGACCTGAGCGATACTCCCGAGCCACCATGCACCGCGGCTCGGGTCGCTCGCCGTCCGGCTGCCGAAACTCGAAATCCACCAGCCAGACCTGGGGGAAATGGCGAAGCGGGTCCATCACGCCAGCCCCCGCAATGCCCGAATCACCGGATGGTCCACCGTCTGGATGAACCGATCCTTGAAACACAACTTCAGCAGATCAGCAAACGACAGCTCGGGCCATTCCGGCTCGGCCAGCTCACCAGCCGCCTCGAAAACGTCGTACATGCCGCCGGCCATGTTCGCCGCAACCCGAATCCACTTGCTCTCAGCCAACCGTGCCGCAGCCAGGGCGGATTCATTCCAGGCGTTTGACCGTCCATCGGCACCCGGCAGTTTGCACGGCCAAAGGAACGCGTCACCTTGCCGATTGACAGACAAGAACAGGCAGACCGGGAAAACCTCACCTGACAACTCGCCCCACAAGTCGCGTCGAACAAGGTAGGTTTCCCGGTTCACCTTGTCCTCGAAAACCCCCGTCTCAAGTCGCCAGTCCTCACCGGGCCGAACCCGGACGAATTCATGCCGGTTTGGCTTTCGACATGGAACGGTGGTCAGCACCTTCTTGACGCCGATGGATGCGAAGTCTTGCGACAGGCGTAGGGCCTCGGGGGAGAACGGATCGGGCGCCGTGTCGGCCGGCGCCGAGGATTGGCCACCAGACGCCCCAGGATCGCTCAGGATGCGATTGTGCAGGGCCGGGTGACTCTGAGGACGTTCGGCCGTAGCGGCTTCGTGGTTGTCACCAGAGGGCGATGGTACGATACTGGTCATAGGAAAACCTTTCGTAAGGGGTCGTAAGGGACTGCAACTACATGGAACGGGCGGCCGTATCGGGGCCGCTCGTTTCGTTTGCGAACGGCAGGAGCAACTGGACGGGTGCCGTGTCAGGAGTCAGGCCCGATCGCTCACGCCAGCCGCGGGTCGATCCGGGGCGATGCAGCACTCGGGCGTGCCTAGCGTAGCACGCTCGGCAGACACACCTGATGCCGCAGACTGTCGGCACGCGGTAATGAATCACGGGTTCGATGCCGCACAGATCGCAGTCGCTCATTTCGCCCTCCCGCCGCTCTTGATCCATTCCAAAAATTGGTCGCGGTTGTATCGGACACAACCGCCGATCTTCACCGGCATGGGGGCAATGTCGCTGTGGCTCCACCGCCATAGAGTTCGCTCGCCAATGTTCGCCAGCTCGGCCGCTTGGTTGCTCTTCAGCCACGGCGGCAAGCTCTCTTCCAACAGCCGGAATCTGCTCTCTTCCAACAGCCGGAGTTTGCGGGTGGGATCAGTCGTCATGTTCACCTGCCTTTCTTTTCTGCCGGCGTTTTCGCCGTGCCTCTTGTGCGGTCACCGCCCGCCTAAGAATGCGAACCTCGGGGCTGTCCGGGCCGGTCACCTCTTCGGTCGCCCGGAGCATTCGCCGGAGTGTCCGCACGGGTAGGTCAGATAGTCGAGTGCTCATGCCGCCAGCTTGCCACAAGGGCGAATTGGCGTGTTGTCAATCGACGTTCGCTGGACGGGCCGAAGAGAGGAAAGCCCCGGAAAACACGGGTGAAAGGCAGGGAAAGAATTCTCGCTGGACGTTCGCTAGACGTTTGGCTGGACGGTCAGCCGCCGGCTTTGGACCGCATTTCCTCGATTACCGGCCGGACCGCTTCCAGGCGGTATAGATACTGAGGCTCACGGGGCTTGCGGTTCGTCACCTCTTGCCAGCCGTCGGCGTGTTTCTCACGCCACCGCTTCAGGCGTCCCTGCAAAGCCTGCAAGGGCACGTCGAATTTCGCGGCCAGCGTTGCGGGCGACAACATGGCGTCCGGGGGCAGGTCGTCTGTTGGTTCAGTAGTCTGCTGAGCGTCGGCCGCTTCGAGCCTCGCTGCCCAGCTAGCCCCACCCCTCCCTTCGCCTCCCATCGGCTGCCCTTCGATTCGCGAGATTTCGGCCTCGATCGCGGTTGCAATGGCCTCGCAGCTAGCTTCCACTTCCCAACAGCCGTTCGGACGCGTGAAGTAATCAGCCGCCTCGATGTAGATGCCCTCGCTCTGCGGCCCCTGGACCTGGACCGCTTTGATCAGTGCCAGCAACCTTGGGTGTTCCGCAAAAAGATCCTTGTCTTCTTCCATTGCCTCAAGTATCAAGCGACTGACCGTTCTTGACACGATACCTCGGCCGAAACCGCTTTTGGCTAGCTCGCGGATTTGGGCTGGAATGCTCCGCAGGCGAGACGAAACAGAACGCTTTGCCATCAGAATGCCTTTCGTTGGACGGGCCGGACCCGACGCGCCGCAGCCGAAAGGCTTGCCGCAGCCGCGGTCCGTGCGCTGGTGGCCTACCAGCTACCTGTCGCATGGTCACCGGGGTGAAGCGGTCGTGCCGACCTGAAGAGGAAACGGCTCGATTACAAGAATAGTCAGGGCACCGTATTTCCGAGTTCCAGTAACCTCAACGTATGAGTTCACCTGTACTCTGTCGTTGTCAACAATGTTCTGAGTTGGAAAGCCTCGGAGGCAGAAGGCATCGTCACCATTTTCCAGCAACATGTTCTCCTTGTCCACAACCTGGACAACGTTCCGTTTTGCCATGGACTGACCTCCTTGACCGCCAAGTATCCCGATGGACCCTACTTCAAAGCGCACGCTGGGATGGTACAAGCCCCTAAACTTCCGCCCAGAGTTACGCTCAGCCTGACGTTTCTGCCGTGTGCCTTCCGCAAGAACTGCCTTCACTCTTGCGACTTCCTCAGACGTTTTGGCCTTTCTTGGAGGAGTTGGCGAAACCAAGACATGATCTGCTCCGGACGCGACTGTTATTGCGACAAAGACAGCCACAAGTGCAAAGCCAAGTCCTCTAATACGCATAGCCTCCCTCCACATCTTGATCTCAGCGAGCCTGGTTTTGTCTTGATTCTAAATGCGACGCAGCCAAGCGTACTGGCGGGATGTCACGCTTCTCGTCACCCATTTCTGAGAATACCGTGGCGCGCCGGGCCCCACTTGTCAAGTACCCTAACGCCCCAATTAGAAGTGTACGTAATTCAATCGGCAGTCAGCATAAGGCAAGGTAATCCTCATCCGCGGGCCCGCCAGAAGCAACAAGTTTTCCCCGCCGCTCACAGCCCGTTTCGAGTCCGATGCGTCAGTTCGGGTCGTTGCCCGCTTCGCGTTTTCGTCGTGTTTTCGTGTGCCGGCCGGTCGTCGGTCGTCGAATTCCGCCCTTGCCCGCCCCGCGGTCGGCCCGTGGTGGCGTCGGTGTTGTCCGTTACCGTCCCTTCCCGCGGCGCGGCGGCTGTCGGCTGCCGTCGTGACGGCGTAACGGCCTGTAATTATCCTCGCTAGTGGGGTGACTGTTTTTGGCTTTCGCCGCGGGCGTAGCTATTACCTCCCCTTCCCAATTTCGACCTTGGGGGCCTCGCCCCCGGGGCCCGGTGGAAAACGTGGGTGTACGAGGTCAAGGCGTTGGGGAACGTCTGCCGACCCCGAGACCGCACGCTCGCGCCTCGGCTGTTGACGTTACAATCCCGCCAGCCGGCAAGTACGGCTCCACGCGTACCCCGAGGCAAACCGCCGTTGTCGGCTACCAGTGCGGACGGACGCAATTCCCCGGCGAATCCGTCGCCGCGACACCGGCAGAGGTCCGGTGGTGCGCAAACTGCGGCGTTAGCACTTCACACGTCGTCCTCGCCGTCAACGTGCGGGTGCGCTTCAAACCGCCGGGTATTCAAAACAAAGGAGCTCAGCATCCATGCTTCGCCAGTTCTTGTACGGGCATCCATGCCCTATGCCGCCGCTCGGGGCAGGGCAGCGGAAGCCCAAAGACGCCGCCCATGCCCCTGACGCTTCGGCCATCGCCGGTCGCCGCATTCCCGCCGCTTGGTCCGCAGTGTCTCGGCAGTGGCTTCCCCGGCTTCCTTGGCCTACGCTTGGAGCGGCGGCAGTCCGCGGAAGCGAGCTTCGCTCGCCCTTGCTCCCGGGCATCCTGCCCTTCGCTGCGGGTGCATCCATGCACTTCCGCGGTTTCTTCTCGCTGGCATCCTTGCCAGCGTCGCTTCGCGTTCTTCTTCTCAAGTCTGCCCCGCTCCCGCTCGCTACGATCGACTCCAATGGTGCCTTCCGCCGTCGGCTCGCAGTGCGGCCCTCTGCTGCCGCCTCCGCTCGCTCCCGCGTTCGCCCAGGCTCCTCCGCCACGAAACCGCCCTCTGCCACCGACCGCAGCGATGCCCGCCTTTACTGCCCAACAGCCGCCGATCCGCTGCTGCGGCCCGCGTATCGCTCACGCGTTCCTCCAACGCGTTGGCCCCGAAACCTCGAACACCTGCCGGGGCCCTTTGCTCGGTTCAGGCTCGAAAGGAAAGGGACCGCCCCTATTCCTCCCCTCACCGTCACCCCGGTCCCGCTCTGACCAGCCATGCGGGGGAACGGCTGATCGTGTGGCACCCAACCCGCACTCGCACGCCGCCTCCGACGCACTTCCGCAGCCGATCCCCTGATGGCCGGTCTGCGCTCTTCCGACGCGAGGTGACGGCGAAGGGAGGAAAGGGGCTAGCGGGAGTCCCCTTCACACTCCGCTCGCTCCCGCGTTCGCCGCACCCTTGCAGCCCAACGGCACGCCCTGGTCCTCCCAGCCGCAACTACAACTCGCCGCCCAATAGCTGCTGGACCAGTTCCCTCGCCGCCCGGACTACAGCCTCGGGGTTCTCCGCCCGCGGCAGCGTCTCAAGCATCCCCAACAACGCCCGCGTTTTCGCCTGGCGGGACACGACGGCCGGATCGCTGAGCCGACGCATTGCATCGTAACTCACCGCCGCCTCGGGGCTCCGCCCCATCAGTGCTGCCAACACCGGCTCCCGGCTTCGCACCACTGCCGTACCCGAGTCTATGGGCATGCCCTGGGCCCGGGCCGTCACCATCTGCTGTCGGACATCCATCGGCAGTCCGGTCAGGCCCGACAACCGCCGCTCCGTCCGCTTCTGGATGCTGTCGGCCAACTCAGGATCACGCCGTCGAATAGCCTCGAATGTCCCCAGCGGCCGCTCACCTGGGGACCGGCCAGGACCGACCCAAGGGCCGATATCTGGGATATCGCTCTCACCGGCCAGGGCGGCAGAAAGCTGCTTTTCCTTCAGACCAGTGTAGCGGCGGAAAGGATCCTCGCCTGAAGCCAACGACCAGGCGATCGGGATCTCCGTCGAGGTTGCCGGACGCAACGACCGCAGCGTCTCGCCCGCGCCGGCCGCAGACGCAGGCCGGGGGCCCGCCAAAGCCGACAGCCCCGTCGGCAACTGCGGTTGCCAGGGCGCCGAGATCGGCCGCCC
>JABWBD010000167.1 GCA_013360685.1 Pirellulales bacterium
CAGAGCCTCGTCGGCTGGTGCGACGAAGACATTTTCGCCGCTGCCCCGGCGGAGTGGGCCGCCGCAATCGCCGCGCTCGACGCGGCCCTGGCAGCCTGCAATCCGGTCCCGGCCGATGTCCGCCGCGTGCTCGACAGCGTCACGAATCTGGAGAACTGGGTCGTTACACGCAACGGCGTCCCGATCGAGGATGCCGGCATCGTCATCACGGGGATCCAGTTCGGATTGAACCAGGGCAACGCGAGCGTCGCCGGCTACCCGCTAACGAACAAGTTCGAGACCGTGATCACGTTCGACGCCAACCCGGCCGTCCCCGGCAATCAGCCTTTGCCGGGCGGCGACTACGTGGTGGTGGCACTTCATCCTCTGGTGGACAATCCCAGCACAACGGCGACCGACGAGGGGCGAAGCGGGCTCCGCGACAAGCTGGGCAACCCGCTGGCCAGCAACGGTCTGTTGCCGGGCGGGGCCGACCTGTCGCGGTCCTTCACGCTCAGTCCTTTGGGCGCCGGCAAGGACGAGTCGGTGACCGCGCCCATCGCGCAGGCTCTGCGCGGCAGGACGCATCCCGAGACGCCCAACGCCGTGGCCATGGACCCCGACGGCGACCACGTCGTGGTCGTCACGGCGGAGGACCTGACCGTCACGCCGTTGTCCGTGGCGGACAGCAGCTACCGCGACCGCGTCTGGATGCGGTTGTACAATGCCGACGGCAGCCCCGCGGCGACCGAGCCGCTCTTGGTGCGGGTCGCGGACGATGCTCTGTTCCCGAACGGCGTCGCTGCCCAGCGCCATGCCGCCGTGGCCATGGACGGAGATGGCGACTACATCGTCACGTGGACGCAGTACGACCCGGTTTACGACCAGGTCAACGCGCAGCGTCGCCGGGTCTACGAGCACCCCACCGAGGACCGCAAGATCGCCTACGACGCGGTCCAGGACAAGTTCTTCTACGTGGGGACGAGCACGGCGGTGTTGAACCTTCCGCTGGGCACTGATCCCGAGGACCTGGTTCCCGTGATCGAGGCCAACGTCTACATGCGGCGGTTCAACGCGGCCGGCGATCCGCTTCCCAGCGGCTCGGCCCAGTGGGCGCTGCCCGCAAACGATCCTCGGCGCACGGCCCCCATCCTGGTAAACACTTGGGGCACGCCCGATTTCATCCTCCGCTCGGTGGGCGGCGACATGATTCCCACCGATCAGAAGTGGTCCGACGTGGCGGTCGACGCCGACGGCGACTTCATCATCGTCTGGACCAGCGACAGCCAGGAAGACAACGGCCAGCAGGGCAACGCCGGCTACGGGATCTACGCCCGCCGATTCGACGCCTTCGGCCAGCCGCTGGCCGCCGAATTCCAGGTCAACGTGACCGTGGAAGGCAACCAGATGCTCCCCAGCGTCGACATGGACGCCTACGGCGGGTTCGTAGTGGCTTGGCAAAGCGAACAGGACCTCGTCGGCACGGAGATCGTTGCCCGGACCTTCTGGCCCGACGGCACTCCCCAGGAGACGTCGCTGGCCGCCGGACCGCTGTTCGGCGAAATCCTCGTCAACAGCAACACGACGGATGGAAACCAGACCTTCCCGGACGTGGCCATGTCGGTCGACGGCCTTTCCTACGTCGTAACGTGGACCGGCCTGGACGGCAGCGGCACTGGCATCTTTGCCAAACAGATTCAAAGGACGGTTCTCCCCAATACGATCTCGCGCCTGATATTCCCCGATACGCTCGACCCGCTCGGGCTGGCAATTCCCGACCCCGGCGTGATCACCGACACGATCTTCGTGCCGTCGAGTTTCAGCATCGCGGATCTCGACTTGCGGTTGAGCATCGAGCACTTCTGGGACCCGGATCTGACCATCGAGTTGATCAGTCCCGCGGGGACCGTGGTGGCCCTGTCCGACCAGAACCCTCGCGATCCGAACAACAACAACTTCCCGTTCGTCTACGGCGGGGCGAACGCCCGTTTGAACCTGGCGAACTACACCGACACGGTCTTCGACGACGAAGCGCTGGTCCAGATCAACAATTATCCCACCGCGGCGCCGCCCTACACCGGGCGATTCATCCCGGAGGTCCCGCTCTTGGCCGCGTTCGACGGGGAGAATGCCCTCGGCACCTGGACGTTGCGAATCACGGACAACACGCTGGGACCCTTCCGGGATCTCGACGGCGACGGGATCGGCGGCGAGGTGCCGGACGATCTGCCTCTGACATTCCTTCCGCAATTCCTGAAATCGTGGTCGCTGGACTTCGCTCCCGATGTGATTGCCACGTTGGAGACGGTTGTCAACACCTCGACCGACGGCGACCAGATGTACTCCTCGGTGTCCGTCGACGGCACGGGCGGATTCGTGATCGCATGGGGCGGCCGGGGCGACGAGGCATTGCAGGAGGACCTGTCGTACAGCGGCGTGTACTTCCAGCGATTCAGCCCCGCCGCAGCTCCGGTCGGCGCCGAGACGCGGCTGAACCGCGAGGTCCCGGGACGGCAATGGATCCCGTCGATTGCAACCGACGCCAACGGCAATTTCGCCGCCGTCTGGACCGGTGAGGGGGTCGTGCCCGGCACGACGGACGTCTACCGCCGGCTGAGCAGTGATTTCTTCTCGGTGGCCGACACCACCGGGCCGATCGTGACCGACGTGTTGACCAGCGATGGCCGACAAGTCTTCGACGGCGGGGTGCTCGACCTGGACACGTTGGCCCCCATCAACCAGCTCAAGGTGGTCTTCAGCGAGGACCTCTCCAGCCGCTGGGTCGAGTCGTCGATTCACGGCGTCGTCGGCGATCCGGGACCGGACAGTGTCTTCAACCCGCAGAACTGGGTCCTGCTGCGTAACGGCGTCGAACTTCCCGGCGCGATTGTGAGGGTGACGGATTACCGGGGGCTGCCCCAATCGAACCCCGGCAATCCCGACTTCCAGCGGAACCCCGCCACGCGGAAATACGAAGCCATCGTCTCCTTCGACGGCGACTCGCTGGCCAACGGAGTCCAGCCGCTGGCCGCGGGCGAGTACGTGCTCGTGCTCCGCGACACGGTCCACGACGATTACCGGTATGTGCCGTCGGACCCGTTCTTCGGCGGCAACGCGCTGGACGGCGACCGCGACGGCACCCCCGGCACGCGGGTCGACGGCCTGAGGCTCCAGTACCAGAGCCACCCAGGCTTCCAGATCGGATTCACCGCCACGCGCGGGACCTCGGTCGGAGCGGAGTTCCGCATCAACGATGAGACCTTGCCCGAACAGGTGTTTTCGCAATGGGACGGAACCGGTTGGGCGAAGGAGAAGACCACCCGCTCCGTGGCGGTCGACCACGACGGCGACTTTGTCGTGGTGTGGACCAGCTACGGCCACGACCTCGAACACCCGACCGACTCGGACGTGTATTTGCGGATGTACGACCGCAATAATAATCCGCTAACTGGTGAGATCCGCGTCAATACCGACCGGATCGGGCACCAGCGGAACGCCAGCGTGACGATCGACGCCGACGGCGAGTTCGTCGTCGTCTGGGAGGGGGAAACCGCGCCCCCGGACGGCTTCCTCGATTGGGACAGCTACGGTCACCTCGAGTCCGACTGGAACATCTACGGTCAGCGGTTCGACTCGACCGGCACCCCGGTCGGCACGCAGTTCCTCGTCAACACCAACACGACGGGCGAACAGCTCAACCCGGCAGTCGCCTCGGACCTGTGGGGCAACTTCGTGGTGGTCTGGGCCACGAAAGGGGATGACTACAGCTTCTTCAACGACGTCCGTGGCCAGGTGTACAACTACCGCGGCGAGCGCGTCTCGGCGGAGTTCCGCGTCAACGAGCAGAACATCCCCGGCACGCTCGTTGCGCCAGGCAGCATCGAGATCAACCCCACGGTCGCCATGGACCGCGACGGCAACTTCGTCGTGGCCTGGGAGCAGATCACCGCGCAGAGGAACGGCGTGGCGTTCGACACGTCGATCTACGGCCGGAAATTCGACGCGGCGGGAAATCCCACCACTGCCGAGGTGCAGATCAACAATCCCGACGATGATTTCGTCTCCGATCCGGAGCACAACCCGCACGAAGGGGCCGGCGGCGGCCAGATCATCGAGCGCGAGGCCCGCAACCCCCAAGCGGCCATCGACGCCGACGGCAACATCATCATCGTGTGGGAGTCGTTCCAGGACAACGATCTCGACGCCGGCACGGGGCCGGAGAGCTACGGCATCTACTTCCAGCGGTTCAATCCCGATCTTACGATCGACGGGAACCATCACCAGGCGAACCTGGTGATCACCAGCACGCTGGACGACCCGGCGCGCGTGGATCCGGTGAGAAACAGCGACTTGTTCGCCTTCGGGCAGGTGAATCCCACGGTCGGCATCGACGCCGACGGCGATTATGCCATCGCGTGGAACGGCAACGGCGCCGTGCCCCATCCCACGGACCCGGACACCCTGATGGCGAGCAACGCGGACCGCGACGGCGTCTGGATCCGCTCCTTCCATTCCAGCGACGGCGTGCCGGCGACTCCGGAATT
Source organism: Pirellulales bacterium (assembly GCA_013360685.1). Taxonomy (GTDB): domain Bacteria; phylum Planctomycetota; class Planctomycetia; order Pirellulales; family Thermoguttaceae; genus JABWBD01. Next base: position 4,524 of record JABWBD010000167.1, read on the forward strand.
CGTTTCCGTGCAGACTCGCGTGAACGTGACCTGGGGCGGCGAGCAGAAGTTCCCCTCCCTCGGCATGGAGCCGGACGGCGACATGATCGTGGTCTGGAACGGCGTGGGCGTGGGCGACCAGCGCGGCATCTTCGCTCGCCGCTACGACGAGCGGACGGATACCGCCGGTCCGCTGGTGACCGACCTCTTGACTCCGGAAGGCGACCGGATCATGCCGGGCGCCCAGGTGGACGGATCGCTGGGCTACCTCGTGGTGTCGTTCGATGAAGAGATGATGACCAGCGGGGCGGGCAGCGTGAAGAACGTGGCCAACTACCGGCTCCTGCGCAACGGCGTGCAGGTCCCCGGCGGGATCACGAGCGTCGACTTCGCCTTGGGCCCGAACAACAAGTGGGAGGCGAAGCTCAATCTTGCCGCCAACCTGCCCGAGGGGAACTACGAAATCGTGGTCCGCAACTCGGTCCGCGACAAGGTGGGCAACGCGCTGGGCAGCAACGGCCGCATTCCCAACGGCGAGGAGTTCCGGCGGAGCTTCAACCTCATGCCGTTCCGCGTCGGCGGCGGCGAGCAACTGGTCAACGTCGGCGCGACCGACGGCGCACAGCACACGGCCGGCGATTGGGGCAGCGCTACCTCCACGATCTCTGCCGTCAACACCGTGGCCAGCGACGCCGACGGCGACTACGTCGTGGTATGGACGAGCGAAGCTCCGGCCAAGCCGGGTGTGTTTGCGCAGATGTACACCGCGGCGGGCACCGCCATCGGCCCGGCGATCGAGGTCACCAACGACCCGAGCGCCGAATACGCCAGCGTGGCCCGCGACGCCGACGGCGACTTCATCGTCACATGGTCGCAAAAGGGCGGCGCGGGGCTCCCGGTAGACGACTGGAACGTCTGGGCGCGGCGGTACGACGCGGCGGGCAATGCGCTGGAAAACCCGGTCAACGGGACCAGCGGAGCGTTCCTGGTGAATTCCGAGACGCTCAAGGCACAGCGATACTCCTCGGTTGCCATGGACGTCGACGGCGACTCGATCATCGTCTGGCAGAGCCTCGACCAGGACGGCGAAGGCTACGGCATCTACGCCCAGCGTTACAGCCCGGCGGGTAACCCGATCGGCGGATTCAACGAGATCCAGATGCTCGATTTCACTGGTGTTGCCGCCGGCAGTTTCCGGCTGCGCTACAACGGCGCCGAAACGGTTGCCATCCAGTACAACGGCAACGCCACGGAGTTCTCGGGCGGCAGCAGCTTCGCGGAGAAAGTGCAGAAGGCGCTGCGCGACATCGGCGCCAGGGTGGTGGTGACCGCGCTGAACCTCGACCAACTGAGGATCGAGTTCGGCGGCAGCGACGGCAACAAGGACGTGGGGCCGATCAGCGTAGTGCCGGTCACAATCAAGGGACTCAAGGATCCGACCACGGTGTCCGAGGGCGACTCGGGAGAGTTCCGCGTGAACGACACGACGGAACTTCACCAGATGTGGCCGTCGGTCGCCTCGGATGCAGCCGGAAATCTGGTGGTCACTTGGACCTCATGGACCTGGAAATGGGCCGATCTGGACGGCGATGGTGTGCCTGACGACAGAGGCTTGGACCGCAACGGCGACGGAGTACCGGACGTCCCGCCGCAGGGCACGAGTGATCCCGATATCTATGCGAAGACGCTCCCTCGCAACGAAGTCATCGGAGGTTCGCGAATCAGTTACACCGCCGCAACCGCGCAGCCGATCTCGCCCAATTGGATCGATGGCACTCGGTTCGAAACGACCTACATCTCTGTCGACAATCCCGACTATCACGTCGTGCTACCCGGAACGATGTACGACGGCGTTGGGGTGGTCGACACGCCTTTGGGCTCCGGAAGCGGCACGTTGCTGATGTCGGGCAACCATGTGCTCACGGCGGCACACGTGGTCGACGGTTCGCCTGCCGCCGGTATTTTCGTAACGTTTGAAACTCCCAACGGGATTACGTCGATCCAGGCGAGTCGCGTGTACGTTCACCCGGACTACAACGGCGATCCGTTCTTCGATGGCAACGATATCGCGGTCATCGAACTGGTTGCCCAAGCACCCCCCGAAGTCCACCGCTTCGACATCTACCGCGCCGACGATGAACTGACAAAGGTGGGCGACAAGTTTGGCTACGGGATGTCTGGAACCGGCGACGTAGGCCAACAATTCTCTGACGGTCTCATGCGAACTGGCCAGAACCGCTACGACGCCCTCGGCTCGTCGCTGGGTATGTCCGACAACCTCCTGGCCTACGATTTCGACAACGGCCTGCCCCAGAACGACGCGTTCGGCCAAGTCCGGGGGCTCAACGACCTTGGGCTCGGACGATTCGAAGTGATGACGGCCCCAGGCGATTCCGGCGGTCCGACCTTCATTAATGGGTTGATCGGCGGCGTGACGACGGGCCGCGCTTCCGTCCCAGGTTCCCACGACGTGATCCCGGGTTATCAATCGAGTTTCGGTGATTTCGGCCTCGATACGCGCGTGTCTTCCTACGCGGACTGGATCGACCAGATCACCGTCAACCGCGCGGAATTCCTCGTCAACGAAGACGGCACCGATTACACGGATCCCACGAATCCCATCCCCGTTGACAATATCACGGGCGACCAGATGTGGTCGAGCGTGGCGATGGATGCCAGTGGTGACTTCGTGATCACCTGGACGAGCCGCGGCCGGGACAACACCGGCGGCAGTTATGGTGCGGATTACGATGGCGAGAATGGAGTCTATGCGCGCCGGTACACGCCCACGACAAATGTCAACTTCTGGTCGCCGGCAGCCATGAGCGATCCGTTCCAGGTGAACTCCGCCACCGACGGCGACCAGCAGCACTCGCGCGTGGCCATCGACGCCGACGGCGACTTCGTGATCACGTGGGAGAGTTTCCCAGGGCTCAATCCGGACCAGGCGGGCGGCAACGCCGATGACACAACCTACGGCATCCATGCCCAGCGCTACGCCCGCAACAACCTCCTCGGCGTCAACCAGTTCCTCGGCCCCAACGGCGAAATCGGCGGCGAACTGGCGATCAACACGACCAAGGAGGGCAATCAGCGCTATCCGGGCGTCGCCATGGATGACAGGGGCGACTTCGTGATCGTCTGGAGCGGAAACGGCGCCCAGCCCAACAATCTCGATGCCCAAGGCATCTTCTCGCAGCGGTTCCAGAAGGCCGACGACGACGCCGGCCCGATGGTCGCCGACGTGTTCCGAGTGGTGGGCGACACCGCCGCCGATGCTGCCAATCCCGCCAAACGCCGCCAGTTGTTCGACACCGCATTCGTCGACACGCCGATTTCCCAGATGGTGATCACCTTCGGGGAAGACCTCTGGGCCGCGGGCAGCCGCCGCAGCGTTCTCGACGAGGCGAATTGGCGGCTGACCAAGGACGGCGTGGACGTGGCGGGTGGCGTTCAAATCGAACCGGGCGACTTCACGTTCAACCCCGTCACGAGGAAGTACGAGTTGCGGATCACTCTGGACGGCGATGCAATCGCCGCGGGCAACCAGCCGTTGGGGCCCGGCCAGTACGTCTTGAGCGCCCGCGACGACATCGCGGACCTGGCGGGCAACGCCTTGGACGGCGATTGGGACGGTCGGCCGCAGGGCCTCTTCCGGCGGACGTTCACGATGTTCGGCGCTTCCGGCGGACCCGGCAGCCCGAACGTCCCCGGCGGACCCGGCAGCCCCAGCCTCGAAGCCGTCGACACACCGGTCAACATCAACCGCCTCGGCAACCAGGACAGCCCCGCCGTGGCCACGAACGCCAGGGGCGACTACGTGGTCGTCTGGGTGACCTACCCGGATATCCTCCGCGATGTTGCGGGTGATCCAATACTCGACGCCGACGGTAATTTCATCTACTCCACCGACGGAACGATCTTGGGCCAGCGGTATAACCGCTATGGCCAGCCCCAGGGGAACGAATTTGCCGTTCACACATTCGCCACCGGCAGTCAGATCGATCCGGACGTGGCGATGGACAGCTTCGGCAACTTCGTCGTCACCTGGGCCGGCAATGGACCGGTCGACTCCTCGGGCGTCTACGCCAAGGTGTTCGACGCCAACGGACTGGCGATCGCGGAGGAATTCCGCGTCAACCAGTGGCTGGCGAATACCCAGGGGACCCCGCAGGTCGCCATGGAGGCGGGCGGTGATTTCGTGGTGGTCTGGGCGGGCGCCGGCGCGGACGACACGTCGGGCATCTACGGCCGGCGGTTCAATGCCCGCGGCCAGGCCCTGGGCGACGAGTTCCGGGTGCACACGGCCGGGGCGAATGCGCAGATGTTGCCCGACGTAGCCATGGACGACGCCGGCCGGTTCGTCGTCGTCTGGAACAGCGCCGACGGAAGCCTGATGGGTGTCTACGGCCAGCGCTACACGGAAACCGGCGCGAAGGCCGGGGGCGAGTTCCAGGTGAATACCACCACGAACGACAAGCAAGACGACCCGCAGGTGGCCATGGACGCCGACGGCGACTTCGTCGTCACTTGGTCGAGCTTCCTTCAGGACGGCAGCGGCTACGGCGTCTTCGCGCGGCGCTACAACAGTGGAGGCGCCCCCCAGGGCGGCGAGTTCCGTGTCAACGAGACGCCGCTGGCCTGGCAGCACCAATCGGACGTCTCGATGGACGACGCCGGCCGGTTCGTCGTCACCTGGAGCACCTTCGGCCAGGACAACGCCGACCGCTTCGGCCGGGACGCCTACGCTTTGTCCGATTACGGGATCTACGCCCGCCTGTACAACGCCGACGGCACGCCCATGCCTTTGGACCTCGACGGCAACGGCACCACGGAGCCGTCGCATGAGTTCCGCATCAACGCGCTGACCCAGGGCGACCAGGTGCAATCGGCGGTGGCGATGGACTCCGACGGCGACCTGGTAGTCGCCTGGACCGGCCTGGACTTCGCCCTCTACCAGTTGCAGGATCCGCCGTTCCTCGATCCGGATCCCCCCTTGCCCGTGCCGGGCGGATCGCTGCAAACCGACGTCTACCAGCGCGTCATCGCGCTGAATCCGGCGACGTACCATGAGGAGTTCCTCGGCGCGATCAATCCGTTCGACTTCGAAGACGGCGCCGGGGCGGGGAACAGCTTGTCGCTGGCCGGCACGGCGGGCAACGACGTGATCGTGATCTCGCCGACCGCCACGGCGGGCCGGTGGAGCGTCGTGCTCAACGGCCTTGAGCGGTTCGTCGCCGGAGCGAACGTCACCGTGAGCTTCGACGGCCTGGGCGGCAACGACACGGTCAAGTTCACCGGCTCAAGCGGCGCCGACAACGCGACGCTCTACCCGGACCGGGCCGAATTCAAAGGCCCCGGCTACTCGATGGCCGCCGCGAACATCGAGGCGATCGAGTACGACGGCGTCGGCGGCCAGGACACCGTCGATGTCTGGGGCTCCAGCGCGGCGAATACCTACACGGCCCGGCCCGGCAGTGCCGAGATGACCGGCGGCGGGGTGTCGATCACCGCCAAGGCCGACCGCATCTACGGCCGGGGCGGCGGCGGCGCGGATACCGCCACGATCTGGGATTCGCCCGGCAATGACCTGTTCGAGTTCTTCCCGATCTGGGCCCGCGCCACCGGCGATGGATACTTCCATCACCTGCAGGGCTTCACCACGATGATCGGCAAGGCCGAACTCGGCGCCGGCGGCACCGACGAGGCCATCTTCCGCGGTTCGTCGCAGGGCGACTGGCTGAAGAGCACGACGGTCACCACCCGCATGCTCACGCTCGGCGCCTGGCGCCACGCCGAAGGTTTTGACACGATCACCGCCTACAGCCGCGGCAGCAGCGACAAGCCGGACACGTTCATCGTCAACGACACGCCCGGCGCGGACACGCTCAAGCTGAAGCCGTTGGAAACCGTGCTGGTCACGCCGGCCTACAAGGTCACCGCCTACGGATTCGGCAACGTCGAGGCCACGCGCGTGAACGTCAACGCGGCCGACGACAAGCTGACTTTGGAGGATTCGACCGGCAACGACACCCTGGTCGGCAACCCGGCCTGGGTCCAGATGTCCGGCGCCGGCCCGGCCTACTCGAATAAGGCCGCCGGCTTCCCGTCGGTGATGGCCTACAGCACCGGCGAGGGCCTGGACAAGGCGTTCTTCTCCGATTTCAACGGGGCGGCGGACAACCGGGTCGAGGACGACGCGTTCACGGCCAGCAGTACCGTCGCCGAACTGGCAGGGCCGGGTTACCGGCTCTGGGCCCGGTTCTTCGACGAAGTCCACGCGGAGACCAAGCTCGGCCACGACCTTGCCAATCTCACCGGCACGACCGGGATTGACTCGGTCAGCGGCACGGCGACGCAAGTGAGTCTCTCGGGGACCAACGCCAAGGGCACGTTCGCCAACTACGCGAAGTATTTCGACGAGATCCACGCCTTCGGCGCCGCCGGGCAGGACAAGGCGGTCGTGACCGACGCCACGGTCGAGCCGAATTACCAGCCGCCCGCGGGCGTGAACGTCAACGACCTGGCCCAAGTCCTCTGGCTGAACCAAATGGAGAAGATCGAACGCCAGACCACCGGCGGCGGCAAGACGGAGATCAACAACGTCGACGAGGTCTTCAGCTACTGGGACTGAACGGCGTGGGGGCGTGAGGCGTGGGGCGTGGGGCGTGGGGCGTGAGGCGTGAGGCGTGGGGCGTGGGGCGTGGGGCGTGAGGCGTGGGGCGTGAGGCGTGAGGCGTGGGGGCGTGGAGAGCTTGAGGCGCCCTGATTCAACTCCCCTCTCTCGTTTCGGGAGAGGGGTGTGGCACTGCTTGTGATTGGACGGGTCTTCCATTTCGCAAGACCCGCCACAATCACAAGCAGTGGGAGTCGCCGCCTCGCTCCGAGGGCTGCACTGCTTGGAGTTGTGGAGGATCTGCTTCGAATGGTAAAACCATTCAACTCCAAGCAGTGGCACACGCGGGGTCGCTTTCCTCCCGGAATCGTGCAAAACCATCTCGGAGGCAGATGGGGCGTGCTTGGTGCTTGGGGTCTCTTGGGGGCGTGAGGCGTGAGCCGAGTAGAGCAAAGACAAACCTTTTCCGCGAGGTGCACCATGCCGACACGACGGACGTTGCTTGCGAGAGTTCTCTTTTCGTGGGCCTTGATGGGCGCGACGCTCACGCCGTGGAGTGGAGGCCCGGCGGCCGCCCCCCCGTCGCCGCTCGTGCTCAAGTCTCGCACGCTCTTCAATGCGGGCGAAACCTCTCCGCGCGAACACGCCTTCTACGTCCGCCGCGGCGGCGCCGAGATGATGACCTCCTACGCACGTTCGCCGGACAACGGCCGCACGTGGACTCCGGCCCGCCCCAGCCCCGATTTCGACAGCGGCCTGCGCAAAGGATTTCGCCGCTCGACGTATTCGGGCTTCGTCGACCCGGTGACCGACCGCATGATCACGCTGGTTCTCTCCCTCGACGTCCCCGACCTGGATCCCAACATCGAGGAACCGCCCGTCGGGGAAAACGAGTATTACCTCCGCTACCGCGTCTCGGCCGACGGCGGCCGGACGTTTCTTTTCGACGAACGGATCCGGCAGACCGGCGACTACGACGACCGGCGCCCCATCGACGGCGTATGGCTCGGAAAGAACGGCTACTACCTGGGCGACGCGGGTTGTGTCCCCATCCGAACGCGCGAAGGAAAGATCCTGGTTCCCGTCCAGGTCCCCTTGCTCGGGCCGGACGGCGCATTGTCGCTCCCCGGTGGAGGATTCACCTACCAATACACGCGGATCCTGATCGGCGTCTGGACCGACGAGCACAAGCTCCGCTGGGAAGTGTCGGACAAGATCCTCGGGGACCCCGACCGCACGAGCCGCGGATTGTTCGAACCCACGCTCGCGGAACTGCCCGACGGCCGGATTCTGTGCGTGATGCGCGGGAGCAACGGCGGCAAGCGCGATCCCGACTGCCGCTGGCCCGCGTACAAGTGGCGAAGCATCTCGCAGGACGGCGGCAGGACCTGGTCGCCCGCCGAGCCCTGGAAATACAGCGACGGCGGCGAGTTCCACTCGCCCAGCGCGATGTCGCAACTGCTCCGGCATTCCAGCGGGCGGATTTTCTGGCTGGGTAATCTGAGCCGGCAGAATTGCTGCGCGAACAACCCGCGCTATCCCCTGGTGATCGGCGAGGTCGATCCGCAGGACCTGGGATTGGTCAAGTCCACGCTCTTGACCCTCGATACGCTCCAGGCCGACGACACGCAAGGCCTCAACCTCTCCCACTGGCTGGCGTATGAAGACCGACAGACCGGCGACATCGTGGTCCCGATGCGCCGCTGGACTGCCGACTACAAGATGTTCCGCGGCGTGGAGTACGTTGTCGGAATCCAACGTTGACGAACTACGGTTCCGTCGATCTTCGGCGGACGGCTGTAGCCGAACTCGTGAGAGTTCGTGGCCAGAAGTGTAGCGAAGAATTTCGGTTCCAATAGAGATCCTTCGCTGCGATCAGGATGACGATTCTGCTATCTTGGCGCGTGGTTGAAATAACGCGTAGGGGCCAGGCGCCTGTCCCTGTTTCTTGAACCGCACCCTTTCAACGCGTAAACCTTCGGCGGACGATCTCCCGCACTTCGGCAAGCCAGTCCTGACGCTGTTGGAGCGTGCTGACGACGATCGATTCGAAGTTCCGACGCTCGAAATCCTTCAGCCCGCAGAAATCGAAGACGCACGTCTTCCAGAAGTTCTCCAGCGGATCGCCGAACCACTCGAGTTCCACGTCGCGCGGAGTATTCGAGGTGGTGAAAACCTGCGCGGTCTTCCCCTTCAGGAAGCCGTGGATCTTGCCGCCCGGGCCGAATTCGTACGCCACCCCTTGGCGGAAAACGCGATCGATCCAGCCCTTGAGCATGGCAGGCGGCTGCCCCCACCAGTTGGGATGCACGACCACGTAGCCGTCGGCCGCCGCGACCTCGTCGCAGTGCCGCCGGATGGCCGGAGGCAACTCGGCCTGCTTCGGGATCTCCTGGTGGGGCAGAATCGGATCGAACCGTTCGTCGTACAGGTCGTGGTACGCCACCTCGCAGCCCGAAGCCTGCAATTGCTCGACGGCCGCGTCCGCGATCGCGTGGCAGAAACTCCCCTTGGCCTGGTGGCCGATGATCACAAGGACTTTCATCCGAGTTGCCTCCTCACGGTCGGTTTCTTCACTTGCTTACCATTCTCCATCGACGATCGGAAACGCGCCGGCGACTTCCGCCGGGATCCGTTGCGGCTGGCGCGTGGCATAGTTGATGAACGCCCAGAGCGTCTCGGCGGTCGCCAGGAGATCGCCGTCCGTCGCGCGCAGGATCCGATACCGTCGCAGCGACGTGACTTTCTTCATCGTCGCCACCCAGGTCCGGACCAGGACCGGATCGCCCGCCAGCGCCGGTTGAAGGTACTCGACGCGGTGCGACCGCACGACCCAACCCTGGCCCAGGCGCGCGTAGCGCTCGCCGGGCCAACCTTGGGCCGCGGAGTGGGCGACCGCCGCGCGCTGCATCCAGTCGACATAGACCACGTTGTTCGCGTGGCCCAGCGAGTCGATCTCGCCGTCGGCAACCGTGTGCGGAAATTCAAAGACGTCGGGCATCAGTAGATGTTCATGTCGACGCTCAAGCCGCCGGCCGCGGGCAGGTAGGCGTGCAACACGTAGTCGGCGACCATGCGGTGGGAACTGAATCTCCAGGCCAGCGAGCTGATGGAGTTCATCATCCGCTTGATCCATTGCCGCGGCAGGCCGTCGATATCGCGGTCGTAGTAGAGCGGAATGACCTCGTCTTCCAATGTCTCGTAGAGATACTCCGCGTCGCGCGCATCGGTCACCCGGTCCTCCACGTGGCTCCTTCCCCGTCCGATCGCAAAGCCGTTGCTGCCGTCGTAGGCTTCCGCCCACCAGCCGTCAAGGATGGAAAGGTTCAGCGCGCCGTTGAGCACCGCCTTCTGTCCGCTCGTCCCGGACGCCTCCAGCGGGCGGCGGGGATTGTTCATCCACACGTCCACGCCCTGGACCAGGTGGCGGCAGACGTTGATGTCGTAGTCCTCGACGAAGGCGATCTTATTGGCAAAGCGTGGATCGAACCGCAAGTTGGCGATTTTCTGGATCAACTCCTTGCCGCCCTGGTCGGCCGGGTGCGCCTTGCCGGCGTAGATGATCTGGATCGGCCGGTCGGGATCGTTGACCATCGCCGCCAGGCGGTCGAGGTCCCGCAGGATCAGGTCGGCCCGCTTGTACGTCGCAAACCGCCGGGCGAAGCCGATAGTCAGCACGTTCGGATCGAGCATTCCGCGCGCGGCTTCGACCGCCTCGTCGCTCTCGCCGCGGCGGCGGCACTGCCGGCTCACGCGCCGCCGCACGAACGCCAGCAGAAGGTTTTTCAGCGCGTGGTGCGTCTCCCACAGCTCGCCCGGATCGACGTTGTGGATGCCCTGCCAGACCTCCGGCTCGCCCAGGCGGTTGGGCCAGTCGGGCGGGAACTGGCGGTCGTAGAGCTGCTGCATCTGCCCCGCCAGCCAACTGGGGATGTGCACGCCGTTGGTGATGTGCCCGATGGGAATCTCCTCCTCGACCCGCCACGGCCAGAGATGGGACCACATCCGGCGCGAGACGTGGCCGTGGATGGCGCTGACCGCATTGGCCCGCCGCGACAGTTTCAGCCCCAGCACGGTCATGCAGAACGTCTCGCCCTCGTTCTTGGGCTCGACACGCCCCAGGCTCATCAACTGCTCGGGCGAAACACCCAGTTCATCCCGCAGCGGACCAAGATGCTCCTCAATCAGAGCGCTGTTGAAACGGTCGTGGCCGGCGGGAACCGGTGTGTGCGTCGTGAAAACGGTCCGCTGGGCGACCTCGCGGAGCGCTTCGTCGAAACTCCGCCCGTCTTCTTTCATCCGCTCGCGGATGGCCTCCAGCGTGGCAAATGCGCTGTGCCCTTCGTTCAGGTGGTAGACACCGGGCGAAATGCCCAGTGCTTGCAGCGCCCGCACGCCGCCCACCCCCGCAACCAACTCCTGACGGATGCGGGTACGGGTGTCGCCGCCGTACAGCCGGCTGGTCAGCTCGCGGTCCTCGGGGCTGTTGCCTTCGACGTCGCAATCCAACAGAAACAGCCGCACCCGGCCGACGCGCATCAGCCAGACCTTGGCAAACAGGCGCCCCGTGCGGGTCTGAATCTGCACCGTGATCGGCTCGCCGTCGGGCCCGCAGGCCGGCTCCATGGGCAGGTTCTCAACCTTGGTGTCGAGGTATTCCTCCTGCTGCCAGCCGCTCATGTTCAAGTGCTGCTTGAAATAGCCCTGGTCGTAAAACAGCCCGATCGCGACCAGAGGCACCCCCAACCCGCTCGCGCTCTTGATGTGGTCTCCCGAGAGCACGCCAAGACCGCCCGAGTAGATCGGGATCGACTCGTGAACGCCGAATTCCAGGGAAAAATAGGCGACGGGCTTGGATCC
>JABWBD010000168.1 GCA_013360685.1 Pirellulales bacterium
CACGCGTTGGCGCTACGAGCTGCTGCTGTTGGCCATGCTGGGCGTGCTCCTGTTTCGGCTGGCGAAGAACTTCTTTTTCGATTCGTGGATCGCGCCCGTGCCGGAGCAACTCTACGGAATCGAGTTCTACGCGCAGGCATTGTTCTGGCTGCTGCTCTGGTGCGTGCTGCTGTTGTGGGCTTTCAGCCGCCGGTTGCGCCGCGGGCTGCAAGCGCAGGTGGACCAGCTTGCCGAGGGCTGGAACGATCCCAAGTCGGCCGAGGGCATTTTCAATCGGCTGGAATCCGAGTGCCGGCGTGTGGAGCGTTTTGAGGGCGAGTTAAAGCGAATCCAGCAGGACGTCGCTTCCCTTCGCCGCCGCCTGGTCATGCCGGACGACCATCTCGGCCATCGGCGCTGACGCAGCCCTGCCGGACCACAGCGAACCACGTAACACGGAACCTCGCCCGCGGCCGGTTACAGCCGAGCTCAGCCGAACGCTCCGCCCGGCTGGGCTCAAAACCACAGGCTCGCTTATCCCGCCACCACCACGCTCATGTGGACCGGTGCATCCTGCAACGTCAGGGCGGAGGCGTGGATTTCCTCACCCTGCTGTGCCCGGTACTCCTCGCCCTCGCCTACCGGCTGGGTCTTCTGCCACGAGAACCCGTCGGTCGCCTGAAGGAGTTGTTCCACCTACACGTGGTAGACAACGCTGGATAATCATAGGTTCAGGGGCAAGGCGAGAACACGGCAATCCGCACTTGGGCCACCGTGACATGCCTGCGGATCAGACTACTTGCCTCTCGGCTTGACCCAGGAAATCTGAGTCACGAGGTTCTCCAGGGCGGCAAAGGAGATGGCGGCATTGGTGGCGTAAGCGGGCATCGAGTTCGCGGGGAAGGTGGCCAGGGTTGCGTCGCCTACCAGGAAGACGTTGAAGTCCTTCCGCAGGTTTGCGTATCCGGCCGTGGTGGCCTTGAAGCACATGTCGGTGCAGTAGCCGGCGAGCAGGATGTGCCGGATGCCGCTCTGCTTGAGGAAGTCGCGCATCGCGTCATATCCCTCGGCGTCGTAGACCACCACGTCGTCGGGCGTGAAGCTAAGCGACTTGAGCACGGGAATCGGCAGATCCCAAAAGCCCGAGTTGTTGTAGTGCGGCCCCGCGTCCAGGCCGGGAAAACTTCGGAAATAGTCGATCACCGGGAACTCCTTCGAGACCGTGATGGTCTCGGGCAACGCGCCGCCGGTGTAGGCGAACCCATGGAGTTTGGCCGCGAGCTCTTCCCGGCCTTGGGCCCGGTCTTCGGGGGTCGGCCGGCCGCGGATGCTGCGGTAGAGCTTCTTGCGGATCGGATCTTCGCTGCCGGGCTCGCTGTGCAAGACCATTGCCACGCGCGGCCGCAACGATTCGAGGAAGGGGTTCACGACGCGGAGCACGTGCTCGTGCGAGAGAGCGTTCTTTTCCGGCGTGCAGAAGTCCGCCACGCCGGCGGGTTGGGGCGTCCGCCAGCCCTGGCCATCATCGATCCCCCAGGGGTGGACCACAACAATCGCCGTGTCCTTCGCGCGAAGCCGGTTGGGAATCTCGATGATTCCGCGAGCGTTGTACGACCAGCGCCACGCCCGGACATCGAGGTCGGCATCGTCGTCGATCACCAGAGGGGGCGCCTCGTAGTGGACCAGGTCCTGGACGGGTTGGACCCACTCGGGATGATCGGCCAGGATCGGTTTGGGGGCGGCGATGCGGACCAGCTTGTTGGCGTACTGCCGTTGGCCGGGCGGCTGATCCTGAGCGGCTGCCAAGGTGGCGAGGGCCAGGCAAAGGATCAGAGCAGAGCAGCAAGGGGGGAACGGACTAGAGGGTCGCATCCGGGATATCATGAGAGGTTCTCCTAACGCGGCTGAACCAAGAGCGAACACTTCGCAAGGGCCCACGGATGGCAGCGCCGCTCCACGGATTACTTGTATTTCATCCGTGGTCCGGCGCTGCCATCCGTGGGCCTTCTGCGCTCCTGAAAACGCCATCCACCTGGTGGCGTCGATGGTTCCTTTTCTGCAACGAATCGCCGCTGGTCAACGAACGGATTCTGATCGAGGCTTGTACGCCAAGGTTTTGTCGATGAACTCGTAGGCTTCTTTGCGGACTGCCGGGGGGAAGTCGTGCGGGGCATCGGGGTAGACTACTTTGAGCTTGTCCTCGGCCCCGAGCAGCTTGTAGATTTCGCGGGCCTTGGGTTCGGCTTTCTGGATGCCGTGGTAGTCGAAGTTGGTGTCGCCCAGCGGTGAATTGGAAAAGAACGCGCGTGGAGCGAAGGCCGCGACGATCTCGTAGAAGTCGAAGGGAACGCGGTCGGGGTTGAGCTGGTACACGTCGCGGAGACTGGGCATGTAGCGATCGCTGGTCCAGCCGGCGATCTTGCCGCCGTAGTAGTCGTGGAAGGGGGTCCAGCCGCAACTCGAAACGATCACCTTGATCCGGGGATCGAAGGCGCCGACGAACATCGCATTGTGACCGCCGAGGGAGTGGCCGATCACGCCGATCCGCTCGGGATCGACTTCGGTCCGCGACTGCAACAAGTCCACGGCACGCATGTGGTTGAAGATCCCTTTCATCGAGCCGGAGACATAGGAGTCGGCGTTGAAGTCGTACTGGTATTCGCCGAACGAAGGGTAGTCGGGCACCAGGACCACGTAGCCGCGTCCGGCCAGTTCGGAGCCATAGTCGAGATTGTCGCTTCCCTTGATCCCCGCGGGCTCCTCTTTGCCTTGAGTCACCGTCTGATGAAGGGCCATGATGCCGGGCCGCCGCTCGGACGGTTTCAGGTCCACCGGCAGAAACAGATATGCCGGCACGCGATCCGTGCCTTCCGAAACGAAATCGATCTTCAGACGCCGGAAGCCCTCGCCTTGTTTCTCGTCGAGGCTCCGCATGTCCAGTGGCGGCAGTTTGGAGCGGTCGGGCAGCGGTCCCATCGCTTCTTCGATTCCCTTGAGGACTTGCCGGCGGCGAATCTCCCAATCGGCGGGAGAGGCGACGGGATGCTCCTTGCCGGACTCTTTCCAGTAAACCATCAGTTTGGAATGGTCAGCGGCGGCCGGCGCTTTTTGGGCAGGTTTCGGGGCCGAGGTGGGTTCGGCCGCACGGGCGGTCCAGGCGACTGCAAGTGCGGACAGAACGATGATGGAGATCTTGGTGCGTTGCATGGTGGTTCCCGGGTTTTGGATTTGGATTGGCATGTACCTGGCGCGAAGCGAAGTTATGCCGCGTGGATTCCTTCGCCGCCTCCGGCCGTGCGCAAGGTTGACGTCCTGGAGGTCTTCCCTCCTCCGCCTGCTTCCCGGCGCCGGCACATGGAGTCATAATAGAGCGCCCCCGGTCGTCCGGGAAGAGATCTTGGCAGACGAATTCGGTTGCCGAGGATTCGTCTGCCGGCAAATCCTTCAGCCGGCGGATGAAAAGGAGGAGATCGAGCCATGCATCCAGCGTTTTCTGTCGCGGTGATTGTCTGTCTTTTTCCCTATTTGGCTTCCGGCGTCACGGCGGCGGAAGATCGAGCGAAACCCTCTCCGAAGGTCGAGCAGGTCGTCGTTGTCTTCAAAACACATTTCGACATCGGCTACACCGACCTCGCCCGCAACGTCGTCAACCGCTACCGCACGTCGATGATCGACAAGGCCCTGGAGGTCTGCGACCACACGAAGCCGCTTCCGCCGGAGCACCGCTTCGTCTGGACCCTCTCCGGCTGGCCGATGACGCAAATCCTCTGGCCCGGCCAGACCGCGGATCGCCGCCGGCTGGTCGAAGAAGCGATCCGCGACGGGCGCCTCGTCTGGCACGCGCTGCCCGGCAGCCTTCACACGGAGTCGCTCGACCTGGAAGACCTCGTGCGGGGGCTGGGATTCTCCAGCGAGTTGTCGCGGCAGTTCGGCGCTCCGCCGGCCCGCGACGCGAAAATGACGGACGTGCCCTCCCACGTCTGGGCGCTGCCGACGGTCCTCAAGCATGCCGGCGTCGATTTCTTCCACATCGGCTGCAATTCCATCAGTGCATCGCCGGAAGTGCCCCTGTTGTTCTGGTGGGAAGGGCCTGACGGCTCGCGCCTCTTGACCATGTACGAGGCGGGCGGTTACGGCAGCCAGCTCCAGCCGCCGCAAGGCTGGCCCCACAAAACCTGGCTGGCCCTGATCCACACGGGCGACAACCACGGCCCGCCCGCTCCCGACGAGGTCCAGGCCTTGCTGAAGAAGGCGGCAAAGGAGCTTCCGGGCGTGAAGATCCGGATGGGCCGGCTTTCCGATTTTGCCGACGCCCTGCTCGCCGAGAAGCCCGATTTGCCGGTCGTCCGCGCCGACACTCCCGACACGTGGATCCACGGCATCATGTCGATGCCGCAGGAAACGAAGATCGCCAGAAACCTTCGCCCGGAAATCGGGGCCCTGGAATCGCTCAACACCCTCCTGAAATGCTGGGGCTGCGACGTTCCCTCGGCCTCCAAGACGGTCCGCGACGCCTATGAAGGCAGCCTCCTCTACGGCGAGCACACCTGGGGCGCCAGCGTGCCGTTGGACAAGCGGCTCTACGGCGACCCTTGGCGCGAGGAACTCCGCGCCGGCAAGTACGCCCACATGGAGGAATCATGGCGCGAACACGGCGCGTATGTCCACAACGCCCGGGACCTCGTCGCTCCGGCACTGAAAGCCAACCTGGAGGCATTGGCCGGATCGATCGCGGTGGAAGGGCCGCGCGTGGTCGTTTTCAATCCGCTGCCGTGGAGCCGTGACGACGTCGTCGCGATCGACCAGGTCGCGACGATTCCCGCCGGCCTGAAAGACGCGGCAACCGGCGAGCCGATTGCCGTCGAACGGACCGGCGGAATGCTTCGCTTGATCGCGCGGCAATTGCCGCCGTTGGGATATCGTACGTATGTTCCGGCCAGTGCACCCGCGCCCGCAGAGCATGCGGCAACCGGCGGCACCCTGGCCGCGGATGCCCGCCAATTGCTGATGGAAAACGATCGGTTCCGCATGAAGATCGATTCCGCACGAGGCGTGGTTGCTTCGCTGGTGGACAAGAAAAGCGGTCGCGAGTTGATCGACACCGACTCGAAATACGGCCTCGGGCAGTACCTCTACGAACGGTTCGACGCCGACACGAGCCGCCAATACATGGAGACCTACTGCAAGGCGCTTCCGGGATGGGCGGCTCACTTTTGCCGGTTTGACATGCCGCCCGCGAAAGAGAAGCCTTACTCGGCCGTTTCGCCGACGGAATTCACGGTCGAGATGGTCCGCAGTGAAGTGTCGGTTACGGCGAGAATGACCTCGGTGCTGAAACAGGAAACGCTGCACCGGGTCGGCCTCGACGTCACTCTGTATGCCGGCAGGCCGTTCGTGGATCTCCAGTGGCGGATTACCGAGAAGCCGCCCGAAACGTGGCCGGAAACGGGTTGGCTCTGCCTGCCGCTGGCGGTCGACGACCCGAGCTTCTGCTTGGGCCGGCTTGGCGCTCCGATCGATCCTGCTCGCGATATCGTTCCCGGTTCAAACCACGATATGTTCTGCCTCAACTCCGGAATGACCGTGGCAGGCCCGGATGGGCAGGGCATCGCCCTCTGCTCGCCCGACGCACCGCTGGTAAGCCTGGGCGCGCCGGGGGCATACCGCTATTCGAGCCGGTGGACTCCGCGGGAGGCCGTCGTCTTCCTCAACCTGTTCAACAATGTCTGGGGAACAAACTTCCAGCAATGGATCAGCGGCTCGTGGTCAACCCGCGTCCGGCTCTGGGTCTCATCCGCCGGTGATTTGAAGGCCGATCTCCTCGCACCTTCCTGGGAAGCTCGCAGTCCCGCCCGAGCAGTCGTGCACGACGGGCCGGCCGGCCGACTGCCGGTCGCCCAGCCCGGTCTGGCGCTGTCGCGTCAGGGGGTTCTTGTCACGGCCTTCGGACCGAATCCCGACGGCGACGGTCTGCTGCTGCGGCTCTGGGAGCAGTCGGGCCGGAGCGGCGTCTGCCGGGTACAATTGCCCGAAGGCATCCGCTCGGCCGCGGCCCAACCTTGCGACCTGCGCGGCCGGCGTCAAGGGAATCCGATCGCGATCGAGGACGGGCATGTCGATGTTCCACTCGGCCCTTTTGCGCCGGCCAGCTTCCTGTTGGACACAGCGAAATAGACCTGGATCCATTCACCGGGAGTTGGAGGGCCTGGGCTACTTTTCACCTTTCGCCGGCAGCTTGGCGTACCAATCGATTGCACGCTTGCCGAGGTCGACGAGATCGAACGGAACTTTGGCCGTCCGCTGCTCGAGCCTTACAGGCAGGATCTGCTCTCGATGGGCGAGGATGATGAGGGGGGCTTCGCCGGCTGTGACTGGCACGGACGCGATTGTCGAATGGTTTGCTGCCGGAACAATCGTCTTTCCGGCGGGGTCATTTCTCCTTGGCCCGTTTGGCCTCCCAGTCGCGGCTCTGGGTCTGGCCGTCGCGCTCGAATTCGGTCTTTCCCTTGATCGTGTCGCTGCTCAGCTTGCCCGTATACTTCGACGTCATCTTCCGCTCCTCCCTTTCGCGGACGATCTTGAACGATACCACGTTGTCTTTCAAGGCGCCGTCCTGGATCGGGGTTTCCTGGCCTTCTCGGCAGACCATGGCTCCCGTCAGTTTGTCTCCCTCCAGTTTCAGCTTGAGCGTCATCTCTCGCTCCTGGTCGCCGAATTTCACGGTCCACTTCCGTGTGCCCGTCGGATCCTGCTTGTCATTGCCCACAACTTGTCTACCGTGTCGCTTGCGTGGTACGGCCATTCATGGCCGTTTTTCCGCCGCAGGCGGTTGAGGCCCGCCGTTTACGGCGGGCTGCGGGGGGCAACCGTGCGTCGTCGCCAGCCGCCCCGGCCACCGCCGACTCTGGCGGCGGTGGCCGGGGCGGCTGGCGACGACGAAAAATGGACGGGGCATGGTCGGGCAAACCCGTGCTGAAGCACGGGCCTCAACCGCCTGCGGCGAAACAAGGGGCGTAAACGCCCCTGCCACTGCGCTGTCCAACCGAACGCTAAGATGTGGGTAATGGCAAGGCGGTTCCGCTTGCCTATTGCGTCCGCCGGCCACTCGCCGAGGAAACCGCGGCCATTGAACTTCCTCCCGCCGAGGTCTACATTGGGAACCGGAAATACCCATCCGACCACGGCGGTCCTCCATCGCCGCCGATTGGCCCTCCCGCCGAAAGCAGAAAGATCGTGACCATGACACACCGTCGAATCGCCATCTTGCTGGCAGGAATCGCCGTCGCGCAAATCCTGGCATATCCCGCGTCCAGTGTGGCCGAGGTCAAAGCCTGGAAAGGGAGTATCTCCATCCCCACGTACCCCTGGGAAGACGACCTGAATCCCAAGTTCTGGGCACTGGAAAGCGGCCCGCGGCTCTCGACTACCGTCCGCGGCGCGATCATCTATCCGTACCCGATGCAGGACCACCTTTCGCGGACCAAGGTCGACCGCACCTACAAGGCCCTCTTCCTGGAGAACGAGTATCTCAAGGTCACCTGCCTGCCGGAACTCGGCGGACGGCTGCACTCGGTGCTCGACAAAACGACCGGCAAGGAGATGTTCCATCTCAACCGGGTGATCAAGCCCGGCATGATCGCCATGCGCGGGGCGTGGATCAGCGGCGGCGTGGAATGGAACTTCGGCCCCCACGGGCACACCGTCACGGCCGTGTCGCCGGTCGACGCGGTCGCCGGCACGAACGCCGACGGCTCGGCCTATCTGGTGATCGGCAACCAGGAGAAACTCTTCCGCACGCGCTGGACCGTGCGGCTCACGCTCCACCCCGGCAAAGCCTATCTCGACGAGAAAATCAGCATCGCCAACCCGACGGACGGCATGCACCCCTATTACTTCTGGAACTGCACCGCCTTTCCCAACCTGCCGGGCACGCGATTCATCTATCCCATGAGCCTTGGCACCGACCACAACGGCCGGGAGTTTTTCCGCTGGCCGATCCACAACGGCAAGGACCTCTCCTGGCTGAAGAACTACGACACCTGGGCCTCGATCTTCGCCGTCGATTGCCGGTACGATTTCTTCGGCGCCTACGACGTCGATCTGGATCGGGGGATCGTGCAAGTGGCCGACCATCGCGTGCTGCCCGGCAAGAAGGCATGGACCTGGGGCAACTGGGAGTTCGGCCGCGCGAGCCAGCAGAACCTCACCGACGAGGACGGGCCCTACATCGAAGTCCAAAGCGGCCCGCTGCCGACCCAGTCCGACTACGGCATGCTCTTGCCCGGGCAGCAAGTCGCCTGGCAGGAATGGTGGTACCCGGTCCACGGGCTGGGCGACGGGTTTGAGTACGCGAACAAGAACCTCGCCGTGCGGACCTCTCGCAAAGACGCCGTCTTGGAACTCCGGCTGCTGGCCACGGCGGAGTTTCCGCGTGCCGCCTGCCGGCTCACGCGCGACGGTCGCGAGTTGCTCCGCAGGCAACTCGATCTCTCGCCGAAGGAAGTCCGGACGGTCGCGGTTCCGGAGGCCGGCGCGTCGCCGCTGAAGGTCACCGTGGCTGCCGAGGATGGCGCGGTGCTCGCCGCTTTCACCACTCCGCTGCCGGTCCCGAAGGTCGATCCTCCCGATCCGTCGAAGTTCGCCGAAAAGCCCGACGACCAGCTCACCGTGGAGGAGAAGTACTTCAAGGGCCGCAAGTACGACCGGGCCACCGACCGTCCCGGCGCGCGGAAGTATTACGAAATGGCCCTGGCGGCCGATCCGGGGCATCTTCTTTCGCTACGCGCGTTGGCTGTACTGGATCTGGAGGCCGGCCTCTATCAAGAGGCCGCCATGCGACTCGGCAAGGCGCTGGATCGCGATGGCGACGACGGGCTGTCGTGGTATTTCCTGGGCGTCTGCCAATGGAAGCAGCGCCGGGACCAGGAAGCCCTCCGGTGCGGATACCAGGCCGCTCGCTGCTTCGGCACGGAGGCCATCGGCTTGGACCTGGTCGGCCGTGCCAGTATGCGATTGGGCGCGATCCGCCAGGCAGCGGCGGCGCTGGCAAGGGCCGCGCAGCTCAATCCGCAGAATCCCCGCACGCAGAGCCATGCTTTGCTGGCCTGCTACGCCGGCGGCGACACCAAAAAGGCGCTCCAGAAAGCGGAGCAGCAAGTCGCGCGCGATCCCGCCGACCTGGTCGCCAGGGCGGTGTTGGCCCTCCAGGCGAAGCCCGAGATGGAACGGTTCGTCCGCGAGGCCCGCGATTTCGTCGGCGAGTATGAGTTCAACATGATCGAAACGAGTCTCGCGTTTGCCGAACTGGGGCTGGCGAAAGAGGCGGGCCGGGTGCTTTCGGCCGCCTGTGTGGAAAGCGCCGACAAGGCCGGTCTCAGCCCGCTGCCGCTGTACTACCTGGCCTATTATGCATCGCTCGCCGGCGACAATCCCGCGGCCGGCGAGTATCTCAAGCAAGCGGCGGCCATCTGGCGCGACTTCGTTTTCCCCTCGCGCCCCGAAGCGATCGACGTCCTCAAATTCGCCGTGGAAAAGAACCCCGACGATGCCCACGCTCGTCTTCACCTGGGCAACTTGTTCGCGGGTCTCGGGCGCGTCGGCGAGGCCGTGTCGCAGTGGGAGAAGGCGGCCGCACAAAATCCGAAGCTGAGCATGGCCTATCGCAACCTCGCGCTGGCCGCCGCCGGCGAGAACGACCTCGTCAAGGCCGAGCAGTGCTACCGCAAGGCGATTGCCGCCCGGCCCGGCGATCAGACGCTCCATCGCGACCTGGCCGACGTCCTCATCGCGACCAGCAAACGGCCCCAGGCAATCGAGGTGCTCGAAAAGATGCCGGTCGCGAACCTGCGGCGGGCGGATATTACGATCCTGCTGGCCCAGGCTTATCTGGACGAAAAACGGTACGACGACGCGATCGGGCTCCTTGGGTCAACGCCCTATTTCGTCCACTGGGAGGGCCAGGACGTGACCTGGGTGATCTTCAACCGCGCCCACGTGGAGCGGGGCCGCCGTCGTCTGGAAGCCGGCGATGCCCAGGCGGCGCTGGCCGACTTCGAGGCCGCGCTGACATATCCGCAAAATCTCGGCGTCGGCCGCTCCGACAAGCCCCAGGAAGCGGCGGCCCAATACGGGCGCGGCAAGGCCCTGGCCGCTCTCGGCCGCCCAGAAGAGGCCCGTGCCGCGTGGAAACTCGGCGCCGAGGGCGTCGAAGGCTCCGAAGAACAGAACCAGCACCGCCGTCTCTGCAAAGAGGCATTATCGCAGAGCGCCGAACGGGCCGGGAGTTGAGCGACACGCAGCGTACCATCGGTCAAGATCGCGAGCATCGAAGCTTCCGATACGTTCGGCCCGGCGGTTTTCCTTGCGCGCGGCGAACTTGCCGCGTGGAACGGAAACAATTCCGTACTATGGGGCGGCGCGAAAGCGGTGGTTCAGGATCCGGGAGCCGCCGATCTCTTCCGCGCGGAGCCAGAGCGTCTTGCCAATCAGTTGCTTTCCGTCGTGCAGATGATAGATCTTCACGTCGCGGCCTTGCCCCAGGCCGGCCACGTCCGTCTTCAGACGGCGGCGTTCGGGGACGAACAACTCGCACCGGAAACTGACGGGTTCCGCGGTCTCGTTGACCAATCGCTGCTCGACCTCGAGTTCCCCCTGGCTGTTCAACCGTGTTCCGCATTCGAGGTAGACATCGCCCAGTCCGACGTCGATCGAGCGATAGACGCCGAAGCGGTAAACCCGGTCCGCCTGAACCTCGAAATCGGCGCGGACCTTGTGCCGTCCGCTCGTTGCGTTGTATGGCAGGGTTAGTTCAAAGGGGACCTGGAGCGTTTCTCCCTCCGCGAGCCGAAACTCGGACCGTTGGGGAGCGAGAGTCCAAATCTCGGGGGCGACCAGCCTGACGGCCCCGGAGACGCCCGTGCCGAAACCGTTCGTCACGCGCAAGCTGTTGCGGTGCCTGCCCCCGAAGACGCTGGGGACCCGGTCCGCGGCAAACGCGAAGGAGAGACGCCAGCGGGTCACGGCAAGATCCAGGCCGGTGACGAAGGTGGGCAGCGGGCCGACTTCGATCACCTGCTCGTGCCCGATTTGCTTGGGAGTCCGGCAGGCCGACCAGAGATCGACCTGTTTCACGTCGTCTCCCAGGTACAAGACCTCCTTGACGGGGTCGTGGTTCCAGACGAGCATCGTGGCCGTACCGTCGCGAGCGAAGACCTGGTTGCGGCTGCCGGCCGGCAACTGGAGGCTGCCGAGATATTCGGCCCCGGAGAGCATCAACGCGGTCGTCCGCCAGGGCAGAAACATCGCGCCGGGAGTGCCGTCTTCGTGCATGAGCCCGCACTGAGGGTCGAACGGATCGGACGCAAAGATCGCTTCGGCGCCGTGGATCTTCGCGGCGACCATGCGGCGGACCATGTCTTCGGCACAGGCATCGACCGCGTACTGGCTTGCAGGGAGCGGATCGACCACGACCCATCGCCGGAGATTCGGCCGCCGCGCGACTTCCAGGTAGGTCTCCAATTCGTGGCTCGTCAGCGGCGGACTGCTCGACAGGCTGACAAATCGCAATCCGGCGCCGTCGGTCTGCGGCAACTCGTTGATCCAACTCCAGCCGATCCCGAGATTCACGTCCTGCCCGATCCGATCCAGGTGCGCCTTGACCTGCCGGAGCTTGCCGGACAGGTCCGGGTAATCGACAAAGCTGGTGTCCTTGTCCGCGCCCAACTGCCACCAGCGGACCTGGGTGGCCAGTCGCATCATGACGAGCTCCAGCGACGGGTACCACAGCTTCGGATCGGGCGAGAAGATCTCGGCCGCCGTAAGCCGCTTCGGATCTTCATAGTGCCGCCGGAGTTCGGCCGGCGGATGGTGAAGCATGCCGACCAGTTCGATCCCCTGGGCGGAAAGGCGCTCGGCGAAGCCGATGAGACGGGCGGCATCGTCGTCGCTGGTGGTTTCGTCGTACCATACGGGGAGTTTGACCCAATTGATCCCGGCTTGGGCGAGCAATTGTCCCAGTTCGGCCAACCCGAGCGGTTTGTCCCCTTGCGGGAGGCTCCAACCGAACTCGCCGCTGCTGGGGATGCTTTCGGGACGAGCGACGACGAAAGTGAGACCCTGGCGGTGCACCGCGGAGCCGCGCTGTTGGACCTGCGCCCAGGCGCGATAGAAGCCCGGCCCCGGCACCGGAGGGCGCCAGGCGGCTTTGCCGATCCGCGGAGGTGTCTCCGGAACACTCGTCTCCACCGAAGCCCCGAGATCGTTTTCCGACGGCTGGACCACCAGGGGAAGCTGCGTTTCGGCAACCCGGCTGCCAAAGGCGTTTTCGAGGGTGAAGGTGACCATCGGTTCTTTTTCGGCAAAGCCCGACACGGTGCAAGTCAGCAGGATCTCCTGCGTATCCGTGTAGAGGTGGCGCCGATGGTCGGCCTCCAACGACATCCGCGGCAGACGGCCGAGCCAAAGATCGCCAAACATCGCCGACCCGGTAAGGTCGGCGCGGTCGCCGGGTTCCAGGTGCAGCCCGACCACCGCCCAGCGAACTTCCTCGCTCCCGGCCGATACCGGCCCAAGGCGGAACTTCTTCCACTGGGGCGCATCGCGGACCGGTTCGGAAGCGAACCGCTCCACACGCTCCCGCTGGGCGTTCAAGAAGGTCAGTGAGAAGAAAGCCCGATCATGCTCGATCCCTTGGGTCTTCAGAAAGCCTTCCAGGACGTAGCTGTGGCGGGAGTCGACCTTGACGGGCGGGCTGAACGCGATGGCGCCACCGCCGTCCAGATCGGCCCGCAGGCACCGCCCCGCGGCGGCCGAAGGTTCCTCGCTGACGGCGACCTTCACGTAGAGCGGATAACCGCGCCCGCGCGTCCAATTGTCGGGCCAACCGTCGAAATTCCGGTCCCAGGGGGCATCAAAATTGCAGGAAAAGACCTCGGTAGCCTCCGGATACCTCGCACCGATAGGCGCGTCCGGATTGGTCGCTACAATCAGCAGAGCCAAAGCGAAGTTCATCGATAGCCTGGCGACGTACCCAACGGACCGGTCCGTACCAACTATCGTCCATCGGGACTTGCCGCTCGATGAGGTTCCCCCGGTCCGCTACAACCCGAAGGAGCCTGCCCGTGCTCGCACTGAGGATCGGCCTTGATCTCTCGACACTCGCCGTGCCGCCCAAGGAAGCTCTGCATGTTGCCGCGCGCCTGGGCGTCGATGCCGTCGAGATCGACGCTCGCGGCGCCCTCCGCGTGGAGGAGTTCTCGCGCACGGCCTTGCGCCAATTGCGGAAAATCCTGAATGATCTCAATTTGCGGGTGGCGGCGCTCAGCTACCGCAGCCGCCGCGGCCTGGCCACGCCCGACGAGTTGGATCGGCGCGTGAACGGCACCAAGGCGGCGATGCAGCTTGCCTACGGGCTGGGAACCAATGTGATTGTCGGTACGCTGGGGCCCCTCCCGCCGCCCGATTCGGTGGCATGGCAGATGCTTACCAGCGTGCTGGACGATCTCGGCCGCCACGGCCAGCATGTGGGGGCGACCTTCGTGGCCGAGACCGGAACCGACAGCCCGGCCACCTTGTCGCGACTGCTCGGCGCCTTGCCGGAAGGGACATTAGGAATCGACTTGAACCCCGGCAGTCTCGTGGTCGCGGGGTATAGCCCGCGTGAAGCAGTCCAGGCGCTGGGTTCCTGGATACTCCACGTCCACGCGAGCGACGCCATCCACGGGCTTGCACAGGGGCGTGGAGTGCGCGTGCCACTGGGGCAGGGAGCGGTGGATCTTCCGGCAATCCTCGGCGCTTTGGAGGAGTTTGACTACCGCGGATATTTCACAATCCGACCACACGAGGGCAGCGATGCGATGCACCAGGCCTCCGCCGCCGTCCAGTACCTGCGGCGTCTGTAAGGCGAGCGGCAGGTTCCAATCTACCCGTTTCTTTCAAGAACCGTTCGAAGCCGGCCTGATCCAGATGGCCGCGATACATCAAGTGCGTCTCCGCTTCGGTTGGCAGGCGATGGCGGCCCTCCGTGCGGCTGAGCCAACGGGCAATGCAGACGTAGGCCGATCTGGCCAATTTCGCAACACCCCTCTACAGGATGGCATAGAACTTACGCACTGCGTCCAACTCATAACTCCAAGCCGCTCTTACGTTTCCGTCCCATCGTCTCGTCCGACTCTTTTTTGCAGCGCTCCAAGATTGTCGCAAAACTCCGGCCATTCCTCGCCCCCCAAAAACCGCAAACACCACTCCCCCTGCAAATGACGAATGACCAATGACCAATGACTTCCCTCCAGCTCTTTCGGATTCTTCTCGCTGTAAGTTGGCTCCGATCAACAACTTTCGAGTGGCCCAAGAAAAAGTGCTTGAAAATTTGCGCCGCACTCTCTAGCTTGGTTTCATGAAAACGGTTGAGAGCTTTTCGTAGTACATGACCTTCGCCTCACGGAATGAACCCGGCAGCGGCGTTTACAGCTTGAGTAAACGCCCACGGCCGACCGAGGAGGCAGCCATCAGCCGTAAAGTCCTTCTTCGGGCAGAATCGGCTGGTTCGCCGGATTGCGGCTCTCGTTGGCACAAGCGACGCGGATGCCGGGGCGGTCTTTCAGCGGGCAGACGTTCTCGCAGACGCCGCAGCCGATGCAGCGGTCGGGATCGACGTGGGGCTGCTTGATGGTCTTCGTCGCGCCGTCGCGCCCGCGGATCTCGACCTCAAGGAAATAGATCGCCTTGTCCGGGATCGGACAGTGCTCCTCGCACACCATGCAGTCGCGGCCGTAGGCGTAGGGAATGCACCGCGTGGTGTCGAATCCGGCCAGGCCGAGTTTCGTCTTCTGCTTCTCGGCCACCGTGAGCGGCTGGATCGCCTCGGTCGGGCAGACCTGGGTGCAGAGATTGCACTCAAAGTCGCAGTGGCCCAGGCGGGGAACCAGCCGCGGCGTCCAGATCCCCTCCAGGCCGGCCTCGCCCAACGCCGGCTGCAGGCCGCCCGTCGGACAGACCTTCATGCATAGCCCGCAGGCCGTGCACCGCTGGAGAAACTCCCGCTCACCGCGAGAGCCCGGCGGGCGGATCAAGTCGGGCACGAACCACAGGCCCCGCGACTGGTAGCCCAGCCGCGTGGCACTCGCCTGGGGGCCGGACCGCAGGAGCCAAAGCCCGGCCAAACCTCCCAGGGCCGAGGCGGCCAGCATCCGTTTGGAGAGATCCACGCCCGTCACCGCCGGCTCGCGCTGCCAAGGCGAAGCCAGGGTGAACCCAAGGCTGTCGCGACGGCAGGAATCGGAGCAATTCAAACAGCCGAAGCATTCCGACGGTTTCCATTGCGAGCCGGGCGCTTCCCCGGCAGCGCCGTGGCACGCGGAAGCACAGAGGTCGCACTCGTTGCAGCTTTCCGACACCTTCCGCCGCAAGAGCGGCCGCCAGGCCATGACTCCCAGCAGCGCGCCCAGAGGGCAGAGATAGCGGCACCAGAACCGCCGGCGGTAGGCGTTTGCCAGAAGCGTGGCCGCGAAGAGGACCAGCACCACGCCCGCGCCCAAGAATGCCTGGTTCTCCACCGCAACGAAATGCCGGTGGAAGAACTCCCGGGCGGGCTCGGTCGTCGCGGCAAGCCGCCAGGAGCCGATGCCGGGATCGGCCTGGTAAACAGCCGTCGTGCTCTCGTCGACCGCCCACTGGATGCCCGGCAACACGGCCACGGTCAGGCTGCGGTACAGAAATACGATCGGGTCGAAGATCGAGACCCAATGCCCGCCGATTACGGCCATCGCCAACAGGCCGGCCAGCACGTAGTACTTGGTCCGCTGCCAGCGCGACCAGTGATCGCGGCGCTTGCGGTCCGGCCAGACGCGGTCGCACAGCCAGCCGGCCGCGGCATGCAGCGTGCCCAGCGGGCAGACCCAGCCGCAAAAAACGCGGCCCAACAGAACGGTGACCGCGATGGTCGCCAGGGCCAGGAGCGCCATCGCGGGCACCGCATGGCCGGCCAGCCACGTGG
>JABWBD010000169.1 GCA_013360685.1 Pirellulales bacterium
ATCTTACTCTTAATCTTACTCTTAATCTTACTCTTAATCTTACTCTTAATCTTACTCTTAATCTTACTCTTAATCTTACTCTTAATCTTACTCTTAATCCTACTCCTACTCCCACTCCCACTCCTGATTCCCCTCTCACCCTCAATCTCAAGACCAACAGCAAACGCAGAATCGCAGAATCCAATCATCCAGAAACAAAGGACTTGATCACCATGAACCAACGACGCAGGTTTCTCAAGCAGATCACCGGGTCCGGCATCGCCGCCGGTGCTTCCCTGTGGCTCGGGACAGGACCGGGCTGGGCGGCCGCAGCGGGCGAAGGAATTAAGGTGGGTCAAATCGGCGTCGGCCACGCGCATGCCGGCGGGAAAATGGATGCGCTGCGGAAACTCAGCCGGCACTATGAAGTGGTCGGCGTTGTCGAGCCTCGCGAGGATCTCCGCCGGAAATGGCAGGACCATCCCATCTACCGCGGCTTGACCTGGATGACCGAAGAACAACTGCTGAACACCCCGGGACTCAAAGCAGTTGCCGTGGAAACCCAGGTCTGCGATCTCTTGCCGGCGGCCGCCCGCTGCGTGGCCGCCGGAATGCACATCCATCTCGACAAGCCCGCGGGCGAGTCGCTCTCGCAGTTCCGCAAGGTCCTCGAGGAGGCGTCGCGCCGCGCGCTTACGGTGCAGATGGGCTACATGTTCCGCAACAACCCGGCCTTCCAGTTCTGTTTCCAGGCGGTCCGGGACGGCTGGCTGGGAAGGATCAGCGAGGTCCACGGAGTGATGAGCAAGCTCAGCTCGCCCAACGAACGCAAACCGCTGCTGCCGCACCCGGGCGGAACGATGTTCGAGTTGGGTTGCCACCTGATCGATGCGCTGGTGCGGGTAATGGGAAAGCCGGACAAGGTCGTGTCCTTCGCCCGCGCGACACATCCGGAGATCGACAACCTGGCCGACAGCCAGCTCGCCGTCTTCGAATACCCGCAAGCGATCGCCACGATTCGTGCCAGCGTCGTCGAGGCGGAAGGGGGACGCCGCCGGCAGTTCGTCGTCGTTGGCGACGAGGGGACCGTTTCGATCCTGCCGCTGGAGCCGCCGCGCCTGACGCTGGCCCTCGGGAAGCCCAACGCCCGGTTCGCGCAAGGCTTCCACGAAATCACCCTTCCCGCGATGCCGGGCCGCTACGACGATCAACTGATCGAATTGGCCCGGATCATCCGTGGAGAAATGGAACATCCCTACCCGCCTGAGCACGACCTGGCCGTGCAGGAGGCGGTGCTGCTGGGAAGCGGGGGGGAGAAAGGATGAGGGATGAGGGATATGCGATATGCCTTTTCGCACGCCGGGCCGCGACCGTGCCGCCCGGGAAAACGCAATAGGACCATGCATGAGAGGAGAAACCGTTGCACGCCGCCAGATTTCTTTACCGCCTTGTTGTGATAGCCTCGGCCGTGCTGTTGTCCTTGGCCTGGTCCCTTCCCGCCGCGGAGCCCGCCAAAGTCAATGTCCATCCGGACCTCGCCTTCATCAACACGAGTTTCGAGAACGCATCGCCGCTCTGGTGGGAAGTCGACGACTCGGGCGCCGTGCGGATTCACCTCATCTACGACCACGAGCGGTCTTCGCCGAACCGCGCCGCGGGACATTGGCACTTTCAACTCCAGGGCAAGCCCGGCGCCGACCTGACCCTGGTGCTTTGTCCCTTCGACAACGTATGGAACGGCAAGCCCGGGTCGCCCATTTCGGATCGGACGATCGGTTTCACTTCTCCCGACGGGAAAAGCTGGACGCCGGTCCGCGGCAAACTGCTCGAGGGCAACCTGCTTCAGCTCCAGGTCCACCTGGACGCCGACCAGCTCTACGTCGCGCGGCTGGAGCCTTACCGCCTCTCCGATCTCGAAGCCCTCAAGACGGAGCTTGCCGGCCACGAACGGGTTGAAATCACCGAGATCGGCCGGACGGTCGAGGGCCGGCCGCTGGAGATCATCCGCGTGGGCAGTCCCGCCGCGCCGCACCACGTCCTCTTGCGCGCCCGCTCCCACGCCTGGGAGCCCGGCGGCAATTGGGTCCTGGAAGGATTGATCCGCCGCCTGCTTCAGCCCGATGCCAAGCGGCTGCTGGAGCGATACTGCGTCTGGGTGATGCCGATGGCGAACAAGGATGGCGTCGCACGCGGATGGACGCGGTTCAATCTCCTCGGCAAGGATCTCAATCGCGAATGGGACCGGCCGGCCGACCCCGTGCTTGCCCCCGAGAGGCACGCCCTGGAATCGTGGCTCGAAAAATCGGTGGCCGCCGGACGCCGTCCCGAATTGGCGATCGATCTCCACAACGACGAGAGCGGAAAGCTGCACGTCAGCCGTCCCGAAGCCGACCCGGATGCCTACCTGGCCCGCATGAAGCGTCTTGAGGAACTCCTTCGGCGCCACACGTGGTTCACCGAAGGGAGCACCGGGAGCAGCTTCCACAATCCGGGGACGTTTGGTGAGGGTCTCCTGCAACGCTTTGGCGTGACCGCCTGCGTTCTGGAACTCAATGCCAACTGGGCCGCCGGACTGAACGACTATCCCAGCAGCGCACACTGGAAACAATTCGGCGCCGGCCTGGCCGACGTGTTCTTTGAGTATTTCGCGGAGTGAAAACCAGCCGAATTAGAATTCCCGACCTGCTCGGGTGCCGTTCGGCATGGGTAGGTACTCCCAATTCGGACGCACGGGGTGATGCTCGCAGCCTGGCAAGACGGGAACGGTAGAGTAGTACGGCTGGACGTACGGATAGAACGTCCCTCCGTACCTAGCTGCTTCCTTGGCCGACTTGTAGCGTGCTTTGGCCAGATCGCGCTGATGGTCCTCCCATCGCTCCAGGGCTTTTTCGCGGTGCTCATGGGTCCGCTTGAGGGCTTTCTCCTCCTCGCGATAGGAACGCCGGATCTCATCGTGCCGGTGCTTGGGGGCATGACGGAGCGCGGCGTCGCGCGCGGCTTCCAACCGGTCCTTGGCCGTATCGTACCAGTCGTCCAGAGCGTCCTCGTGGTGCCCATAGTGCTGCTCGATGCCGTCCTTCTGGTTCTTGTAATGCTGGCGCGCGTGATCGTCCCAATCCTCGTCCGCCACGGCAGGCGATAAGACCGACGTGAGCAGCATAAACAGACTGGCAGTTGTCCAAAGGGATCGCATCGCGGGGGCTCCGAAAGTAGAGGGGTTGGTTACCCTTGACGTTACGTCTTTGCAGGTTGAAGTGCAACTCGCATGCCGAACTGTTCCTCGAATAAGACTTCGCCACCGTCCGTGCTCAGCCAGTTGCTCCATAAAGAACGAAAACTCGCGGAATGCGCCAGACCGGGAGGCCGCCGTTTCCAAATGCAGCGGAACTGCTGTCAAAACGACGACGCCTTGCGTCATTTTCGCGACCGATCGATCACGAACTCCGGATTGCCCGCTCGTCGTAGCACCTCGCCCGGCCTCCGTCTTCGCTGTGCGTGTGGGCGCGTCGCGGCCGATTTTCAGTGTGCGCCGGCAACCGTCGCTTCCGCCGGGCCGGGAAGCCGGACCGCATGCCGGGCGAGCAACTCGAGCAATGTCTGCCGATCGATCGGCTTCGTCACATAGTCGTCGAACCCGACCCCCAGGCACTTGTCACGGTCATAACGGCGCGCGTGCCCCGTGACGGCGATCACCAAACCCGTATAACCCGCTCGGCGCAATCGCTGCGTCGCTTCGCAGCCGTCCATCACCGGCATGTCGATGTCCATGAGAACGACGTCGTACGGTTCCCATGGATCACCCGCTGCCTGCCCGGACTGCGGCGGCAGGGCCGACCGGATCGCTTCCTGGCCGTTGTCGACAACGGTCACTTCGGCGCCGGCCCGCTTCAGGATGAAGGAAATCAGCCGCTGGTTTTCCGGGCCGTCTTCCGCCAGCAGGATGCGGCAATTGAGCTTGACCTTGGGAGCCCCCGAGACGATCTCCTGTTCCCGGCGAACCACCGATTCGACCGGTTGCTCCATCATGCGCACGCCGCCGAGCGGCCCGACGGGAACGGTGATCGTCACCGTTCCCCGGAGGCCCGCGTTTTGCCCGACTTCGACCGTGCCGCCCAGCAGGTGGGTCAGTCGACGGCCGACCGTCAGCCCCAGCCCCGCCGTGCCGTCCTTCTTCGTGAAAAACGGTACGGCGGTCCCCGCGACGCCGGAGCCCGGTTTCTCGAGGGAGCCAACGGTGCCGAGATCAGTCACGTCGAACTGGAGCTTGGGGTCGTGCTCGTGCTGGACCAGTCGCACGGCGAGGCGAATCGACCCGATCTCCAGCGACCGGATGGCATCGCCCAGCATGTGCACCAGGATCTGCCGCAAGCGCACGGGATCGGTGTGGACGCTCTCCGGAACCGGACCGCTGTAGACGACGTTGAGTGAAAGGCCCTTGCCTTCGGCCCGTCGCCGCATCACCGAGCACACCTCGGCCACGATCTGGCACAGCGAACAGGGCTCCGGGGCGATGCGAAGCTGTCCCAACTCGATCTCCGACAGGTCCAGCACGCTCTGCACCACTTCGAGCAGATACTCGGCGCTCTGCCTGATCGTGACGGTCGCCTGGCGGTTGTCCGGGTCGTTCAGGTCTCCGAGCATCGTCTCGGCATAGTCGCCCACCATCTTCATCGGCTCGGAGATCTCTTCGCTGAGGGCCGCGAGAAACTCGCTTTTGGCCCGGTTCTCGGCGCGAGCGGCGTCGCGGGCCCGCTCCAGTTGTTCCTGGTTCATCTGAATCGTGGAGGCCATCTCGTTGAACTGGCGCGCGAGCACGCCGAGTTCGTCGTGCGAGTGGCCGGCGATGCGAGTGCCGTGATTGCCGGCGGTAAACCGGCAGACGGCCGCCGACAATACGGCAATCCGCCGGAAAACGCTGCGCGACAGCCAGAACGTTGCGGTCGCGAGGACCAGCAACGCAATGACCGAACGCAGCGTCACCATGTGCAACTGGCTGTCGACAATCTCCTCGAGCCGGCGGCCGCCCGCCTTGCAGGACGCGGCCTCTTCGGCGGCCAATTGCTCCGCCTCCGACAGAACCGTGTCGATCCCGGAGCAGCGATCGCTCACGGCGCTGCGCAAGGACTCCGGGGCGCCGCTCCGGCCGGATTCCGCAGCCAGCGAGAGGATCCCGCGTTCGTGCTGCTGGGAAACCGCCAGCCAACGGGCAAAGCGGTCGCGGTGGCCGGCGTGCGCATCGTCCACCGATCCCTCTCGCAGCAGCCGCTGCAGGTCGCGGCAGTCCCCGAGCCAGGATTGCACCGTCTCCTCCCTCGCTTCCGGCGATGCGCCCGCCCGTTGGAACTCGGACTGCCGCATCAAGCACCTCGCGGCCAGCAGCGCAATCCGGTTGGCCATCGCGGCTTCCGGCATGTCGACCGCTACGGTATGCCGCGCGGCGGCGGTGAGTTGGCACTGCACGAAGTAGGCCAGCGCAGTGGCCGCGACCAGCGCAATGGCCAGCAGGCCGCTTGCAAGCATCGCGCGCCGTTGCAGTCCAAGCGGCGACGGGACGGCAGGTCCCAGAGCGACTTTCTTCATGTCCTTTGTTCCTGAAACGCCCGGAGCGAGGAAACGGTTCGGACAAGTAT
This sequence comes from Pirellulales bacterium, assembly GCA_013360685.1. Classification (GTDB taxonomy): domain Bacteria; phylum Planctomycetota; class Planctomycetia; order Pirellulales; family Thermoguttaceae; genus JABWBD01. The sequence goes on from JABWBD010000169.1 coordinate 5,610, forward strand.
AGCTCACCGGCACCCCCTGGTCGTGCAGATTCTTCGATTCCGCTGGCGCCGGTGGTGCGGGATGCGCGGGCCAGGTCCGGGTTTGACGCGGGCCCGACACGACCTACGCTTGAGGTGACGGGTGCGCCCGGCTCGCCCATTCCCTGGCGGCAGACCTCGGCGGCCTGAAGCGTCCTGGAAACGCAGACTCGCAACAACATCGTAATCGTACCCTGCCGAAGCGAAAGCAAGAGACATGTTATCAGCGGCCACTGAGTTTGTGTGCATGGCCCTTTCGGCCATCGTAGGCATCAGCGTCGGATGGTGGTTCCGCGGCGGCAACTCCGCCGGATTGGCGGCCTACGACGCGGACAACTCCGACACCGGTGTCGATCGGGCCGGTGAGGTGCTCGCGCGCTTGCAGGACCTCGCCGCGCGGATGGCCAGCGACGTCGGCGAGCACAGCAGCAAGGTCCGCGAGGCCAACGATGAATTGGCGGCTGCCGGCAAGGGGGACACCGAAACGGTCGTTCGCACCGTGACCAAGCTCCTCGACGCCAACGAGAAAATGCAGGAACAGCTCGCTTCGGCCGAGAACCGCCTCCAGGAACAGGCCCGCAAGATCGAGTCCTACGCCGCGGAAGCTCGCACCGATCCGCTCACGGGATTGCCGAACCGGCGCGCTTTCGACGCCGAGATCTCCTACCGGCTCAGCGAATACCATCGCACCGGCAAACCGTTCTGCGTCGTGATGATCGACGTCGACCATTTCAAGAAATTCAACGATACGTACGGCCACCAGGCGGGCGATGAAGTCTTGAGCGAGGTCGCCGAGGTCCTGCGCCGCACCGCGGGCCCGCACGATATGCCTGCCCGCTTCGGCGGCGAGGAGTTCGTGGTCGTCCTCCACGCCACGGCGGTCTCGGAGGCGGAGCCGCGCGTCGAACGAATCCGCCGGGCGATCGCCGATGTGAGCTTTGATTTCGCGGGGCAGGCTGCGCGAGTCACCGCCAGCCTGGGCCTGGCCCAACTCCTCGGCGGCGAGAATGCCGTCGGAGTGATCGAACGGGCCGATGCAGCGCTATACGCGGCCAAGGACGCAGGCCGGAACCGCGCCTACTGGCACGACGGCCATGCTACCCATCCCATTGCCCAACAACCGGACGCCGCGCCTCCGCAGCCGGTCGCGGAAAAATCTTCCCCGGCCTGCCGGCCCCAGACCGAACCGCCCTCGCCGGCGAGAACCGCCGCCAGGCCGGAAGTCGAGTGCGAGGCGCGGCAGGAAGAAGATCCCGCGGCGCACACGCCTTCCGATCGAGAACGTCCCAACCGAATGGTCTTCTGCACGTTGCTGCGACACCGCGTCGCCGAGTGGCAGCGCGGCGGGGCGCCGCCGTCCGTGGTGCTCGTCCGCATCGACGAGTTCGATCGGCTCTCGCAGTTCCAGGGGCAACGCGTGGCCGGCATGTTGCTGGAAGTCACCGCCAGGTACCTCCGCGCCGCGACCCGCGGCGGCGACCTCGTCGCCCAGTACGACGACACCACCTTTGGTCTTCTCCTGCCGGGCGCGGGAATGGCCAACGTCATCGCCGTTGCGGAGCGGCTCCGCAAGACGATTGCCGAAAGCAGGCTGTCCTTCGATGGCAAGGAGCACCGCTTCACCGTCAGCGTCGGAGGCGCAGAGATCTCCCAGGGAGACGACGTCCAACGCCTCCTGCACCGAAGCGAAGAGGCCCTCTCCGCCTCGATCAAGTCGGGCGGGAACTGCTGTTACTTCCACAACGGGCATTGGTCCGAGACCGTTGCGGCAGCCCAGGAACGCCTGGCGTCGGCCTGAGTGGCAGTGGCGCGCGACCGCTCGGCCCCAGGAAGTGGCACGCGGCGCGCCCTGCCGGTATATTGCTCGAGTGCCGCGGTTCCGCAACGACACCGAACTCGGAGATACGCCCATGTCCCGGCTGCGCAAGGCAATTCCCGGTCTCCTGGCAATCTGGATTGCAGGTTCGGCAGCGGCCGCGCCGCCAAGCGTCGAAGACTTCTTTCGGCCCGCACCCGACACTGCGGCACGGTTCGATCCCGCAAAAGTCTATCCGCACGGCCGGCTCTTTCCTTTCGGCTTTTACGGCCTGAAAACCTCCCGCGACAAGCCGGAGGGCTTGACGCTCCTCGGCCCCTACGGCACGGATGAAAATATCGCGATCGCCCGGCAACTCGGCATCCAGTGTACATACACCGTCGGCCTGCCGATGGAGTTCCACACCCCGTCCCCTCAGCAGCTTTCGCCCGACGAGATCCGGCAGCGTATCCGGGAGCAGGTCGCCAAAGCCGCGGGCAGTCGCGAAATCGCCTGGTGGTACCTGCGGCCGGAAGAGCTCCGCTACTGGCGGAAAAACGAATTGGCCTACCTGGAGGCCGCCTCGGAGGCGGTCCACGCGGCCGATCCGCTCAAACGGCCTCTCTGGATGTACGAACCGAACCACCGCGACGCGGCGGCGCTGGCCCGCACGCTCAAGTTCCAGGACATCTGTGGCAAGGGATTGTATACCAACTATTCCGGCAAGCAGGACTCGCGAGTCTGGGTCCGTTGGTCGATCGAGCAGGAAGTCGAGGCGATCCGGCAGACCGGCGGCACGGCCATCCCCATCGCCGTGCCGGAGATGTTCCAGGATCCGCCCGAGGAACTGCGGCCCATGATTCCCCGCTGGGTTCGGCACGACATCTACGTGAGCCTGATCACCGGGGCCGAGGGGATCATGGTGTTCTCCGGATGGCGGCGGCCGAGATTCGAGACCTTCGACGCCTACTTCGCGGCCTATGCCGGCTGCGCGCGCGAGTTGAACGGCCCGCTCGGCCTCGGCCAGGTATTCCTTTTCGGCCAGCGGCGCGAGGACATCCGGGTGCGCGTGCTCGGCGGGCCGGAGCGGCTGGTGCTGGCCGGCAAGTCCGACGCCCCGGCGGACCGGCTCGGGGAATACCCGCCCGTGAGTGCTCTCGACGTGGCCCATGGCCCGCATCGCTATCTGTTCCTGGCCAGCTCGGCCAACGAAGCGGTCCAAATCGCCGTCGAGGGTTTGCCGGCGGCACCGCTGGGGCTTGAGGATCTGTTCGAGAAAGAAAAGGTCCTTGCCGTCGACCGCGGCCGTCTCGAATTGACACTGGAGCCGCTCGCGGTCCGGGCATACCGCCTCAGTCCCGCACGCCGTGCCGACGGATCCTGACTGATCCTCAGGTCCGTCAAGCAAGGCGAAAAGACTTCCAAACGCCGCCGTGGTCTGCTATAAATGCCCTGGTCAGTGGACCTCTGCCGTGCTTGGGAGGACGTAACCGATGAATCCCGGGAAAACCGTGCTCGTTTGCGGGAGTAAGGCTCTCGACCCGCGTCTGCAAGGCTTCGCGGAGTCCTTGGGACGTCTTATCGTCAACGAGACCAATTGGATCCTCATGAGCGGAGGGGTAAGGCAATGGAAGGGGCAGACCACCAGCCTCGATTACTTCCTCGTTAGGGGCGCACTGGATGCAGTCAAAGCGAAGGGCGAGGATCCGAAACAACGCATTCACATCGTATGTCCCGGACTGGATGAACCGGACACCGTGAGGATTCAGGAAGGTTACGCCATCGAGCTGGAATACGCCAACCGCCGGGCCCGCCGGCAATTCATGGTGGTCCGAAGCCAGGCGATGATCGCGGTCGCCGGCACGGAAGAAGGGACCGGCGAAATGATCGATCTGGCCTGGTTCGCCGATAAACCGGTCCTCCCCATACCTTCCACCGGCGGGGCGGCACAAGACCGATGGAAAAAGCACGCCAAGGACCTGGTTCAGATGTTCAAGATATCGCCCGACGAGCAGAGAACGCTGCTTGACGAGAGCCACGTGGACACGGACACCGCCCGCCTGGCCCTGGCACTGATCGGGCGAAGACTCAAGCCGACGTGTTTCGTGGGAATGAAATACCACAACCATCCCCTGGGAGACATCTACGGGGCCATGGAAAAAGTCATCACGGAGAAAGGGTATACCGCCTTGCGCGTCGACCGGCAGACGCTTCACGGAAACATCATCATTGCGATCAGTGAGGCCATCCCGAAATGTGAGTTAGTCGTTGCGGACCTTACCGGCTACAGCCCGAACGTCCTCTATGAATTGGGGATCAGCCACACTCTTGGAAAGCCCACGTACATGACGATCTATACCCGGGATGGCAAATACCCTCCGTCGGACCAGGTTCCCTTTGATCTGCGCGTGCACGCCATGCACGCTTACGATTCTCTGAACGGGCTTGAGGATCTGCTCAGGGCCCTGTTGCCGGAGCGCTGATTCGTGCCGAGAAACCCAGGATTTCCGCAATGACCAGTTCCGCACACCTCGCGATGATCCGCCAGGCGCTGGCCGTTGTCGACGCTCAATCCATGCCGCCACGACTGCCGGCGGCCCTGCCGCTCCTCTTCGACGGTGTCTATTCGGAGCTGGAAAAGGGAATCGAACAGAACCCGATCGAGCACCACCTCGTCGTGCTGAAACACGCCATGGAAATCGCCGTCTCCTGCGGATTCGACGAGGACGCCCTCAAGCGCGCCGCCGCAATTGCGATGCTCCACGACATCGCTCCGGTCCGGAAAGTGACCTCTCAAGCGGTCGCGGAATCGCAACGAATCCATGGTGATGTGGCGGCGGCGAGTCTTGAGGAACTTCGCCGAAGCCTTCGGATTCGGCACATGGAGCAAGGCGCGGAGCAAGCCCGAACCCAATTGCTCCGGTTCAATCGGTCCTCTTCCGAGGAGTATTTCAATTCCGCCGATATCGACGCGATCTGCGGCGTGATCGCCATCCACGATAACCCTTCGGTCGGGATTCCCATACCGTCCGGCGATCTCCTGGCCGTGGTGCAAAGGGAAGCCGATCGGCTCTGGATGGTCACCCTGGCGGGTGTTGAAACGGATCTGCGCCGGGCGGGCAAGGACCCGGCGAATCCGGTCCTTCGTAAAGAACAGGTTCAGTGGAATATCGACGATTTCCGAAAGGAACGAAAAGTCTACAACGAAAGCGCTGAGCGATTCTGCGATGCAGAGACGTTCTTTCGAACCAAGGCGGGGTGGGAAATCTATAAGAAATGGCGAACGCTTTGGGAACTCTGACGTTAGCTCGGAACCTCAAATGCCCCCGGGAGCACCATCATGGGCCATGATCCGGTCGTTGCCGGCAAGACCGCGAGAGCGGAAAGCGAATCTCCGCCCCCGCTTACCGCAGTCGTCGTCGATGAGCCGATCGAGGCAAGCCCCAGGCGTCAGTCTGGCGGGCGTTCATCGGTTGTCGCGGATCCGCCGAGCGAGCTCGCCGCCGCGAAGGAGCCGGTTCGCTGGCGGGAGCTGCTGGCCATCCTCCTGGCGATTGCCCTGGCCGACCTGACGATCTACCGCGGACACGGTTTCGCCGGCTACGCCGCCCTGTTCGCTGCCTCCACGTTCTTGCTGCTTCTGGGCACTCCTCGCCTCAGATCGCATGCCGCCGCCGGGTTGGTGGTAGTGATGCTGTTGGTGCTCGCCGCAAAGCTGGCGTGGTGCGGGCACGCCGGACTGGTCGCCGCCGGCTTCGTGTTGATCGTGGCCGTGGCCATGACGCTGGCCGGACGCAAGCCTTACGTTCTCGACATCGCCGTCTACGCCTTGCAGACGCCCGTTGCCGGATGGATCGGACTGTCCCATTACATGAGATCGGCCGACTCGCTCCAGCGCCGCGGTCCGCCGCGAGGCGGTTGGCTCAGTGTAGGGCTGCCGCTGGTTGCGGTCCTGGCGTTCGGCGCCCTCTTTGTCCTGGCAAACCCGGACCTGGCGGCCTCGTTCCGCGAGACGCTGCGGTGGGCGTTCGACTCGTTCGCGGACTGGCTCCGCCGCTTCTCGCCCACCTGGGGTGAGTTGTTTTTCTGGGTCGCCGTGGCATGGTTGGTGATCGGTCTGCTTCGCCCCGTCGTGCGGGATTCGGTGCTCGCGGGGCTATCCACGCGGGACGATCGCGGAGATTGGGCGACCGCCCCTCCCGCCGAATCGCCGCTCTATGCCGCCGTTCGCAATACACTGGCCGCGGTGATCGTGCTGTTCGCCGTGTATCTTGGGTTCGAATTCAAGACCCTCTGGTTCAAGACCTTTCCAAAAGGCTTCTACTATGCCGGGTATGCGCATGAAGGCGCGGCCTGGCTGACGGTCGCCCTGGCGCTGGCCACCGCGGTGCTCTCGCTCGTGTTCCGCGGCCGGATCCTTCACGATCCGCGCTTGTCGCGCCTTCGCAAGCTGGCATGGATTTGGTCGGCCGAAAACCTGGTCCTCGCCCTGGCCGTGTACCACCGGCTCTTCATCTACATCGGCTTTAACGGCATGACGCGGATGCGGACCGTCGGACTGTTCGGCATCAGCGCCGTCGCGGTCGGATTCATCCTGGTCGTCTGGAAAATCATCCACAGCCGCAATTTCGCCTGGCTCTTGCACCGCCATCTCTGGACGCTCGCCGTTGCGCTCTACCTGCTGGCAGTCACTCCGGTCGACCCCATCGTCCACGCCTATAACGTGCGGCGCGTGCTGGCGGATGATCCCGCGCCCGTGGTCCAGGTGAGCGTCCACCCGATCTCTTCCGAAGGCATGCTCGTCCTCCCCCCGTTGGCCCATAGCCGCGACCGGATCATCCGCGAAGGAATCCGGGCCATGTTGGCCGACCGGGCCGCGCAGCTTGGATCTTTGGTTCGCCGCCGGCAGAGCGAAGGGTGGACCGCGTTTCAACTGGCCGATCGGGTCCTGCTGGAGAGGCTACAGGCAGTACGGAACGACTGGCAAGAATACACGGACCCCGACAAACGCGCCGCCGCACTGAACCGTTTTCACGCCTATGCTTATCAGTGGTATTGAAGAGGGTCAAGGGCTGAGGGTCGAGGGTCGAGAGCCAAACCCTCTGGCTCTCGACCCTCGACCCTCAGCCCTCGACCCTCGACTCTTTACTCCTCCGTGTCCACCTCGCCCAACCTTTCCGAATCGCTCCGACGAAGCAGCCGTGCGGTCGCCGCGGCGCAGGTCGCTACGCAGGTGGTATCGCTCGGAGTCCTGTCGGTTCTCTACCGGTTATTGGGGCTCGAGCCGTATGGGCTGATCGGCATGGTGTTGCCGGTGCTCGCCCTGCTGCGAATCCTTGTCACATCCGGTCTCGACGTGGCCACGATCCAGCAACCGGAATTGGCCGACAGCCACGTGTCGGCCCTGTTCTGGATCAACCAGGCCGGGGGCATCGCCGTGGCGGCCCTGATGGCCGCCTCCGCCCCGTGGCTCGTCCGGTTCTACACGGAGCCCGACCTACTTTGGCCCACGGTCGCACTGGCCGGCACGCTCTGGCTGAATGTCCTAAGCCTTCAACATCTCGCCCTCTTGCAGCGAAAGCTCCGGCTTGGAGCCGTGGCTGCGATTCGGCTGGCCGCCCTCGTCCTGGCCGGGGTTGCGGCCATTGCCGCCGCCGCGGCGGACTGGGGCGTGTGGGCCCTGGTTCTTCAGCAGCACGTGGAACTCGTCGCCCTAGCCGCCCTGGCGTGGGCGGTGGAGCCCTGGCGGCCGGGGCTCTTCGTCCGCGGGGCCGAGGTCGGGCGCCTGCTCCGGTTTGGAGGGCACTGCACCTTCGGGGCCCTCATGTTCGGAATGATCCAGAATGTCGACAAGATCCTCGTCGCCTGCGCGCTGCCTCCGCAACTGGTGGCATTGTACCGTGAGCCGTTCAACCTGATGATGAAGCCGGTAACCGTGGTGATCACCCCGCTGACCGGGATCATGCTGCCGGGGCTTTCGCGCGCCGCCGACGATCCCCAGCAGTATCGGCGTCTCCTGCTGCGGTTTTTCCGGTTCATCGGACTCGTGATGCTCCCGGCGGGCGCGGGGCTGGCCGTCGTCGGCCCGGAGGTCTACGAAGTGCTCGGCGGCGAGCCGTGGAAGCCGGCGGGGAGTGTCTTATCGGTCCTGGCCCTTTCGATCCTCGCGCAAGGGTTCTTCATCGCCCTGGGCAGCGTGTTCACATCGTCCGGCCATGCCGACCGGGTCTCGAAAGCCTCCTTCGCCGCCGCCGCGGTATTCACCGCAATGTTCGTGGTCGGGCTCATCGTTTCCAGGCGAGTGGGCTATCCCGTGTTGGGCATGGCATGGACCTACACCCTGACCCTCCTGGTGATCGTCTTCCCTGCCTATCTCTTCTACGCCCTGAAGACCGTCCACGTCCGCTGCCGCGACTGGCTCGTCCAGTTCATCGTCTCGGCGCCCGCCGCCCTGGGCATGGCGCTGGCCGTTCTCGTTTGCCGCCGGCTCTTCCTGAACGCGCTCCACTGGCCCGCGCTGCCGTTGCTGGCCGCCGAAGTGGCGGTCGGCGTCGCAACCTATACGCTGCTTGCCTGGCGAGACATCCGGTGGTTTCTGCGCGAAGGTCTCCGCGCCGACGGCCCGGAGCCCTGACTCCGTTACTTGCGGAAATTGCGCAGAGGATTACTGTCGGACGTGAAGGTAGCAGGCACGCTCCGCCGTGCCGTCCGCCACGGCACGGCGGAGCATGCCTGCTACTTTTCTTATGGCAGTTATGGACTCGCCGATTCTTTAGCGGAACCGCCCGAAGTTCCTCACCAAGGTCGTTCCCGTGGCGGTCACAGTTGGGTTGGTTGGGCTATCGGCTACGGTAAGAGTTTGCGAACCCAGGGTGTTCCACGTTACCTGAAACGCGGCGATCCCGTTGGTGAACGTGACCGTGTTGCCGGCGGGCAGGACGGCCGCTCCATCCGAGCTGGTCACGGTCGCCGGGCCCGAGTAATTGGAAACCAGGCCGCCGAGGCCGTTCAAAGCGGCCACGCGCACCGTCACCGGCGCCCCCTTGGGAACATACGGCGGCAAGAGCAACGCAAAGCGAGTGACCACACTCGGATCCACCACGTTGATCGTCGCCGTCTTGGTCAGCGACGTGTTTACAGAATCGGTCACCGTCAAGGTGGTATTCGCGTTGGCCGTGTTGAAGGTCACCTGGAACGTCGCGACCCCATTGACGAAAGTGACGTTCGCCGGCAGGGTGGCGCCTTGGGGATTGGTGCTTACGTCGGCCGTGCCGTTATAGCTCAACGCCGGGCGGTTTTCGCCGTTCAAGGCCACCACCCGCACCGTCACCGGCGTCCCCGTGGGGGCATTGCGGGGCGCCAACAGCGCGAATTGCGTCACCGCGCTCGGATCCACCACGTTGATCGTTACCATCTTGGACACACTCCCGTCGGTTACCGTAACGGTGGCGTCCGGGTCGGCAGTGTTGAAGGTCGCCTGGAATTTAGCGACGCCGTTCACGAAGGTAACGCTCGCAGGCACGGCGCCCGTCTCGGAGCTCTCCACGACCGCCGTGCCGTTGTAGCTCGAAACCGGGTAATTCAAGCCGTTCAGCGCCACCACGCGCACGGTGACCGGAGTGCCCGTACTTGCCTTGTGCGGCGCAAGAATCGCAAATTGCGTGACTACATTCGGGTCCACCACATTGATCGTGGCCGTCCCCGTCAGCGTGGCGTTTGCATTGTCGGTCACCGTCAGAGTGGTGCCTGCACCGAGGGTGTTAAATGTAACCTGAAAGACGGCGCGGCCGTTGTAGAATCTGACGTTGGTCGGCAGGGCGGCGCTCGGATCGGAACTCGCCACGGTTACCGGGCCTGTGTAGTTCCGCACAACGTGCCCTTGAGCATCTTCCGCCGTCAGCCACACCGCGACCGGCTTACCAAGCGGCACGTTCTCGGGCGCGTGCAGTTCCAACTGGCTCGCTGCGGCAGCGGCCGCCGCGGTGCCGGGCATCGCCATGCCATAGACCGCCGGAACGGTATTGCTCATGGGCAGAGCGCCGGCCAGTCCCGCGCTGGCGCTGAGCAACGCTCGATCCTCCAAGGATTCCATCTGCAGCCGCCGACTGCGAAGGTTTGAAAGGGCCTTCCGAACATCCCCGCCTCGACGGGTGGTGGACTTCCGCTCCGCGCGCCTGAAAAACCACATGATAGTCTCCTTGGTCTCGACCTCTTCCTTGCCCAGCGTGCATGTTCCTACAGACCTCCGCTTTCGTCAAGGATTCTGCCGATCGCGATTCGAAGGTGGGGGGAAATCCTGCTTTGGAGTGATCCGCGTCTCATCCCGTGCGGGGTTCGGGAGAATCGTAGAATCGGAAGATGCCCGCAGTGCGCAGGGTCAGGAGTAGGAACCAAAGACTGTCCCCATTGGTGCGTCCGTTGCCGTTGGACTTGTGCGGAGCCGGCAGGAGGCGGAAGTTGCCGGGGCCGAGGAGTTCTTCCACCCGGTGGCGCATCTCGTTGTTGACCTCGATGCGGAACTTGTCGCAAGTCATCGGCACGCGCGATCCGTCGGCCATCGCGATCAGCAGTTGCAACTCGCCGTTGCCCGGGTAGCCGCGGAGGATCTCATAGAGTTTCTCCAGTCCGGCAAGGCCGTGCTGGGTTTCGAACAGGCGGATCATCACGCCACGGGTGAAGCGGCTTTCCAGTTCATCCAAGGTGATCAGTTCGTTGACGATGAGGTTGGCGTCGTCGCTGCCCGCACGCTTATCGATCACACCGAGGACCATGAGGATGGCATCTGGCTGGACGAGTTCGCCGAACTGGGCGAACTGTTCGGGCCAGAGGATGCACCGCATGATGCCCGCCATGTCTTCCAGGTCGAACATGGCATAGCGGCTGGGGCTACCCGGGCGGGGGTTCTTGGTGTGGGAGAGCTTGATGGCCGCGAGCATGCCGCCGAGCATGACCTCGGTGCGGTGTTTCAGCCCGGCCGCCTCCACGGTCGTGTGCGAGCAGTAGGTCGCAAGCGTTTTCTCGTGCTCGGCCAGCGGATGGCTGGAGAGGTAGAACCCGAGCACTTCTTTTTCCTTGGTGAGCTTGTCGCGCTCTTCCCACTCGGGCACGTCGGGCAGTTGCGCGGCGGCCGTCTGCTTGTCTTCTTCCTCGTCGTCGCCAAACAGTCCGAGCTGTCCGGTGCGTCGGTCGGCGGCGGCGGCGTGCCCGGCCTGCAGGGCCCGGTCGATCACGTGGAACACCTGGGCCCGCCTTCCGCCCAGGCAGTCGAAGGCGCCCGCTTTGATAAGCGACTCGATGGCCGTGCGATTGACCAGGCTGGGATCGAGCCGCTCGCAGAAGTCGAAGATGCTTCGGAAGGGGCCCCGTCTTGCCCGCTCGGCGGAGATGGCTTCGGCCGCGTTGCCTCCGCAGCCCTTGACTGCCGCCAGGCCGAAGCAGATCTTGCCGTCGGCCACGGTAAATTCCGGATCGCAGCGGTTGACGTCGGGCGGGACGACCTCGATCTTCATCCGCTGGCAGTCTTCGAGGTGCTCGACGAGCGAGTCCTTCTTGGTAAAATTCCGCCCCGGCATGTCGCTGGACAGGAGGGCCGCCATGAACTCGACCGGGTAGTGGGCCTTGAGGTAGGCCGTCATGTACGCGATCAGGGCATAGGCGGTGCTGTGTGACTTGTTGAACCCGTAGCCCGCGAATTTCTCGATCAGCTCAAAGAGTTCTTCACCTTCCTTCTTCGACAACCCCTGGGCATGGGCACCTTCGACGAATTGCTCGCGGAACTTGGCGATGATCGGCAGCTTCTTCTTGCTGATCGCCTTGATGCACTTGTAGGCATTGGCCAGCTCGATGCCGCCGAGCCGGTTGAGGATCCGCATGATCTGTTCCTGGTAGCACATGACCCCGTGCGTCTCTTCCAGCACATCTTTCATCACGGGGTGCTTGTACTCCGCCCGCTTGCGGCCGTGCTTCACCTGGATGTAGTCGTCGACCATGCCGCCCTCCAGCGGACCGGGGCGGTATAAGGCGTTGGTGGCGATGATGTCGCGGAAATGGTTGGGCTTCATCCGCTGCAAGAGATCGCGAATGCCGCCGCTTTCGAGCTGGAAGATGCCTTTGGTCTCCCCGCGGCAGAGAAGAGCGAAGGTTGCCGCGTCGTCCAGCGGGAACTTGTAGGGATCGACCCGCTTGCCGGTCGTCTGCTCGATCAGTTGCACGACCTTGGAGAGGATAGTGAGGTTCCGCAGGCCCAGGAAGTCCATCTTCAGCAGGCCGGCGTTCTCGACGTCGGCCATCGCCCACTGCGTGATGACTTCCTCCTTGCCCTGGACGCGCTGCAAGGCCACGTAGTCGGTCAGCGGCCGGTCCGCAATGACCACCGCGGCGGCGTGGGTGCCGACGTTCCGCGCCAGCCCTTCGATCTGCATCGCGAAGTTCAAAAGCTCGCGGACCTCCATGTCGGTATCGTAGGCTTTCTTGAGATCGTCGCTCTGTGCGAGGGCCTTGTGGAGCGTAATGCCGAGTTGGTCCGGCACCTTGGAGACGACTTCGTTCACCCGCGGAATCGGCAGGCCCAGCGCCCGGCCCACGTCGCGGATCGCCGCGCGCGCGGCCATCGTACCGAAGGTGCCGATCTGGGCGACGTTCTCGTGGCCGTACTTCTCCTTGACGTACTGGATCACCTCGCCGCGTCGCTGCTGGTCGAAGTCGATGTCGATATCGGGCGCCTCCTGGCGGTTGATGTCGAGGAATCGCTCGAAGAGCAGATCGTATTCCAGCGGGCAGACGTGGCTCAGGTGCAGCGCGTAGGCCACCAGCGAACCGACGCCCGAACCGCGGGCGGTCGCCTCGATCCCCTGGCTCCGCGCGAAATGGACGAAATCCCAGACGATGAGGAAATAGTTGGGAAAGCCCAGCTTGTTGATCACGCCGAGCTCGCGATCCAGCCGGTCCATCACCTCCTGGGACAACTCCCCGCCCGGGCAACGCTTCTCGTTGCCGGCATAGCGTTTCTTCAAGCCTTCCAGGCAGAGCTCGCGAAGGTAATCCTCGGAGGTAGTGCCTCCCGGCGGGTTGAACACGGGGAAGTGGCGTTTGCCCAGCTCCAGCTCGATATCCACGCTGTCGGCAATCGCCTGGCTCTGGCGCAGGGCATCCTCGTACTGCGCGAAAGCCGCGTGCATGTCCTGCGGACTGCGGAGATAAAACTCGCTGGTCTCCATGCGCATCCGCTTCGTATCCGTGCGGAACTTGCCCGTGTTGACACAGAGCAGAATGTCCTGCGCCTCGGCGTCTTCGCGCTCGACGTAATGGACGTCGCTGGTGGCCACCATCGGCAGGCCCATCCGCCTGGCGACCTCCACCGCGCCTTTCAGGGCGAAGCGTTGGATCTCCAGGCCATTGTCCTGGATCTCGATGAAATAGCGGTCGCCGAAGATTTTGTGGAACCAGGCGGCCACTTCCATGGCCTTCTCGATTTCCGGCTCGCTGCCGCTGATCAAGGCCCGGTTCAGTTCGCTGGAGACGCAGCCGCTCAAGCAGATCAGTCCTTCGCTGTGTGTCTCGAGAAGCTGCTTGTCGATCCGCGGCCGAAAATAGAAACCTTCGAGAAAGGCCGACGAGGCCAGCTTGAGCAGGTTCTGGAACCCGGTGCGGTTCCGGGCCAGGAGCGTCAGATGGAAACTCGCGTCCTTCATGCTGCCGGCTTCCTTGTGGAAGCGGCTGCCGGGGGCGACGTAGGCCTCGTAGCCGATGATCGGATTGATCTCGGCGGCCTTCGCCTTGCGATAAAACTCCAAGGCGCCGTAGAGGTTGCCGTGGTCGGTCAAAGCCAGGGCGTTCATGCCCAGGGACTTGGTCCGGTCGATAAGCCGGTCGACGCTTCCGGCGCCGTCCAGAAGGCTGTAGTGGCTGTGGCAATGAAGGTGGACAAAAGGAGGAGTGCTCATCTTTCTCGTTGCATCGTGCTGGAGAACCGAGGAGACGAAAACGACCGACGGCTACTGATTGTAGCAGGGCCGCCAATGAATTGTAGGAGGCCCGCGAAGGACGGGAACCCGATGGGCAGTGGAGGGGTAAGGCGAGCGGCAGGAATGGGTTTACCGGTGAGCTCGTGGCCGAGGATCTCCGAGCCTCGGATTCCAGTGTCTCGGAGAGACGCTGCTGCGGGAAAGCCGTTTCAGCCGCTCGCCTGATCGGACAGCGAACCTATTCTTCGGGTTCTCCGATCGCGCGCAGATACCCGGCGAGCCGGTCCTGCAGATCCAGCAGGTTCTGCCACTGGCGTTGCTCCAAGGTGACGCGATCGGACTTGGCCGGCGCGCGGACCGTTCGGAGCAGGCCGCGGATTCGCAAGTGGAGATACTGCAGCACCTCGGACAGTTGTGCGGCCTGGCCGGGGCCGAGCGACTCGGGCAACTCCGGCGGAAGGAGCGTGTGCAGTTTCGATTGTGCGGCCGGATCCTCGGGAAACTGGAGTTCATATTCCAGGGCAATGGTTGGCGATGCCTGGTCGAGCTCGTCTGCTTCCAGCGCCACACCGTGCGCCAAGTCGGCGCCGCGCAAATTGGCCAGTCGCTTGGCGATTTCTTCGCGGGCCCCGTACAGGAGCACCGTGCGGCCCAAGCTGATCACGTCGCCGGGGCGGAGCACCCAAAGCTGGATGCTCTCACCGTTGACCTTGGTGCCGTTGGTGCTTTCCAGGTCGGTCAGCACCACCTTGTTCTGGTCTTCCTGGATCTTGAGATGGAATCGGCTCACCCGCTCGTCGTTGAGCTGGACGGGATTCCCCTCTTCTCGCCCGATGGTCAGCGGAGTCGAGACCTCGCCGAATACTCGTCCCCGATCCGCCCCATCCAATACCCGCAACGTCACCAGCGCCATACAAATGCCTTGCGGCCGATATGTCGTTCAGTCCGCAGATGCTTGCCCCTCGTCGCCCTGCTAAGGGGGCTTATAACACGCGAGCCAAGCCCAGGTCAACGTACCCCCCCGTCCGCTGGCCTCCGCTTCCGCTCTTCCCCCAGCCGCCCTTATCGCCGGCAGGGTGGGCTCGCCGTACACTCCATCACATAGCGGCTGATCCCGGCCGATCTGGACAACCGCAGTTCCATGGGAGAACCACACCGCGGACAGTATTCCACCTCGCCCGCACCGCCCGACTCCTCGGCCTGCCGGCACGCCGCACAGAGCCGTGTACCCGGCACGGCCTCCAGTCGCTCCCGGGGAATCGGCCGGGAACACGATTGGCAGGTCGTGTTGTCCGCCCAGAGCACATCGTCCCGAGGCGGACCCGCCGCCAGCCCCGTCCGGCCGCAACGGGGACACGTCAACTGTCCCGCAGTGCCCAGGAGCAACGCGACCATGATATCGTACTGCGGCTCTCGACCGGTCCGGACCTTCTTCGCGGCGCGGAGCCAACGGGCAACACCCGCCGGGCCGCACACCTCCGACCAGGAGCAGTCAGGGCAACTCAGTTCCAGGTACTCGATGTCCTCGTTCATCGCTGGGCCCAAACTGCCTTCCGCCCCTGCTGCCCTGCTTCTTCGATCTTCCTACATTATAAACCCGGAGCTTGCCTGGCAAGCAGGGCGCAGCGACACGAGAGAAGCCGCCGGTCAGCGTACCGGGCTGATGCTTTGCACGGGACAGATCCGAACGTCGTCGAGCCACGCCTCGCCCATCCCCGATAGCGCAAAAGTCACCGTCAACCGCCCCGATTCCGGTGCGACCCGGTAGAGCGTGAACTGCTGCCAGCCGGTCGTTTCCCCGATCCGTTCCGCCAGGGCCTCGCCCGTGAAGGAATCGACGATCAGCAGCCCGTCAACGCTGCCGGTAATCGGGGAGGGTATCTGTACCCATCCTTCAATGCAAACGAGTTCTCCCTCGCTGACGAGGATCTCGGGACTGGTGATCCACATCGGCGGCGACTCGGCCAGGACGGCGGCACGTTCGGGATCGGACGGACGTGCTGCCAGCCGCAAGCCGTACTGTCCCGAGTGGGCCGAACCCGACGGGAAATCGGCTTCGGTATAAATCCCGGCCGTGTGATGCTGGAAATGCCGCCACCCGGACTGGTGCAGGGTTCCCAGGTCTTCAAAGTCGCCCCCGATGAGCCGATTCTCTCCCAGTCTCGAGTTGCTGATCTGCTGGACCAATCTCGCGTGGCAAGGCAGTGTCGCAAAACAGACCGACGCGGGACTGGCCAGGGGACGAGAGAAGCCGGCGATCGCGGCTTGCCATCGCTCGCGTTCCAGCAATCGCAGAGGCCGCATGGCTTGCTCGGCGTGGAGATAGGACGCCCGATAGTCTTTGGCCGCCAGGGCGCCATCGCACGACTGCAAGGTCTCGCGCGCGGCCGGCAGCCAGCGGTCCTCCCCTGCCGCGTTGTTGTTGCGAGGGAGCAACTGCGCATCTACCTGCTCGACCAGCCGGAGCTTGGCGGCAGCCAGTTCCCGTGCGAGGACGGCGGCACGCTGCCCGATGGCCGCCGCGCGCTGCGACAGGTTGTTGAAGACCAGCGGATCCTGGGTCAACAGCACGAGGGAGGTCAGCCCGAACTCATCGATGGTCACGCGCGTCCCGCCGGTTACCCGCTTGCGGCCAAGCCTCCGAAGGCCCCCGGGCAATACCTGGTACGCCTCGTTCGACTCGGGCACACCGGGCACAACGAACGTCACTGCGCCGCTTGCGGACTGGCCCGAAACAAACTGGGCGCCGGGCGCGGACCAGACGGGCACCAGCACCCGTGCCCGGTCGGTCTGGAGAACGGCGCCGATCACGCCCGGTTCGCTTCCGGGGACGGCGCTGACGAAGGTTCCACCCGCGAGAAACGGTTCGATCAGATCCAACTCGAGGTTGAGCTGTTCCAGCGTCATTGCGCGGATCTGGGCATCCCTGTCCGCGGAATCCAGGGACGATTCCGATTCGAAAAGGAAGCCTCGGCTGCCGGCGGTCATCGACGTGTAGGCCAGCAGGCGGATCTGCTCGGCAGCAAACGTCGAGGGCGGCGGACCATCGCATCTCAGGCCGCCCCACTGCCGGCGAAGCGCGGCGCAGGGTTGGGTCTGGATTGTGGTCCAGATGGTCGTGCCCGGCCGGGCGACCCTGGGCCTTTCCCGGATCCAAGTGCCGTAGTCGGCGAGTTCCAGACTGCTCCCCAGCGGCGATCGGCCGATGAGGAGCACGTCGGCGGGCCGGCTGTAGGCGCGGAGTTCACCGGCCGGCTGGCAGACGAGCGGCCGACCACTTTGGCTGTCGGCGGCACGCACCTGCTCGGCCCAGCGCTGGGTGGTTTCCAACTGGTCGTCCGCGAGTCCCCGTCCCAGGTTCCAGGCAAGCACGCCGTCATACAGAGGCCCGATCTTCGGCAGAGGGGCCGGCAACGTCTCGGACGTGACCGGGGCAAGCGGTTGCGGCGGGGGGCAAATCAGCCATAGCCCAACCTGACGAGCCTCCTCGAGCATTTGGACGGTAGGAGGTTCCGAAAGCCAGGCGGCGTTGAATCCCAATGCACGAAGCTGTTTCAACGGCTCGCCCCGGTACTCGATGGCGCGCGGGAAAATGGGCCGCTCGTCAACCAGGAGAACCGAGCCTCCCATTTTGATTCTGGCGGGCGTCTGGGCCTTCACGGCATCCGATGCCGGACGCCCGTAGGGGGGCGACGGCGTGGCGGCCTCGACGCGGCTGATCGCGCGCTGGAGCGGTTCCGGCTGCTTTGCTGGCGGCCCCACATAGCCGGCGATGTCCAGGTCGTCGATCCATACGCTGGTTGAGCCGGGACCGCCATAGACGTTCAGCAGAAGTTCTTCCACATAGGCCTCTCGCGGATCCACGCCGGACCCAAGCTGGGTCCGAAGCACCCAGGTCTGCCTCGCGAGCTGCTGGGGGAAGTCGTCGATACGGAGCTGCTGCCAGCGCCCGGGGCTCGTGTAGCTGGACCCGTGGATCAGCACCGAGACCGCCCGGCCGGTCCGAGGGTCCGCGGTTCGCGGCAGGACGGCGCGGGCGACCAGTTGCAGTCCCGGGCGGTCCGCCTTGATCCAGAGCGTGGGCATCAGTTCATCAATCACCCTGGGCTGTCCGGCATCGTGCCTGAAAAGGATCTCGGAGCCGCCGGCCCCGGAGACGCGAAGGAACTCGCAGCCCTCGCCGGTGTGGGCATCGCCGTGGAGGCGTTGATGCTGCTCGACGCGGAAAAGGAGATTGCCGCCTGCCTGGCGCCAGCTCGGCTGCGGCCCTTCAAAACCTTCGTACCACGCGGTTTGGCCGCGCGCAGCCCGATCGCAGAAGGCCAGAGCTGCCGACAGCGCCGTGAAGAAGATCAGTCGGGTCGCAGCGTGAGGCATCGCGGCTCATCGGGGCGGCCACCCGTGTCGTGAAAAAACAACACGGGGACCACGGGGGCATCTTCGACGTAACACTCGCTTGTATCACGATTTGCGAACTCGATCCAGATCAAACGTTGCTTTTCTTGTACCGCGGTCGCGTAGAATCTACCGAGGCGTGAATTCCCTAACGCCATGATGCATAACGGTTTACGGCAGGGACTCGTTGGCCGCCGGTTGCTCCGGCACGGCAGGTGCATTTCACCCCTTCCGCACACGCAACCTTGAAGGAGACCACCATGAGCCAGAACACCCGACTTGCCCAGCCTGACGCCAACGAAATCCCAGCCGAAATCTCCGAACTCGTGGCCGCGATCCACTGCCTTCCGAGTGAGGTCCAGGCCCGCATCGAGCCCTCCCTGGCAAAGGTGGTCGAAAGCACCAAGCGGCGGCGACGCATCTTGACACTGGTTCAGGACGCCCTGAGCCAGTTGCGCGTCGACATGAAGTACCTGGTCTTCGATCTCGAAGCGACGCGGCGAGAGCGGGACGAGTTTCGCCGCCAGCTCAACGAAGCCAACGGTCAGTAGAGACAGACAACGTTCCGACGCCGGCGTTCGGGAGGGTGCGTTTGGGGGTGTCGACCGCCGACGATCATCGGTCCCCCTTTCGCCATGGGCTGAAACTGCCGCACCCCCCGAATTGCGAAAGGTCGCGGCATAGAGACGGCCTGGGAAGGCTGTCCTACACCTAAGAGGGCCGAACAAAACCGCTCGGCGCGGGTCTCTGACCCCGCCGAAACCGCCGACCGAACGTCTCCTGGGCCGGTCTTGTCGCGGTTTACCGGCTGCCTCTCGCACCATCCCCCTCGGAACCGCCAACCGGCCGCGATTCCACGCGGTTCGTCGCCCGCGCCAGGGATTCTGCTGCGTTGCGAAACTTGCCGCAGACGGCGCTGCCCCGTGGATTGCGGGGATCCTGCGGGTGGAATAGGATAAATAGCTGCGGTCGGTGCCGATCTGTCATGGCACGGGCGTGGATACGGTAACACAATCGAAAAGAGGGGTACCTGCGGAATGGCCCAAACCACTTCCGAACAGATCGCTGACCGGGCCTTCGATCTGGGACTCGTCACCGAGCGGCAACTGCAGGGAGTGTGGAGCGAGCTCGGCAGTCGGACCGTCCCCATCGAGGATTTCCTGCAGATGATGGTCCGCCGCGAGTTTCTCACGAATTATCAGGTCGAGCGCCTCATGAAGGGCGAACGGACCGGATTCTTCTTCGGGAACTACAAAGTCCTTTACCTTGTGGGGACAGGGACCTTCGCGCGCGTGTATCGGGCCGCCCACAAGGACACCGGGCAGGTGGTCGCCGTGAAAGTGCTCCGCAAGCGTTACAGCGACTCCTCATCGCAGTGCACGCAGTTCGTCCGGGAGGGGCAGGTCGGATGTTCCCTGCGGCACCCGAATATCGTGCCCATCTACGAGGTCATCTCGGAACGTCGCAACCACTTCCTCGTCATGGAATTCGTCGAAG
>JABWBD010000170.1 GCA_013360685.1 Pirellulales bacterium
GTACACGGCATACAACCTCTACGCCGAAAAGAAAGGCCGTTCGCGTCCGGACGAGATCATCCTGCTCGTGGCGCACAAGGACTCCCAGAGTTGGATCGACTCGCCCGGTGCGAACGACAACGCGATCGGCACGTCGGGCGTCCTGGAGATCGCACGGGTCCTGGCAAGACACGCACCCGAGCGGACCATCCGGTTCCTTTTCTGCAACGAGGAGCACACGCCCTGGACGAGCGTGACCGCGGCCCAGAATGCGAAGAAGCGGGGCGACCGGATCATCGCAGTTTTCAACCTCGACGCGCTGGGGGGAAAGCCCGCGGCCGAGACGGCTACCCACAAGCTGCCCAACGTGGCCGCTTACACGGCGCCCGAGGGGGCGCGCCTGGCGGAACTCGTCGGTGCGGTGAACGCGCGCTACGGCATCGGACTCGAACACCGTACCGTCAAGAGGCGGTCGCCCGGCGACGACGACGGCTCCTTCGTGAAGGCCGGCTATCCGGCAGCGATCATCCTCATCGGTTCGTTTCCGTACGGCGATCCCAACTACCACACCCCGGAAGACACACCCGAGCGCTCCGATGTCCCGAATGCGACAAAGCAGGTGCAGGCGGCTCTCGCGGCCGTCCTCACCCTCGATCAGGAACGCTGAAACGCGCGGATCGATTGCGCCGTTGATTTCCCGGATCCCGGCGAGACTTCCGGAAAATCCGTGCAGCGGCAGGGAAACCAGGGGGCTTCTCCCCACCGACAGGAGTTTCGTTCGTCGAATTCATGAACTACTGTCGTCGGGCGGTTTCTGTTGTACCGCCGAACGGCTCGGTCCATGCCTTCGGCTTTCCCTCGGAGCTACTTCAGCTCGGCGAACATCTCCAGAAGCGCGTCGACGATCTTCAGCGAGGCCTGGATTTCCACCTTGTTGGTGCCCAACCAGGTTTCGTAGCCACCCTGCTTATGTTGCTCGGGCGCTGGCAGATAGCCGTATCCGCCGTTGGCCAGCTCGATCGTGAAGCTCGGCTTGAACGGGTTGCGCGCCTTCAACTCCAGGCCGATGTCCGAGAATACCTCGAAGGGGATGGCGGAAATGCCAAGATCTCCGATGCGGACGGCCTGCAGGACGACCCGCACCGTGTCGGGCGATTCCATATGCTGAATGGCTCGCTCGGCATAGTTGCGCTCATGGGGGAATTTGTCGGGACGCGCGGGCTCGGCGAGGATCTTTCGGGCATGTTCAAGCTGGGCGGGTGTCGGCTTACGCACCCCGAGCTCCAATTCCCGCTGACGCACGCCCAGCGGCACCCAATCGTGCCACACGAGTCCTTTGTACTCCTGGAAAACGGCCTGGGCACACTGGTCGGCAACCAGCCGCATCTGCTCGTACGGTTTGCGTTTCTCGCGAGGGACCGAGTAGTCGTTGTTGTTGATGTTGCCGCTGGTGCCATTGCTCATGGCGGCCACGAAGGGCGGATCGAGCCGATCGGCGCCCAGCAGTTCCTGGATCCGGTCGGCAAACATGGCAAAGTAGTCGGCCGAGATGTGGTTCGGACCCGTTCCGCCCACGTAGTGCAGCGAATAGTTGGCCAGCAGGGCCATCGGACGCCCTTCGGCGGTCTCTAGCGCAAAGAAGCCGATCTGGGGATCGACCGGGCTGGCCGGCTTCAGCAGGTCGGGGCGGTTGCCCGGGTTCATCTTCACCAGCTCGGGCTCCCCGAAGGGGTTAAACAACTCCGTGCCCGGCTTCATGAACCAACGCCGGCAGAAGACCTGCCCGGGCAGGTCGACCGTGCCCCAGGCGATCTTTGCCGGCTGAAGGTTGTTGATCGCGCAGCGCACGCCGTCGGCAATCCGATGGGCCACGAATTGCTGGTACTCGGTGAATTCCTTCTCCGGCTGAAGCGGGTTCTTCCAGCGGGCGCTGACCGACGAATGGGTGTGCGTCCCCGACATGAGCATCCGCTCGGGCGGCAGGCCCGTGGCCTCGCTGATCTGCCGCTTGGCTTCGTCGAGCACCTCGCGGCTGATGTGGATGTTATCGTTAATCACGATCGCGATTCGCGCGTTGCCGTCGTCGAGGACGAAGCACCGCGCGTGCAGTTCGTCGTGAACATGCTTTGCGGGCGGCGGGAAGGAACTCTGGAAGGTTCGGCACGGCGGCTTCTCGCTCGTCCCCCGGCCGGTTTACGGTCACGGACTGGTTTTCGTTGTGACAGACGCAGCGACAAGCGTCTCTCTTTCCGGGCTTGCTGGGCCGGTTCTGGGGGCAGAGCCGGCGGCGACCGATCGCCGCATCCGCAAGGCCGTGATCTGGCAGATGATCCAGGAGAACCTGTCGATCGAAGACAAGTTTCGCCTGTTGAAGGACGTGGGGTTCGATGGAGTCGAAGTAAGCAGTGCCGCCCGCCGGGCCGCCGGGACCGACGTCCGGGAACTGGCCCGCGCCAGCCAGAAGACTGGGCTGCCGATCCATGGGATGATGGGCGCCAGTCCGACGACCCTCAAGGAAGTGATTGACGAAGCGGCTGTATATGGCGCGACCTCCGTGCTGTACGTCGTTCGGGACAATCCGCAGGGGTCTTATCTGCAGAACTATCGGCAATCGCAGGAGGTGATTCGCGACGCGCTGCCCCATGCCGAGAAGAAGCGTGTTCCGATCCTCATCGAAAACGTTTGGGCGAGCTTCCTCATCGAGGCGCTGTCCATGGCTCGCTACATCGACGAGTTGAAGAGTCCTTTCATGCAGGCCTACTTCGACGTGGGCAACGTCATGCGCTGGGGCGTGCCGCAGCACTGGATCGAGGTCCTCGGGAAGCGGATCGGCAAGCTGCACGTCAAGGAATACAGCCTGAAGGTGGGAATGAACGAGGGGATGTCCAAGGGGTTTAACGTCGCGATGGGCGAAGGCGACATCAATTGGAAGCGAGTCGGCGAGGAGATTGTGAAGATCGACTACCGTGGGTGGGCGACCGCCGAGGTCCGCGGCGGCGACCGGCAGCGACTGCGGCAAATCCTCGAAGAGATGCAGAAGATCCTCCCACTCTGACACGTCGTGGTCGCTGGTTGACGATTGCATGCGGACAGAGATTTCTTTTATGATCTGCCGTCAGTTCTCGTGATTTCCGAGGACGATCCGGGGCGAGGTGATTGCGATGCGAAGTCACGATGTTCAACGATGGATTGTGCTGTTCTGCGCGGCCCTGATGGTTGCCGGTTCGACGGGACGCCGAAGCGATGCCGGCGAGGCGTCGGTGGCTCCGCGGCGAGTGCTCGGAATTCTCGGCGGCATGGGACCGGAGGCCACCGCCAACTTGTACCAGGAGATTGTCCGGCTGACGCCCGCAGAAAAAGACCAGGATCACATCCCCACGCTGATCTTCAGCTTCCCGCAGATCCCGGATCGGACCACGGCGATCCGCGACCAGGATCGGTCGATCATTCCGTATCTGGTCGAAGGGACGACGCGGCTGGAGAAGGCCGGCGCCTCGTTCATCGTCATCCCCTGCAACACTGTCCACTACTTCTACGACGACATGCGGCGAGCGGTCAAGATTCCCGTCCTGCACATGATCCGAGAGACGGTCGACGAAGTGGCCCGCCGCCATCCCAAGGCGCGGCGGATCGGGTTGCTGGCCACCAGCGGAACAATCTCGACCGGCCTGTACGAACGGGAGTTCCGAGCCCGCGGCATGTCGCTGGTCTATCCCGACGAGGCGATCCAGAAGGACTGTGTGATGAAGGCCGTATACGGGATCAAGGCCGGCGTCGACAAGCGGACCTGCGAAGACTTGCTGTTCACCGCGGGAAAGGACGTCGAGAAGAAGGGGGCGGAAGTGATCGTGCTCGGCTGTACCGAGATCCCGCTGGCCTTCAATCCCCAGCGGGCCTCGGTGCCCGTCGTCAACGCCACTCGCGTGCTGGCCCAAGCGGCGATCAGGGAGTATTTTCGGGAACCGAAGGATGCCGGAGCGGGTGGCCGTAGAGTGACTCCGCTACCTGGCCGTCCGTGACCGCCGATTGTCCGGCGAGGAACAGCCAACGCACGCCCGGCGAGTACTGTTGCGGGTCTTCGAACGTCGCTCGATCAACGAAGGCTTCCGGGTCAAAGACCACGATGTCGGCAACGTAGCCGGCACGCAGATATCCGCGATCGGTCAGCTTCACGATGTCGGCCGGCAGGCCTGTGGCGCTGCGAACCGCCTGCGCCAGGTTCAGCACCTTCTCGCGCCTGGCATAGAAGCCGATCTTCCGCGGAAAGGTGCCGAAACTGCGTGGGTGGGGACGGATGCCGGGCTGCGGAACGTGGGTGTTCCCGTCGGAGCCGGTTGCTACCCAGGGGAACGTCATGCCCAAGCGGACGTCGTCTTCGGACAGCACGAACCGCACGACCGAGGCGCCTCCGTCCATCTGGACGGCCAGGGCGGCGCCCGCCACGTCCGTCTTCAACTGGGCGGCGATGTCGTCGAGGCTCTTGCCGTTCCATTCCGGATGTTTGTCGCACGAGGCGATCACGATCCGGGGATTGTCTTTCATCCGGCGTAGGACCAGTCGGCGGACGGCCTGTTGGTACTCCGCATCGTCCCGCATCCGGCGATTGAAATCCTTGAGACCCCCGGGCAACTCCGTGGCCGGCAAGAGGACCGCGGCCAGGTTGGTGGAAGTGGCAATGTATGGGTATTGGTCGGCCGTGACGGTCAAGCCTTCGGCCCGTGCCTTCTCGATCATCGACGCCGCTTTGCGCAGCGATCCCCAGTTCGCCGGCCCGACCGCCTTGAGATGCGAGATGTGGACGGGCAGGCCCGCTTCCCGGCCAATCTGAATGGCCTCCTGCAACGCTCCCAAGAGGCCGTCCGCTTCGTTGCGAATGTGGCTGACATACAAGCCGTCGTGCCGGGCGACTACCTTGGCCAGCGCGACCAGTTCGTCGGCCTGTGCGAACATTCCCGGCGGGTAGATCAATCCGGTTGAAATGCCCCAGGCCCCTTCGCGCATCCCGCGTTCCACGAGAGCCTGCATCCGCTGGAGTTCCGAGGCAGTCGGCGGACGATTGTCGCCGCCCATCGCTCTTGCCCGCACCGAGCCATGCGGCACCAGGAGGATCACGTTCGTGCCGGCGCCCTCCCGCTCGAGCCTGGCGAAATAGGCGGCGATGTCCATGGTCCCATCGCCGCAATTGCCGCTGACCACCGTCGTGCATCCCTGCCTCAGGTAGTTCAAATTGCGTCGCATCGCCAGCGGTCCGACCGGATCGCAATGGGTGTGCAAGTCGATAAACCCTGGGGCGACGATCATCCCCGAGCAATCGATGACCCGGCCGGCGGATGTCGCGTCGAGTTTGCCCACGGCAACGATCTTCCCCTTGCGGATCGCCACGTCGGCCACGGTGGCTTCTCCGCCACTGCCGTCGAGGACCGAGCCGCCTCGGAGCAGCACGTCCGCCTTGATTTCCGGCTCGCCGCCCAGTGCCACCGGGACCAGGAGCACGACAACCGCGACGGCCAGTACGCAAACGCTCCGCAGCACCGGAAACGAGAACTTTATCATGGATTCTCCCGAAAAAGAGGTTGCAGAATTCGAACCGTACCTGGGAATATGCGAGATTCAGTGCATCGACCATTAAAGGCCAGCGCCATGATCGGAGTGTAGCTTGGAGCAGGCTCCGGTCGCAACGGGAGGGTGGTTGCGGCCGAAGGCCGTGGTGATTCGCTTCCGCTCGTATCCGCAGCCGGACTCCCCACGCACCTCGGCAGACGCGACGGTTCGTGATAGAATGACTCCCCTTGCTGACGGATCGTTCGCGGTAGAGACCCTGGGCCACGTCCCATCACTGAAAGCTGCCGCCGCTTCCGCAGCCGTCATCCGCATGTCCGAGGACAACAAGCATGCACGGAAGAATCGGACTGAGTCTGTTGGCTGGGCTGTTCATGGTGCTCTCCACGCTGGCGGCCGTTGCTGTCGGCGAACTGGCCTGGATGAAAACGACAACCCGGAAGAAATAGGCCATGATGCGGCGACTGATCCGTAGGGCAACGACGGCCCTGCTTCTTGCGGCGATGAGTCTCCATCTCCATGTGGCCGCCGTGCTTGAACGCCCGGCCCGGGCTGCGGACACAGGCGAGCCTTCGTCGGACCGACCCGCCTCAGTCGGAGCAGACACGCTCGTGGGCAAGGCCCTGCGGGCGATGGGCGGCGCAGAGGAGATCGTGTTCGTCGTCCGAGATTTGTGTTCGGCCTACCAATGGTACGCCACCTTTGGCGAATATGCCGACGAAGCGAAGTACATCCACGCGCCCGACGGGTCTCAACTCTGCAAGCTCAACCTGCGAACCCGACAGGTGACCGTGCTGTTGGACGATCCCCAGGGCGGATTCCGCGACCCGCGTGTTCACTACGATGGCGGGAAGGTCCTGTTTGCGTATCGTCCAGGCGGCACGCATCATTATCATCTGTGCGAGATCAACGTCAATGGGAGCGGATTTCGGCAACTGACCTCCGGGGACTGTGACGACGTCGATCCGGCCTATCTGCCTGACGGCGGCATTGTTTTCGCCTCGAGCCGGTGCCACCGTTTCGTGGCCTGCAATCGCGTGCCGGCGGCCGTCATCCACCGGATGGACGCGGATGGCGGCAACATCCGCTGTCTCTCGGCCAACACGATTTCGGAAGACCGTCCGGCCGTTCTGCCGGACGGGCGCATCGTCTACACGCGGTGGGATTACACGGACCGCGACCCGGAGAAATTCCGCGACCTGTGGGTCATGAACCCCGATGGCACCGGACAGATGGTGCTGTTCGGCGGCGTGGGCCGGCCGTACCCGACGTTTTTCGCCAAGTGTGACGCGCTGCCGGTCCCCGGCGCGGACGGCAAAATCGTGTCCGTCTTTTCGCCGGCGTTCGGGCGTCGCGAGAATGCCGGAAACGTGATGCTGGTCGATGTCAAAGCCGGACCGGGCGAGTGGTCCGCGGCCAGACAGATCAGCCCCGAGGCGCCTGGTTTGGGGTGGAGTATCGGCTCGGGGCAAGGACGCGAGGGCTTTCGCGATCCCTATCCGTTGTCCGCAGACTGTTTTCTCGTGGCGCAGGACAAGAGTCTGCTGGTTCTCGACGACACCGGCAGGACCCAGGAGTTCTACCAGGCGGAGAAGATGGTTCACGATCCGCGGGCGATTCGGCCGCGGCTTCGCGAACCGGTGCTTCCCACTCGTGCCGATCAGCGGAAGACCACGGGGACACTGGTGCTGACCGACGTCTACCGTGGCCGCAATATGGCCGGGGTCAAGCCAGGCTCGA
The DNA here is from genome assembly GCA_013360685.1 of Pirellulales bacterium. Classification (GTDB taxonomy): domain Bacteria; phylum Planctomycetota; class Planctomycetia; order Pirellulales; family Thermoguttaceae; genus JABWBD01. The sequence goes on from JABWBD010000170.1 coordinate 7,279, forward strand.
TCAAGAAACTGCTGGTGTTGGAAGACCTGCCCAAGCCGGGCAGTAAACACGGACTGCCCGGTTATCACGGTGGATACATTACGTTGCGCCGGGTCCTGGGGACCGTTCCGGTCGAGGCCGACGGGTCGGCTTCGTTCGAGGTTCCGGCGCTGCGCGCGGTCTATTTCGCCGCGCTCGACGAACACGGCGTGGCGGTCAAGCGGATGCAGAACTTCACGACGGTCATGCCCGGCGAGACCCAAGGATGCGTGGGCTGTCACGAACCGCGCACGGGAACCCCCGATAACCGCCCAAACAACGCCGGCCTGATGGCGTTGAGACGTCCTCCGAACCGGATCGCACCGGTTGCCGACGTGCCCGATGTGTTCGACTACCCACGCGACATTCAGCCGATTTGGGACCGGCACTGCGTGGCCTGCCACAATGCCGAGAAGCCCGAGGGGCGCGTGGTGCTGACCGGCGACAACACCGAGTGGTTCACGCAAAGCTATGCCGCTCTGCTGGCGTACGACCAGGTCAGCCAGTGCTGCAGTTGGGGAGAAGACGGAAATCATCCGCCTTACGGCTTCGGTACCGGCGCCAGCCCGCTGATGCAGAAGATCGGCGGCAGCCATTACGACGTGAACTTGACGCAACAGGAATACGACAAGGTTCGTCTGTGGATCGAAACCGGCGCGGGTTTCACCGGGACGTACGCGGTGTTTAACCACCCGGAGAACGCAGTCGCCACGCCCTTGGTCGTCTCGAAACCCGAACTGGGAAACCCGGTGGCTCCGATCGTCAAACGGCGTTGCCTGACGTGTCATGGTTCGGTCGCCAACTTGGGACGGCGGAGCAAACAGCAGCGGGATGACCAATGGTCCAACGGCAAGCCGCCAAATTTGCTCAACTATCCCTTGTACTGCTGGAACCTCTACAATCTGTCGTCGCCGGAGAAGTCGATGATTCTCCGGGCGTCGTTGTCCAAGCCAGCGGGCGGCTACGAGTGGTGCCGGGCCAAGGGCGGTCAGCCTGCCGCCGCCTTCCGCAACACGAACGACCCCGATTATCAAGCCATCCTGCAGGCCATCCGCGCGGCCAAGGTGCGTCAGGAGGAGTACGGACGTCCTGACATCCGCGGTTTCCGCCCCGGCGATTACTACGTCCGTTGGATGCAGCGTTTCGGCGTCTTGCCCGAGAGCTTCGACCTGGCCACAGACCGAATCGACCCGTATGAGGCGGACCGGGCGTACTGGCGCACGCTGTGGCATCAGCCCCCCGCCGTCCGAACGGCTTCGGCGGCTGGGCAAGATCGGTGATACAAAGCGTGCGGAGACGAGAACCACAACAGGCAGCGGAAGACACAGCGGTGCCAAACGCGGGCACGCATCGGCGATGCCGCCCTGGAATACCTGGACTCAGAAGGCCACTTTCCACAGGAGTTGTGATGAACGCATTCAGCCTATCTTCGATTGTGCTCGTCGTTTTGTCATGCGCGGTCTCGCCCTCAGCAACCGCCGAAGTGGCGTCCGACGGTGCGACCCTTTCAACTTACGGCATGCAAGCGATTGCTCCGACTGTGGCTGCAATCCTTGGTGTGCCGGCTCCCAAGCAGGCGGAAGCACCACCGATCGACTCGATCGTCAAGAACCTGCGAGGATGCTGTGGCGGCGGCTATCTCGGGGACGAGCGGGGAACGCCCAAGGCGCCTCGGAAATGAAGGCCCGACGGCAACTCCGCCCCGCCTTGATTTGGGCAAGGCACTTGCTGAGCCAATGAGGCCGGACTACAAAGAAGGCAGGAGAACGCTATGGCTCGATTCTTTTCCGCGTCACCATCGTTTGGATTAGCGGCCTGTCTTGCGCTGTTGGGCGGCTTGGCGAATGTCTGCCGGGCGGAGGTGCTCGAAGTCCGCAGCGGGGATGCCGTCCTGGGACTGGATGGCGCGACAGGTGCGCCCGTTCGGTTGGCGGATCCGGGAGCAGGATTGGAGTTGGCCGGGCGGGACCAAGAGTTGTTCCGTCTGGTCGTGGTCCCGCCGGGCGGCGATCCGCGACAGCCCTTGGAAATGTCCTCTCGGGATGCGAAGGCGGTCCGTCGCATCGAGGGCGAGGGCCTGCGGTTGCGATTCGAGGGGATTGGAAAGCCGAACCTGGCGTCCGTCTGCGTCGTGAAAGCCGGGCCGGAGGGGCGGTTCCGGTTTGGCATCCAGGTGGAGGGCGAAGCGGGCACGTTCGTGGAACGCGTGGATTATCCGCTGCTGCCTTTGGCTGCCCCGCTGCAGGGCGACGGCACAGGCGATGCGCTGGTTTTCGGCACAACGAAGGGCGGCGTCCAGGAGCGCCCGCACCTCTGGAATCCGGGGCGATCTGCCGCCGGCACGCAGCCCGGCAGTCTAGCGGCGCAATTCGGGTGCTACTATGGCGCGAAAGGCGGCGTGGTGACGTATTGCGAGGATGACGCGGGGCATCCCAAGACCTTGCTCGCCGTGCGGACAGCCCACGGCATGGTCCTCGGCTGGCGTCACCTGATGCGGCACGACTTGCAGAAGCCCGTTGCCCTGGCGTTCCCCGTAGTGACCGGCGTGTTTCGCGGTGCGGCAGGAACCGCGACCGACTGGCGCGACGCGGCGGCCATCTACAAAGAGTGGGCCTTGCAGCAGCCGTGGTGCGTGAAGCGGCTGGCCGAACGCGGCGATCTGCCCGCCTGGCTGAAACAGGGTCCGGCGCAGGTGCGGTTTGGCCGCGAGTGGCTGGGCCAGCCGGAGCGCATCGAGGCGTGGCTCGACAAGTACTGGACCAGGCACTTCGAGGGCGTGCCGTTGATCGTGACCTTCTGGGGTTGGGAAGGCGTCGCGACGTGGGTGCCGCCCCAGTACTTCCCGCCGTATCCTTCGGAGGACGGGCTGAAACGCTGCGTCGCCGCGGTGAAGCGTGCGGGAGGGCACGCCTTCTTCTGGCCGTCGGGATACCAGTGGTGTCTGAGCTACGGCAAGCGCGACGACGGTTCGTTCGAATGGGAGGATCGCGCGCGGTTCCAGCGCGAAGCCGAGCCGCACGCGATGGTTGGCAAGGACGGCAAGGTCATGCTCACCAATCCGCCCTGGTATCGCGGCGGCGAGGCGGCGACGCTTTGCCGCGGCGACCGGTGGTCGCGGGATTGGCTTACCGGCATCGCCGTGGGACTGGCCCAACGAGGCGGAGAATTGTTTCAAATCGATCAGGTGGTCGGCGCGGGAATGCGAGGCGGCGGCGATTGCCGCGCCACGACGCACGGCCATCCGCCGGGCATCGGCATCTGGGACGTCGAGGCCGCACACCTCCAGATGACGGAGATGCAGGCCGCGTGTCGCGCGGCGGGTGTGAACATGGTGCTAGGGTACGAGGAACCGCAGGAACGGTTTCTCCAGGAAGTCGGCATTCAGGACTATCGCGATTACGAAGTGCTCAGGCGGTCCCAAGTCCCGCCCCATCGGCCGGAGTCCGTGTTCGGATACCTGTACCATGAGTTTGTGCCGCTCTTCCAGAGCAATCCGCGAGCCGACGACCGTGAGATGACGGCCCACTGCATCGTCACGGGCCAAATGCCGCACTTGGTACCGCACTGGCCGGTGGAGCCGTATCCCTTTCCGTCAGACGGCGGATTCGAGGAGTGGGGCGGCGACGTGCCGGCCGGCTGGGACCATGTGCGAGGCTGGAAGGAGCAGCAGTTCACCGGGCAGCCGCGGCGCGACCAGCACATCCGGCATTCGGGCGCCAGCAGTCTGCGCGTAGAAAGCGAATCGGCGGGAGAAATCACGCAGGTCTCGCGCAACCTGCCGATCGGTCCCGGAGGGTTGCGTGCCGGCGGGAAGTATCGGCTTTCGGCCTGGTGCCGCACCGAGCGGCTGGGAAAACCGGCCGCCATCAACATCGCCGCCCTGACCCGGGAACTCCAGGGCCGCGGCTCGTGGCGGCTGCCGTTCCCCGAACCGGGCGACTGGCGTGAAGTCGCGGTCGAGGTCGTGGCACCGGCCGAGGGCGCCGAGTTCTTGCGGGTGATGATCCACGTCGACGGGCCGTGCCGCGTGTGGATCGATGATTTCCAGGTTCTGGAGTTGGACGCCCAGGGCGCCGCCAGGCCGATCCTGCGCGACGGTCTGCCACTGCAGCATCCGTTGTACAAACAATGGATCGAACTGTATCACGGCGCCGGTCGTCCCTATCTGCAGTTCGGCGAGGCGATCCCGCCGCCCAAAGTGGAACCGGCCGGCGCATTGCAGGTCGGCGCCTTCCGCGCCGCAGACGGCACCCAGACCGTGATCGCCGTGAATCCCACCGATACCGCGCAGCAGGCAACGCTGGGAGGGAACGGAAAATCGAAACGCGTCGAACTGCAGCCGTCCCGGGTGAAACTGCTTCCGTGGTGACAGTCACTTCGCACCCCAACACGCTCGGAAAGCCCGCCGAGTGGTCCGACGAAGAACCCTGAGAGCCTGAAACGGTTCGATGCGGTCTGCTTCAACAACAAAACCGCCCGGACCGGCAGCGGTTTGGGTAAGGGTGTTGCGAAGCGCGAGGAACGTCGGCTTGACGGCGACATCAGATCAGCACCTTCGAGGGCGAGAATTATGTATGGCAAGATCCGACTGAGTCTGTTGGCCGGGTTGTTTACGGTGTTCCCAGCGCTGGCGGCCGATGACCATGGCACGGTGGCGTTTCCGATCGAGCGTCTGCAGTTGGACTGGATGCGTCAGGACGCAGGCCGACTGGACGTTTCCGCCTGTTTCGTACGCACGGATTCCTGCGAACTTGAACGGCAGATGGTGCGGAAGGTCCTGGACGAGGTCAAGTCACGCAAGGCACCACCGGCGACGGTGGAAGCCTGTGCGCGGGAACTGGCGTCACTGGTGGAATCGAACACGCCCGGCGCCAACCCCGCTTGGCGGCGGCTGTACTTTCAGCTCTGCCAGACGCGCCGCAAACTGCGGCTGCAGATCGTCTCGCGGTTCGCGGATCGGTACATCTACGCCAAGCACTGTCAGTTGTCCAATCAGCCGTCGTTTGCGTCCACAGCCTTCCTGTCGGATTCCGTCTACAAGGACCGCATGGGCGATTGGAAGATGGGCTCGGAATTGTGTCTGCTGACCGTTGCCGCCGACGGGCAAGTGACCTCGGAAACGCTCTTGCGGCAGCCGGAGGGGATCATCCGCGATCCCTGCATTTCGTTTGCGGGGACCCAAATCGCCTTCTCGATGCGCACCAGCGAGCACACCGACGACTACCACCTGTATGTGCTGCAGTGGCCGGACCGAAGCGTCCAGCAGATTACCTTTGGTCCGGGCACTGCGGATGTCAAGCCGTGCTGGTTGCCCGAGGGGGACATCATCTTTGCCTCTACGCGGTGCGACATTTCGGTGCCGTGCTGGTCATCGGACGCCACGAACTTGTACCGCTGCGACGGCCAGGGGCGTTACCTGCGGCGGCTGGGATACGATCAGGCGCACACGCTGTACCCGCAGCTCCTCCACGACGGCCGGATCGTGTACACGCGGTGGGAGTACAATGACCGCGTCTCCGGCAAAGTGCACAAGCTGTTCGTGATGAACCCCGATGGGACCGCGCAGATCGAGTTCTACGGCAACAACTCGCACACACCGCGGTCCATCATCCATGCCCGGCCGATCCCAGGTTCCCAACGGGTCCTGGTGATCGGCTCCGGCCATCACACCGACCAGAGCGGCAAACTGATGCGACTGGATCGGAGCAAGGGGACGCAGGAAGACCAGGGGTTGGAGTACGTCGCGCCGGTGCGGCCCTTTGAGCCCAATGTTGGATCGACCTGAACGTGCCGTACTGCGGTTCCTACATGGAGGCCAATAAGTGGGACACTATCGTCCACACCTACATTCATTCATACCGCGATCAGTGCCGCGGGGCGTATCTGTTCCAGGAAGCCAAGCGTCTGCGACACGCGGAGATCGAGCTGGCCCATCTGGATCTCTATCGGCAGCATCTGCAGCGCGGTGTCGACGCGGCGGCCGAGGCGTTTCCTCGCTTCGACTTGGGCGGCATGGACGCCCAGCGGCAGTTCGTCGAGGCCTACAACCAGTTGCCGAACACGGTTCCCATTTACTCTCTGGCGGAAGGCAAGGCCGCGCGCGGCGGCTCAAACATCAAGGGGAATGAGATTCGCAATCTTGCGCTCAACCCGCACGCCGCGACGTTCCAGCTACGGTCCTACCCGCATGTCACGTCCAACAGCCACTACAAGTACCTGCCGGAATTCTCGCCGCGGAACGTGGTCGATGGGAACGCGGCGGCGGGCGAAGAAACCCCGCAGGTTCCGTACTGGAGGCCGAACCGACGCACCGACTTGTGGCTGAAGATCGAGTTCGGCCGGACGGTGGAGACGAGCCGCGTGGTGTTGTACCTGCGGACGATGCCGGATCAGGAAAAGACATGGAGCAGCGCGACGTTGGAGTTCTCCAACGGGCACAAGGTTGCCATCGCATTGAAAAACACGGCCGCCGCGCAAGAGTTCGTGTTTCCGAACCAGTTGACCGCGTGGGTGAAGCTGACCGACCTGCGGGAGACCTTCCCGCTCGGCGACAACGGCGTGACCGAATGCGAGGTTTACGGCAAGGACGTTGGAGTCCAGCAACGTGAGGTAGATGGGTCGTCGCCCCACGCCCGCAGCGCGGCCAGTACAACGGCGGTCTTGCCGGCGAGCAGCGATTAGCTGGATGGTCTCATCAGCGATTTCTCCGATCGCGAAGATGCGATCCGTTTGCGTCCTTGCCCTCTGTGGCGCCCACTCGAGGTCCGGGCATCCACGGGGCCGTTGTCACCCACCACTGGTGCATGTTCGTGTTTGCACCCGAATAGCTGACGTCCGAATGGATCAGCAACCGTTGGGGTGTCGCGGGATTGTACTTGCCGATGATTTCGTTGGCGGAATAGCAGTCGCCCCCGCCCGGAGTCTGCAACCTGCTCATCAGGACAATCCCCTCGTCCCATTCAATGCCGTCACGCGACGAGTAAAGCACGAAATTGTCCGGACCGGGATCGTCGCCGACCAATTCCCGTGGGTTGCTGCCGCTTCGCCCTTGCATGAAGTACCACTGGCCCAGCTTTCCGGAGAGCTGCATATTGCGGATCCCTTTGGCAAAGTGCGTGGTCCGGACCTCCGACCAGGTCCGCCCACCATCCCGGCTGATCGTATAGGGGATGTTCTGTTCAGCCGCTGGGTCCTCTTTCTTCAGATGGGCGTTGTAGGTGTAGACAATGATTTCGCCGTGGTCGAGCACCCCGGCGGCCCAGTAATAACTGGCGTGGTCGAAGGGCAGCACGCTGCGTTGACGGAAAGACTCCCCGTTGTCGCTGGAAACCCACAAAGTCTGCGGTCCACCCGGCGTCATGTTCGATCCGCCGCCCCGAAAGACGATGAAGATCTCTCCGGCATGAACGAACGACGTATCCATCGTGTAGGCGATATCCTGGACGGTAGCCGATTCGTCAAACGCCCGCGGACCCTGCCACGTCTGCCCTTGGTCCTTGCTGAGAAAGTAGGCCGGCGCCCGCTGTTTCTCCCATTTTTCGTTCTTATAGTGGATGACGGTGGCCACCAGGGTTCCGTTCGGCGCGGTGACGACCGAGTAAACCAGGGCGGAGCACATCTCCGTCCCTTCCCGCATCCGCTTGGAATACTCGAACGAGTTGGGGGGGCTCCAGGTCAAGCCGCCATCGGTCGAACGCCGGTATTCCGACCATCCCGCCGAGCCGTGCCCATTCCAATTGTCGGCGCCCGTTCCCGTCACGCTGTAGAAGGCGATGATGTCGCCATTCCGGCATTCGGCAATCGAATTATGTCCGTGTCCGGAATGGTCTTCCTTCTGCCGATCCACGAACAGCACTCCGGTATTGGGGATGTCCGCAGGGTAGACGAAAAACGGCTTTCCCTCAGCCGCTCGCGTCCGGTTTCGCGCGGATCGAGCGTCCTCGAACCCGAGCACGACCGCCCATTTCCCAAAGCGATAGGATTCTCCGGACGTGGTCTGCTTTTCGTACACAAACACCTGATCGATCTCGCGTGTCTCGAACAACTGGAAGCGGGCCTCCTTGGTCCGCACAAACCCCTGTTTCTCGAGGGCCTCGGCTTGAGAGGCGGCGCTTGGAATGAGCTGAGGGGTGAGCACGATCAGGCGGCCGCCTCGCACCACATCGAACTCGGTGGCATCGATCGAGCTTCTCAAGAACTTCTCCCCTGCCAACGCAGCCGGGAAATCAGTCAGCCTGAAACCGCGATCGGTGAACAGCACCGCACCGGATCGGAACCACATCACCTCCGCTTTCGAGTCCCCGCGAACTTCGATCACCGCACGATCCGAAGCATACGTATGGCATGAGACCACCGTCCCCACAGCCACAAGCACGGAAAACACCCTCGTCGTGTACATCCCCAATTTGCACATGTTCTGTTCTCCCTATCTTACTTTCCGCGGGTCTGCGAGGCCATTTCTTCAAATTTCCAACCGCGTGAGTGACGGCGGGGCCGGATGACGATGGCCGCGTCGCTCAGATGCAC
>JABWBD010000171.1 GCA_013360685.1 Pirellulales bacterium
TCATCGCCGACGGAGTGGAGCACTATCGCCAGTTCCGCCCCCACGCTTTCGGTGTCGAGGCCAATCAGTTCCAGGAACTCCTCGGGCGCGAGTTCGTCGAGGAGTTTCGCCGTCAGGGCCTCCTGGGCGTGAATCCCTGGCTGATCGATAACAGCGCTAACAAACGCGTTCGCATCCGTCGCCTTGGTCCGCTCTTGGCCGCGCGGCGCATTCGGATGAAGTCCGACTGCCCCTCGACCCGGCTCCTGGTCCATCAGCTCCAAGAGTTCCCCATCGGCGACCACGACGACGGCCCCGACGCCCTGGAGATGGCCATCCGCTTGGCCGAAGAACTCCTCGCCGGATCGCACGACGATGGCCTCGGCAACCGCCTGCACGTCTGAGCACTCAGGAAATTGTGTATTCCGCGTTTTCTGCCCCTCATTGGTCCGATTGGTATCTCTCGCTTCTTTCGCTCCCAGGCTCTGCCTCGCGAGCGCACGATCTTTTTCTCTCGTACCCAGGCTCCGCCTGGGCACGCACGATCTTGCAGGCTCCGCCTGCTCTTCGTCTTTGTCATAAGTCCCATTGGTATCACTCGCTCGCAGGCTCTACCTGGCGAGCGCACCGCCTCCATGCCGCCCATCCGAGTGAGCGCACGCTGCCCGCGCTTGAGCAGAATCCGCTCAAGCGATCGTGCTCCGCATTCCCACCTACCAGTCGCGACCCGATCCGCCGAGGCAATCCGCAAACGCATCCTCCGGCGGCAAGCCACCTTGCGAAACGCGCCCCATCGAGTTTCGCGCGTTGGCACGGTTCTTGCAAATCGGGCGGCAACGTTCTTCGCCGGTCGCGCGATGTCGTTCTGCAGGGGCCTGCAACCGCGTGTCCGCTCTGGGTGTTCGTGCTCAAGTAGGAGGTTGCCAAAGTGAGTCTTTCTTCGCGTCCAAACGCCGGTCCGAATCCTGGTCGCATTCGCCAATTCGTCCGCAGCATTAAGAGGCGGTCCCGGCCAAGTGCCCGCCGGGCCTTGAGGATGGAACCGCTGGAGCAACGGTTCGTACTCAGCTCGGTCCTTGGCGGGGATCCCGATACGGCGATTGCCGGGACCGTGTACAACGATCTGAATGCCAACGGCGTGCGGGACCAGGGTGAGGACGGGATTCCCAATTGGACCGTGTATCTGGATCTGAACCAAAACGGCGTGCAGGACAAGGATCTCGACGGCAATCTCGAACCCTCGGTGCTGACGAACGTCGATGGCGATTACCTGCTCTCCGGGCTCTTGGCCGGCAACTACCGCATCGCCGAGACGGTGCAGAGCGGCTGGAGCGCGACGGCCCCGGACTTCCAGGACGTGGAGGTCGTGGACACGCACGAGACCAAGGCGGACTTCTTCAACGTGCGAGACGCGGCGCCGTCCACCGGCGGTCTCGCCGGGGCCGCGTGGAACGATCTGAATGGCGACGGCATTCGAGCCACGGACCCGTTAACCGGCGCGCCCACCGACCCGGGGCTGGCGAACTGGACGGTCTATGTCGACTTGAACCACGACGGGACCAGCAATCCCGGCGAGCCCTCGACGCTCACCGATCTGGGCGGCGAGTACTCCTTTGCCGGGCTGACCGCGGGAGACTACGTCGTGCGGATCGTCGTGCCCGGCGGTTGGGAAGTTTCGCCCGGTTATGACGACAACTACACCGTCAACGTCGTGGCCGGCGAGCAGATGACCATCCCGGATTTCGCCAACTACAGCGTTTCGGCGGGAGCGGTAGGCGGGACGGTGTGGGACGACGCCAACGGCAACGGGAGCCGCGACGTCGATCCGCTCACCGGGGCGTTCACCGAGCCCGGCCTGGCAGGCCGGACGATCTTCGCCGATCTGAATCTCAACGGCGCGGCGGACACCGGCGAACCGGCGGCCGTCTCGGGGGCCGACGGCAGTTACCTGGTCCTCGGCGTTCGGCCCGGATACACGAAGATCGTGGAACTGCCGGGAGCGGACTGGCGCCCCACGCGTCCCAGCACCGCATCGTACTCGATCACGCTCCTGAACGGCCAGACCACCGATGGGCTCGATTTCGGCAACCAGGAGCGGAGCGAGGCCGGCATTCGCGGCGTCCTGTACCACGACGCCGACCAGGACCGCGTTCGCGACCCAGGCGAGCGTGGGCTGGCCGGGATCACCGTCTATCTCGATCTGGACGGCGACGGCGCCCTCGATGCCGACGAGCCCAGCACGGTCTCTGCATCGGACCTGTTCTTCACGCCCGCGGCGGATGAGGCCGGCAGTTACAGCTTCACGCACCTGGCCAAGGGCGACTACACCGTCCGGGAAGTCGTCCCCGAGCTTCTGTCTTCCACCCCGGATACCGAGCGAGCCCACGTGGTCACGGTCGGGCCGGCGGAAGACCGCGGCGGGGTCGACCTGGGCAACGTGTACCGGCCCAACGAGATACGCGGCGTCAAGTTCGAGGATACCAACGGCAATCGTCTCCGCGACGCCGGCGAGCCCGGGATTGCCGGAGTGACCATCTTCATCGACCTGGACCGCGACGACGTTCGCGACCCCGACGAGCCGACCACGGCCACGGGAGCCGATGGCTCGTACTCGTTCGCGGGCCTGACGCCCGGCGCCTACGTAGTCCGCGAAATCCTCGGCTCGGGCTACGTGCGGACCTTCCCGACTACGACCGGCGGGATTCTCTGGCCGGCCGGCGTCAGCAATCCGGCCGTAGGGAACATGAGCCCGTCGGAAATCACGATTTCGCTGGCCGACGGCGAGTCTTCCCGGCAAAACGTAAGCCTCACGCTCCCCGGCTCCGGCGCGCTGACCAATCTCGTCGACGTGTTTCTGCTGTTCGACGACACCGGCAGCTTCACCGCCAACAGCCCCATCGTGCGGGCCGCGTTTCCCGATATCATTGCCTCCCTCCAGGCATCGCTGCCGGGCATCGATCTGGGGTTCGGCGTCGGCCGGTTCGAGGAGTACGGCAATTTCGCCGCGGAGTACGCCGTCGGGCGGCCGTTCGTCCTGAACCAGCCGATCGTCGCTGCGAGCACGTTCGGCTTCGCCGCCTCCATCCAAGCGGCCCTCGATCGCACGGCTCCCGGCTACGGCGGCGACGAGCCGGAGACCGTCTTCGAGGCCCTCTATCAGACCGTCACGGGACTCGGCTTCGACGGCAACAACAACGGCTCGGTGTTGGACAGCGGCGCCGCGGGATTGGTTTCCACCCAGCTCAGCCCCGGCAACAGCGGCGATGTTCCGTCCTTCCCGTCCTTCACGGCCGACGCGACCGGTTCGGTGCTGCCGGCGGCGGGCGTCTTGGGCGGCGCCGGCTTCCGCGCGGGGGCCTTGCCGGTCATCCTCACCGCCACCGACACCGGTTTTGCCTTTGAGCCCAAGGGCGAAACGGCGATCACGGGCGTGGGCGGCCTGACGCTTCCCATCTCCGCGCTGACGCAAACCTCGCGGCCCACCACGCCGTTCAGCGCCGGGGCCGGCATCCAGCAAACAATCACCGGCCTGAACGCCCTGGGCGCCCTGGTCATCGGGCTGGGCACGAATCCCCAGCCGACGGTCGATCCTCGCCAAGGTCTGGAAGCGATTGCCAAGCTCACCGGCGCGGTCAACCGCTCGACGGCTACGATCGACAACGGCACCCCCGATCCGATCGCGCCGGGCGATCCCTTCTACTTCCAGATCAGTTCCGGGTTCGGCGCGAGCGTGGCCAGCGGAGTCGTCGCCGCCATCCAGAACGCCGTCACCAGCGTGGCGGTGGACCTGACGATCCAAGCCTCGGACCCCCGCGTGCACATCGTCAATCACACCGGCACGTTGTCCGGCGTGGGCGCCGGGCAGACCGCCACATTCGACGTCGAGTTTGTCGGCGACGGCATTCCGCACCGTTTCGACCTCCAGTTCGTGCGGCAGGGCACCAACGTGGTCCTGGGCTCCATCCCGGTCGTAATCGGCACTCCGATTCCCGGCGACGGCTACGAATTCGAGGACCTCGAGGACGGCGAGTACGGCGAAGGCGCGGACTTCGGCTGTCAGCCGGAGAGCCTGGCGGCCGTCAACGTCGCCCCAAGTTTCACCGCCGGTTCCGATCTGATGGTGCTCGAAGACGCCGGTTCGCAAACCATCGCTCATTGGGCCACGGCGATCAGCCCCGGCCCGGCCATCGAGGCAAGCCAGTCGGTGAGCTTCCTGGTCAGCAACGACAACCAGGCGTTGTTCATCGCCCAGCCGGCGATTTCGTCCGACGGCACACTGGCCTTTACCTCGGCATCCAATGCATTCGGGACCGCCGTGGTCACCGTAGAAGCCAAAGACGACGGCGGCACGGCCAATGGAGGCAACGACACGAGCGATCCGCGGACCTTCACGATCACGGTCGCCGCGGTCAACGACGCGCCGACCGCCGCGGACGATTCGTGTACGCTGGACCAGGACACGGTGCTCGTCGTCCCGGTTGCATCTTGCCTGTTGGCCAACGACGTGGATGTCGACGGCGACCCAATGACGGCGGTTCTCGTCGGCGGCCCGAGCCACGGCACGGTGATGCTCAACGCCGACGGTTCGTTCAGCTACACTCCCATCGCGGGCTACTTCGGCCCCGATACCTTCACCTACTCGGCCAGCGACGGGGCGATGGAAAGCAATCCGGCAACGGTTTCCATCCAAGTCCGGCAGGTCGCGCCGCTTGGAGCCACGAAATTCATCGTGGCGGATCCCTCCGCGCAGAGCACCTTCCAGTACGACGCGGCGGGAAATCCCGCCGGGCGCCTTTCGCTGAACGGGGAGAACCAGCAGCCCCGCGGCGTGGCAAGCAACAAAGACGGATCGTTGCGCTGGGTGGTCGATGCCAAGGGCGTCGTGTTTGTGTACGACGACGCCGGCCGGGCGGTCGGGCGTTGGGAGGCCAGGGGATTGGACAAGCCGGAAGGGATTGCCACCGACGGCAGCGACGTCTGGATCGTCGACCGGGGGACCGACCGGGTCTATTTCTTCGACCAGGCGGCCTTGCGGCGCTCGGGAAGGGCGCGGCCCACATCGAGTTTCCCCCTTAGCCCAGGCAACCGGCAGCCCGCCGACGTTGTCACCGACGGCGCGCACCTCTGGGTCGTCAACAACTCGGCAACCGTCGATCGGGTCTTCCGCTACGGGCTGAATGGCAGGTTGGAGGGAAGCTGGAGGATCGATCCGGCCAACGCAACGCCCACGGGGCTGACCATCGATCCCAACCACGTCGACCACATCTGGATCGTGGATGCCGGCACGGACAGCGTGTACCAATACGACGGGGCGGCAGGAAGGATTTCCGGCGCGCAGTCGGCTAGTTCGCTTTTCGCACTGGGGCCGGCCAACCGGAATCCGCAAGGAATCGCGGACCCGATGCCGAAGGCAGGGAGCGGCCAACGGGTTTCGGCAAGCGACGCCGCCTTCGCGCTGCTCGCGGCGGCGCAGGACGATGGCGGCAGTGCGAACGGGGCGAAGCCGAGGAAACCGTCGGGCCCGGACGCCGTGGAAGAGTTGCTTTGGCTCATGGACATAACGCCGTCCGCGCGGCGGCGAGGGCACGACCAGGCGATCCGCGAGTTCGGGATGGGCGAATGAGTTGGCGTCATGCCGAGGACGGGCTTCCATGAGAGAGAGACACTCGGCCCCTCCACACCCATCACCCCCAATCAGCCCGACACGCATGGATTCGCCGACAAGCCCCCCAACCAGCAGGCCCTTTTGACCGATGCGGTGTCGATCCGGTAAAATCGTCTGGATTGTAGAGCGGCCGGTGCCTGGTTGCGTCGACAAGGCGATGTTCATGAACCTGTTGCGGCAGTCGCCGATTTATCTTTTCCTCCAAGTGCTGGCGATCGTTTTCGTCGCGGAGGTCGGCGTGATGTTCGTCCTGCCGATGCTGCTTCCGCGAGAGGTCCCGGAAGCAGTCCGGGCAGTGGCCGACTCCTGTCTTCTGACGTTGCTCAGCGCACCGCTGCTCTGGTGGGCGATTATCGGTCCGCTCCGCCGCCTGGCGGCCACGGAGCAGGCCAAGGCGGAGGCCCTCGGAGCCGCCGCGCCGGAAGGGATCATCACCTTCAATGCGCGCGGCGTGGTCGAGTCGTTCAACCCTGCCGCCGAGGAGATTTTCGGGCTCAGCGCGGCGGAGATCGTCGGCGGGGACCTGGGGACGTTGATACCGTGGCAGTTTCTGGCGCGCTATCGCAACGGCTCCGCGGACGACGCCGGCCAACCGCGGCTGCTCGAGGGGACCGTCAAGATCCCGGGACGCCGCAAGGACGGCAGCGAAGTGCCTCTGGCCTTGTCCGTGAGCGAAGTCCCTCTGAGCGGCCGTCTTCTCTACATGGCCGTGGTCCGCGACCTGGTGGACCGCGAGCGCGACGAGATGCGCGCGGAACAGATGGCGGCCGTGGCCCAATTGGGCACTGCTCTGGCGCACCGGCTGCGCAATCCGCTCACCTCGATCAAGATGCTGGTCCAGGCCGGCAACCGGCGCCGGGAGTCGCTGGAGCTCGACCAGGAGGACCTCCGGGTGATCGAGGATGAAGTCCGGCGCATGGAGCGGTCGCTCCAGACGTTCCTCGATTTCGCCCGGCCGCGGAAGCCGGTATGCCGCGACCTGGACTTTGCCTCCCTGGTGGCCGAATCGATCGCCGAGGTCCAGCCGCGGGCCCGGCAAAGGAACGTCGCCATCCGACTCACCGGGCGCGCGGATTCCACCGCATTGTGCGGAGACTCGGACCAACTTCGCGAACTCGTGCTGCATCTCCTCCACAACGCCGTCGATGCGTCGCCGCAGACGGGCACGGTGGAGATCGAGCTTCGTTCCATGGGCGTCGGCGAATTGGAGCTCCGCGTTCTCGACTCGGGGGCGGGCATCGCGCCGGAGGTTTCCTCCCGGCTGTTCCAGCCCTTCGTTACGACCAAGACGACCGGAGTCGGCCTGGGCATGGCAATCTCGCGGCGGATCGCCGAGGGCCATGGAGGCAGCTTGTCGGCGGCCAACCGGCCGGAAGGCGGCGCATGCTTCACCCTGCGGCTGCCCGCGGACCAGTGCGCTCGCGCGCAGGTCGACAAAGCGGCGGATTGGGATTAGAGTGGCAAGATGGCATCATCCTCGCAAGAAATCAGGCACGAGCCACAGCCCCCCTTCGGGCGCGAGCCGGCCGACGAATTGCGCCGCAAGAACTCGCTGGTAGCCCGGGCGCCCTTGGTCCAGTCCTTGATCGATGCCATGCCGGGGATCGTGATGATCCTCAATTCCGGGCGCCAGGTCATCGCGGCCAACCGCCCGTTGCTCGAACTGCTCCACGCCAGGCTCGACGACCTGCTCGGACGCCGTCTCGGCGAGATCCTCGGCTGTTCCTTCTGGCGCGAGGGGCCCGACGGTTGCGGCACGTCGCCACAGTGCGGCAACTGCGGGGCGCTGAAGGTCCTCCGGCAGTGCGAGGCGACACGAGGCCAGGCGGACGGGCAGTGCGAACTCACGCTCGAGCGGCCGATCAAGGGCGCTTCGGTCGAATTGCGGGTCAAAGCGACGCCGACGGACATCGAGGGCGAAGCGTTCACCGTCTGCGCCATGGAGGACGTCAGCAGCCGCAAGCGGCTTGGCGAATTGACGGGCCTCTTCTTTCACGACGTGCTCAACATGCTCGGCGGCATCCACGGGCATCTCCGGCTCCTGGCCGACCGCTTTCCGCCGGGCGACGACCGGGACGACCTTCGCCAATTGCACTGGCTCGCCGATCAACTCGTCGGAGAGATCCAAACACACCGCGATCTCATGCTCGCCGAGAGCGGCGATCTGGAGGTCGAACCGCAAGCGGTCCGCACCCTCGCGGTCGTCCGCGATCTGGAGACTCTCTACGCGGCCCATCCCGTGGGCGCCGACCGCGTCGTTCAAGTCCAGGATGTGTGGGATGGAATCATTGTGACGGACCTCCGCCTGCTCGGCCGCGTGCTGGGGAACATGATCCACAACGCCCTGGAAGCCACCGAACCGGGAGGAACGGTGCACGTCCGCTGTGTTCCCGGCGATGAATGGGTGGAGTTCAGCGTGCAGAATGCGGCGGTGATCCCCGCGGCGGTGCAGCGGCAGATCTTCCACCGGCCGGTCAGCACGAAGAAACGGCTCGGCCGCGGCATCGGCACGCGTTCGATCAAACTGCTGGGGGAGCATTATTTGCGAGGCGCGGTGCGATTCTCCAGCGAGGCTCCCGCCGGCACGACATTCACCCTCCGACTGCCCAAAGTCCTCCAGCCGCACTGGGATGTTGCCGCCGCTTCGGGATGCCCCGCCTTGAACGAAGGCAAGCCCATTTCCGGTGCATCCGGCAGGGGAGATTCGTGATGCCGGTCCTGCTGGTGGTCGACGACGAACCCTCGATCCTGCACGCCTTTCGGAAAATCTTCCGCGGCCCGGACGTGACGCTGCTGACGGCTGAGTCCGCCATGGAAGGAATTGCACTGGCCACGTCGCACCGGCCGGACGCCATCATTCTCGACGTCGATTTGCCCGACCTCTCCGGCCTGGAAGCCTTTCAGCGGATTCACGCCTTCGATCCGCGGATCCCCGTGATCTTCATCACCGGCCACGGGACCACGGAAACGGCCATCGAGGCCACCAAGCTCGGGGCGTTCGATTACCTGTTCAAGCCCCTGGAGTTGGACGACCTTGCCGAATTGGTTTCGCGGGCTTTGCAGGTGAGCCGACTGATGCGCGTGCCGCCCGTGCTGTCGCCGGAGTCGCCCCCGGACCCCGGAACCGACGCCTTGATCGGCCGCTGCCCGGCGATGAAGGAAGTCTACGTGGCGATCGGGCGCGTGGCTCCGCAGGATGTTACCGTGCTGGTGCTGGGCGAGAGCGGCACCGGCAAGGAACTGGTCGCGCGGGCCATCTACCACCACAGCCGCCGATCCCGCGGTTCTTTCCGGGCGATCAATTGCGCGGCCATTCCGGAGACACTGCTGGAGAGCGAGCTTTTCGGCCACGAGAAAGGGGCCTTCACCGGCGCCGACCGCCTGCGGATCGGCAAGTTCGAGCAGTCCGACGCCGGCACCTGCTTCCTGGACGAGATCGGCGACATGACGCCCCTGACCCAGGCCAAGATCCTGCGCGTCCTCCAGGAGGGTCAATTCGAGCGGGTGGGCGGCGACGAAACCCTCCGCGCCGACGTGCGGATCGTTGCGGCCACCAACCGCAACCTTTCGCAATTGGTGGAGCAAGGCCATTTCCGCTCCGACCTCTACTACCGTCTGAACGTGTTCACCATCCGGCTGCCGCCGCTCCGCGACCGCGGCGACGACCTGCGGCTGTTGACGGACCACTTCGTGCGGCGGTTCTCGAAGGAACTTGACAAAGAAGTCTACGAGGTCGCCCCCGAAGTGCACGAGTTGTTCCGGGAGTATCCATGGCCGGGAAATATCCGGGAGCTGCAGAGTGTGGTGAAGCAGGCCCTTCTGTATGCCACCGGACCGGTGCTCGCCGCGGAGTTTCTCCCTCCCTTCGTCCGCGGCGAACCGCCCGCGGCCGCAGCGGCGCCCGCGGAGAAGAGTTGCCTGGCGCCTTGGGACCGTTTCCTGGAGGACCGGCTCAACAGCGGCGGCGAGAACCTCTACGCGGAATGGCAGGCCCTGACCGAACAGCACCTGCTCTCGCGCGTTGTGCAGCACACGCGCGGCAATCTTTCCCAGGCGGCGAGGATCCTCGGGATCAACCGGCGGACCTTGCGGCTGAAGCTGCACGCCCTGGGAATCGAGATCTCAAGCGAATAGGCAAATTCCAACGATCCGCGTTACTTCTCGCCGGCCGCCTCGGCGATGCGATGTTCGCCGTGGCAATCCGTGCAGACCGCCGCGGCCGAAGGCGAGAGTTTGCGCACAACGAACCGCGCCACGACTTTCGCCGCCGGAGCGTCGTGGGTTTCGTGGCACTTCACACAGGCGGCGTCGATCTGGCCCCGTTGGTAGACGATGTCGGGAGGGGTGGCGCCGATGTCCTCGTCGTTCGCGTGGGCCGCGCTCAGCCCGTGGCAGTCGATGCAGCCGGTCTTCTCGGCCTTGTGGACCTTGCTGAGCTCCTCCTGGACAAAGGTCACATGGCAGACGTAGCAGGCCGAGTTCGGGCCCAACGGATCGATGAACTCCTCGGAATCGGCTTCGGCGGCCGACTCCGAGGATGTTTCCGCCGGCTTTTCCGGCGGGCCCGCTTCCGCGCGCCGTGGACGCAGGCCGGCCAAGGCCAGCGCGGTCAGGAGCAGTGCGGCCGCCGCGATCACGACCGTCCGCCTCATACGACCTCCCACTCTCGGAGCCACTGGTAATGCGGCGTCAGGTTGGCGTAGAAGTTGCGGGTGCATTCCCGGATCGCCTGCTCTTCCTGGGGCGTCTTGGGCAGATCGCGCTCGTAAGAGCCCTTGACGTTCTCCTCGAGTTGCGCGGCGATGTTCACACCCGGGATCACGGCGGAGAGCCGCTTCTCCTGGAGCATTTCCTTGACGAGAACATGCCCGCGGTCGTCCACGTTGCCCAGCTTGAGCTGTTGCGGTTTCAGGCCGAACGTGGTGCCGGCCCCGAACGGTTTCAACCCCACCACGCCGACGTCCTTCTCCTGCGCCAGCTTCAGGAGGCTATCGCCGCCGAATTCCTTGGTGAGGAAGAGATACGGGAAGATGATCACGGAGAACTGGGGGTATTCCTTGAGCACGCGGTGGAAGACCTTGGGATTGTGGGCCGAGATGGCGAGGAACCGCACCTTGCCCTGCTGCTTGGCCTTGTCGAAGACCTCGACCACCATGTCGAGCGCCTTGTGGCTGACCATGAGCATCGTGGCCATCTTCGTCTGCCCCTCGCCCCAGGTCGCTCCCACGGGACGCCACATGTCGAGCATGTCGGTCTTGTAGGAGCGGAGCCGGTCTTCGATCGACTGCATCATCTTCTCGGGGGTGAGATTCGCCTCGTACTCTTCGGTGACCTTTTCCGGCCAGGAGGCGAAGCCGATGAACCACTTGTCGCGCTTGGCGCCGCTGCTGCGCGACATGGCCTCGCCGTACATGTCGCATTCGGCGGCGATGTTGTTGTCGACATAGTTCATCCCCAACTCGACCGCCTTTTCCAGCACCGGAACGCGGTCCTCGATGGACCGGCCGCCATGCCCGCCCAGAGCGATCTCGGAGATCATGAACTCGGTCTTTCCGAGGCGGCGGTAGTGCATCTTGGGGTTGTAGTTGAGGATCTTGGCGGTGTCGGCTGGTTCGGCCGAGGCGACCGCCGCCAGGGGCCCCGTTGCCGCTGCCGCCGAAGCGGCCTTGAGAAAATCACGACGAGTCGGTTCTGCGGAAGACATCGTGCCGTCTCCTGGGACTTCGGTGATGAAGATGCCGGCCGTGAGTGCAACACCATCTTAACCCTGACTGCCGCCGGTGCCTACTGCCGGGACGGTCTTTGGGAAGGAGATCTTTCGCACCGCCCGCCGCACGGGGGGCGGCAACACTTGGAGTTGAATGGCTTTCACACGCCACTCACGGAGACTGTGGATAAAGTGTTGTCTCCAGTGTAGGCGGGACACTCCGTGGCCCGCTTTGCCCGCTTCACGCTGCCTTGCAGGCACGCGCGACGTAGAGGCGGCGCGCGACTTCCTGGGCGTGGAAGAGCAGCCATTGCTTGCCGGTGTAGACGGCGTGGCCCGCCAGATGTTCGCCGATGCCGCCTTCCGGGCATCCGTAGTCGACCAGCAGGGTCGTTCCTTCATCGGGCACGATCGTGCCGGCGCGGAAGCGGTCGAGCGATTCGCTCGGCGGCCCATCCGTTTCGAGCAAGGCATGCAGGCGCCGGTCCGCCAGGTACGCTCGCCATGCGAAGAGGCTCGGCACGACGTTCGTGCCGGCGATCGCCAACTGCTGGACGTAATCGCCTTCTTCCGCACCGAGGACGCTGTCGAGGCGGACGGGGAAACCGGCCCGGCATTCGGGTCCGTCCGCGCAGCGGCGATGGATGAAATGCAGGAGGCTCGCATAGCCCGCGGAATCCCATCCGTAGCGGATGGGAGTGCCGAAGGTGACGAAGTCCAACTGGAGATTGGCCACCGCCGCGTCGCCGCGGAGCAGCATGTCGCGGACGCGGTTCCAGAGCGGGATGTCGATCCAGCCGAACACCGGCAGGCGATAGTAGATCCCGGCCGCGTCGAAGAAGCGTTCGACGGTGTCAAGGTCGCGCGCCAGGAGATTGGTGGCCAGGGCAAAGACGTTTCCCGCGTGGCTGTGGCCCCAAAGCAGGATCCGCTCGCCCGGCTCGCACTCCAGCGAGGACAACTCGTGGATCAGCCGCACGGCCCCGTCGGCGCGGCCGATGTGGTGGTTCTCGCCGGACCAGTGGAACAGTTCCACGGGGATTTCGCGTTGCCCGGCGCGGTGGATCGCGGATTCGAATGCCTGGGCGTAGCTTTCCGTAAAGGTGCCTCCGTCGCCGCGGAGTTCCTCGAAAACCCGCCTGATTACGCGGCGGACCGCAAGGCCGGCAGAAGGATACAATCGGGCCAGTTCGCCCAACACGCCGAGGGCATCGGGACCGACGAAGGTTCCATGGGCGAGGTAGATCGCCTTGACGCCCGCGGAGCGAAGCGTCGCTCCCGCGTCGTCCATGCCGCGGCGGAACTCGCTAGACCCGATGCGAGCTGGAGCTTCCGGCCTTAGTCGATGCAGGTGTGAAGTGGGGGGCGTGGTCGTGTAGGACTGGTGCCGGAACCGATTGGCCTTTGGCATGGGTCGTTCTGCCGGGGTCGATGCGGTGAACGGTAACCTCCAGAGGGTTGTATCCCAGCGTGCCCGACCAGGTCTCGTAGGGGCGGCCTCTTCGTTCGTCCCCTTGATAGAAGGCCAGGTAGCTCATGACGTCGCAGGCGATGAATTCATGTTCGCCCGGCGCAAGCTGGGTCTGCCGATGAACGCGCCTCCAGGTGCCCGTGTTGAAGTACACCTGGTTGAGCACGAATCCTTCAGCATAGCTGGCGTCTAGGGGCACACTTTCGGCCGCGTGCGTGTGGCCGTAGACGATGTGCTTCGCACGCCGATTGCGGAAGTCCTGCTCAGCCAGGGCGTGGGTATAGTACGATTCGGACGAACTGCCCCGCACGCTGTTGAGCCAGCCGAGCACCGTGCTCGCCCAGCCGACCGAGAGCCGGCGGCTGAACTTGAGCGCCTGCTGCAGGCCGTCGACGGTATCCAGCGGACTCCAGGTGTCGCGCTGACGGACAAAGTCGATCGCCAGGAACTCGTCCACCAGCCGGTCCCACACCATCTTGACCCGCTTCCGTATCGACGGATTGGCGCAGGTCCGCTCCAACAGCCCGTCGATCCAGACCGGGATGAGCAGGGAAGGCCGAACGTTGTCGATCTCCCGAAGGCCCAGAAGGGTTGAGGCCGGAAGCTCGTCGGCCAGTTGCCCCTGGACCTCCGCGGCAAAGCGGTTGACCAGTTCGATCACGACCACGTCGCCGAGGCTGCTGGAGTCCCGGTCTCCCTCGAAGTTGAGCGGGTCGTACAAGTCCCCGTGGCGCGCGGCGACCTTGTGGCGGCGCATCGAGTGGAGCAGGTCCTCATTCTCGGCGATGTCATGGGGGAAAGGCCGATCATGGCGATTGGCCAGTCCCATCTGCTGGACCACCTTCTGACGCAAGGAGTCGAACTTGGCGCCAGGCAGATGGAATATCCAGTCGTGGTTTCCCACCATGTAGAAGATCCGCACCGGGACCGGCACCCGATCGCTCTCGTGCGCCGGCCGGCCGTCGCGAAGCCCCGGCGGCACGCTGACCGTCTGCTCGACAGCCAGGCTTCGCAGCACCGCCAACGATTCCTCATTATTCTTGAGGATGTCGGAGGTGATGCGGGACGCCTGATCGACGAATTCCGGACAGTGCGGATTCCCCCACGGCCGGACGCTTGCGGAAGCGGACCACCACGTGGAACGGATCACGTCAAGGATATCCCCCAGGAGAACCAGGTCGATCCGTTCGATCGGCCGGTAACTGCCATCCGCGCGCCATGAGGCCGCTTCGGCCAATTCCTGAAGGCGGTGGGCAAAGACGTACAGTGCACCGGGCGAGGTGGTCTCGCTGCTGGAGCCGTCGGTCAGGTGGAGATCGCTGATCAAAACGAGCATGGTGTTACCTCGGCGCGCGAGCTTGCCCGGGCGGCAAGCCCCTCCCACATGCGCCGTTATCGGTTCCGGCCACTCCAAACATGAGGATTGTTCCGATCTTGCGGGACTTGCGCACGGACGCACGATTTCTATACCGCTGCAGAAGTACAGGAACAACGCGGCCTGTCTCTTCCGTTCTTGGTGCCAACCTGGACATTTTCTGTAGGACACCGCTCGGCGAGGGTCTCTGACCCCGCCGAAACCGCCGACCGACGGTCTCCTGGGCCGGTTTTGTTAGGGTCTCTCAGATGCCAACCAGGGCGTTTTCTGTAGGACGGCCTTCCCAGGCCATCGAGATCGCGGGTAAGAGACTGCTTGGGAAGGCCGTCTACATCAACAAACGGGAGAACCTGTTGCTTGACTTGACCAGGTCAAGCGTGGCGAAGCGGGCCACGGAGTGTCCCGCCTACGCCGGAAATTCGACACGCTGAAGCAGTCTCAGTCGCCCGGGCCGCTACAATGCAGCCAGAGGTGGCCGCTTTGGCTGCCCCGTGCTGGGCAGCCGGGGCACTGGGAAGACTATAGGAGGAAGGCTGGTGATTTCAGCGTTGGAAGCTTTGGAACGTCTGAAAGAGGGGAACCGCCGGTTTGTCTCGGGCGTTCTGAGTCTGGAAACCCTGATGAAGCAGATGCGGCGGAGCGAGGTCCTGGAGGGCCAGGAGCCTTTCGCCGTCATTCTCGGCTGTTCCGACTCGCGGGTCCCCGTCGAGATCGTTTTCGACCAGGGGCTGGGCGATCTGTTCGTGATCCGCATTGCCGGCAACATCGTGGCGCCCTCTCAGGTAGGCAGCATTGAGTTTGCCTCGCAGCGCTATGGCGCACGACTGGTCGTGGTCCTGGGACATACGCGGTGCGGGGCCGTGCGGGCGACTTTGGAGGAACTGCAGCAGCCGAGTTCGCAGCAGTCGCGGAACCTCAGTTCCATCGTCGGTCGCATTCGGCCCTCCATCGAAGGACTGTTGGCGACGGAACTCAGCCACGACCAGGAAGCTTTGATGCGGCAGGCGGTTCGGGCAAACGTCCGCGTTTCCGCGAATTATCTGCGACACGGGTCGGAAGTGCTCGAACGGCTGATCGCGCGCGAGGGGCTTCTGGTGGTAGGGGCCGAGTATTCACTGGAGACCGGAGTGGTCGATTTCTTCGACGGTCTGCCGGGGGTTCGGTAAGGATCAGCCGAAGAATAACTTTCGTATTTGTTGCCTTTCGCTCCGCGAAAGCCGCCACTTTCGCGGAGGCGACAGTAATTGTTCGGCCGGTCCTAAGCTCTCCGCTGGGAGCATCGGTGCACTGCGTTCACATCGATGGCCCGTCGAGCCTCCTCCGGCTTTCGGTTCAACGATTCCGGGCCGGGTCGGAACCCAGCGGTGATTCTTGACGCAGCTTCCCGTGGCGGACAGAATGGGCGGATGCCCGCTTGGTATGATCCGGCTGAGATCGTCATTCCCGAATCCTCCTACCCCGAGGCCCGTCATGAAACAATGCCTGCCAATCTCTCACGATAAGACCGAAAAGCCGTCTCGGCGCGATGTTTTGAAGCTCGCCCCAGCGGCCGCCGGCGCCGCGCTGGCGGGCCTTTCGATTCCTTGCGTCCATGCCGCCGAAGAGAACGGGGCCGTCGGCAATGCCTTCAACGCCCCCGGGGGCCCGGTCAAGCTCGTGGCCATGGCCGACATCGTGGAGCGAAAGCTGGCGGCTTCCCACGCCAGCCTGAGCAAGCTCGATCCCGGGAAGGTCGATGTGCCCCCGGAACGGCGATTCGTCGGGTTCGACGCCTACAAGAAAGCGATCGATTGCCTGCGCCCCGGCGACGTGGCCCTTCTGACCACGCGTGCCGCTTTCCGTCCCTTGCACCTGGAGTATGCGGTCCAGAAGGGCGTGAACGTCTTTTTCGAGAAATCGTTCGCCACCGATCCGGTGGGCGTCCGGCGCGTGCTCAAGGCCGCGGAAGAATCGGAGAAGAAGGGCCTGAAGATCGCGGCCGGCACCATGTGCCGCCACTCCAGGAACCGCCAGGAACTGATCAAGCGGATCCGCGATGGGGAAATGGGGCAGATCCAACTGTTGCGTGCCTACCGCACCGAACACTTCGGCGGCCTCGGACGCAAGCCGGAAGGGGAAAACGAGATCTTCTGGCAGCTTCGCAGCATTTTCCACCTCTTCTGGGTCTCGGCCGGATTGTGGTCCGAAGCCGACATCCACCAGATCGACGAGATGTGCTGGATCAAGGACGCCTGGCCCGTCTCCGCGCACGGCATCGGCGGCAGGGCCGCCAATAGCACCGACTTCGGCCAGAACCTCGACAGTTGCGCCGCCGAGTGGACCTTCGCCGACGGCACCAAGGCCTACTACGTGATGCGCAACCTGCCGAACTGCCATAACGAGTTCGCCACTTACATCCACGGGGCCAAGTGCGGCGCGCAGTTCTCCGGCAAAATCCACGCGGCCACCACCCGGCTCTACAAGGACCAGCGCTTTGCCGCGGACAACGTCGCCTGGGAAGCTCCGCCCGAAGAGATCAGCCCCTGGCAGGCCGAGTGGAACGTCTTTCTCGACGCCATCCGCAACGACCGCCGCCACAACGAGGCCCGACAGGCGGCCATGTCCCAGTTGGCCGACATCATGGGCCGGGCGGCGATCCACATGGGCCGCGTCATTACCTTCGACGAGGTTATGGCCTCCAGCTTCGAGTGGGTCCCCGGCGGCCTCGACAATTTCAACGAGAACAGTCCCCCGCCGGTTGTGGCCGACGCGGAGGGCCATTACCCGGTGCCGGTTCCAGGACAGTGGGTCGAGGTGTAACCATGAGTTCAACACGAGCGACACGATCGATTCCCAGGGTTTCGCCCAAGGCGTATGAGTACGTCAACGCCGTCCTGGATTTCGGCTTTCACAACGCGCACTCGGTCGGGATGACCGCGCGGCTGGAGCGTGAATTCGCCTCGCGGATGGGGCAGAAGCACGGGATCGCGCACGCCAACGGCACGGCAACCCTGCAGTCGGCGCTTCTGGCCGCCGACGTGGGCGTGGGCGACGAGGTAATCGTGCCCGCGTTTACCGTGTTTTCGACTCCCGCCGCGCCGCTCCAGTGCAATGCGGTCCCGATCGTTGCCGACGTGGATCCCGAGACCTGGACACTCGACGTGGAAGACGTCCGCCGCAAACTCAGCCCGCGGACGAAGGCGATCATTCCCGTGTCCATCTGCGGGCTGATGCCGGACATGGACCCGATCATGGACATCGCCCGGCAGCGCAACCTGATCGTGATCGAAGACAACGCCCAGGGCTATCTCTGCGAGTATCATGGCCGGGTATCCGGCTCGATCGGGCATTTGGCGAGTTTCAGCTTTCAGGCATCCAAGACGGTGACCTGCGGCGACGGCGGCATCCTGATCTGCAGCGACGACGCGCTCGCCCTGGCGGCCCGCCGCGCGGCCACGATCGGCTTCCGCGATCTCTCGGTCCGGCCGGGCGCCACGGTCGTGCCCGAGGAACTGCGGTGCCGGCCCGACTACAAGCGCCACAGCACGCTGGGCTGGAACCAGCGTCTGCCGGAGATCGCTTGTGCCGTGGCGCTGGCGGAGCTCGAGCGGGTGGATGAACTGGTGGCCATGCGAGTGGGCAGCGCCGAGGCGTTTGCCGAGGTCGTGGACCGCTGCGACTGGCTGACGCCCCAGCGTGTCCCGGCCGGCTATCGCCATACCTACTGGACGTATCCGATCAAGATCGAGCGCGACGACGTCGAGTGGTCGGCGTTTCACCACCGGTTCGTGGAACTCGGCGGGGACGGCTTCTACGGCGCCTACAGCCCGGCGCACCTGGAAGAGGTGTTCGGGCGTTTGACCGAAGCGATCCGGACTCACCCGGAACGTTACCCTCACTGGGCGCCCTACTGGCCCGATTATTCGCCGGGGCTGTGTCCGAATTGGGAATCCATCCAGCCCAGGATTGCGATGCTGAAGACCAACTACTTCAACATCGACGACGCGCGGCGCCAAGCGGAGATCCTCGAGCGGACGATACAAGCGTTTTCGTGAGCGGGAATGACGGTCATTGGACCTGATTTGCCACTTCGTCGTGCTGCCGATCACCGTCGGGAAGACGCGATGGCACTGGCCATAGACTTGGACCAGGAAGGGAAGACTTAAGATCAGTATTAGATGGTCTCGCACGATTTCGGAACGAGAGCGACCGTCGTGTGCCACTGCTTGGAGTTGAACGCGTGTTCCATGCAAAGCGGCTCACCACAACTCCAAGCAGTGCGGCATTCCAACAGGGATGGCGATTCCCACTGCTTGTGATTGTGGAAAGTCCTACGCAGAGGCGGATCCGTCCAATCACAAGCAGTGCCACACCGCCGATCGAATTCCATGAATAGTGAAAGGTTACTGGGTGGTGCATTTGGTCAACGGTGGATGTAAGATAGGGCGCTTTCCCGACTCCTCACACAACCATCCCAAACCGGCCCCAGGATAAGGAGCGAACCGATGAATTTGGCCTCGATGCACTTGCGGCAGCGGTGGTGCCCAGGGCTGGCCGTCGCCGTCCTGCTGAGCTGGACCAATGGCCAGATTCTCTGCGCGGACAATTCCCCGGAACGCGGATCCGCTGGATCGCCTGCCGCGGCAACCCACGCCGACGGATTCCAACTCGGCCTGCAAACGCGAGAGGAAACCAATCCCGGCAGCGGGCTGTACCGCACGGTCCTGACGTCCGAAACGTGGGATCCGGGCAAGATGGCTGTGATTGTCTGCGATGTCTGGGACAGCCATCACTGCCTGAACGCCGTGCGCCGCGTCCAGGAAATGGCGCCGCGCATGAATCAATTCCTCCAGGCGGTTCGCCGGCGCGGGGCACTGGTCATCCACGCGCCCAGCGGCTGCATGGCTTCCTACGAGAACCATCCGGCACGGCTCCGTGCGAAAAACGCCCCGACCGCCGCCAACCTGCCGCCCGGGATCGGCCAGTGGTGCGATCGGATCCCGGCGGAGGAAAAGGGCGTTTATCCGATCGACCAGTCGGACGGCGGCGAGGACGACGACAAGGCCGAGCACGCGCGGTGGGCCGATCAACTGAAAGCGCAGGGGCGCAATCCGCGGGCGCCTTGGAAGTCGCAGATCGACGTGCTTGAGATCCGCGACCAGGATGCCATCAGCGACAGCGGCGTCGAAGTCTGGAATCTCCTGGAGCAGCGAGGCATTCGCAACGTGATCGTATTCGGCGTCCACACGAACATGTGCGTCTTGGGACGGCCCTTCGGCCTGCGGCAACTCGCCAAGAACCGCAAGCACGTGGTCCTGGTCCGCGACCTGACCGACACGATGTACAACCCGGAGCGCCCGCCGCAGGTCAGCCACTTCAGCGGCAC
>JABWBD010000172.1 GCA_013360685.1 Pirellulales bacterium
GGGCGGGTCTGAGAACCTGGTGGCGCGTTTCGGCGCCGAGCGGACCTTGTGGTTCGATGCGGAACAAGACGGCAGCTATACGGCGCGGTATGGGGCGAAGGACACGCTGGTGCACGATTCGCAAAACCACTTGTTCATTCTGACCAGGCAAGATGGGTCGCGATGCGAGTTCTTCGATTACGAACAGACGGCTCATCCGCAAGGGGGCTTGTACCGCTGGGTGCAGGCGAGCGGGGCGACGGTCGAGGTGATCGCCTGGACGACGGTCGGTGTCCATTGGTATGCGAGGCCGTGTGTGGCGGAGGTTTTGGACAAGACGACGCCCAGCGGGCAAGCGCACCAGAAGCGGGTGTTTACGTACATCAGCGCAGAGGATCCTCATGTCGAGACCGTGACCCTGCTGAGCTACGACGAAGGGACGACGTCCTGGGTCAACGTGCGGAAGATGACGTACGCGTATTATGGCTATGGCGAGTCTTATGGGCTGCCGGGCGACCTGAAGACGATCGTGACCGAGGCGTGGGACGCGGTGGCGGAGGAGTGGGTCGGCGACGACACGAACTACTTCCGGTACTACCCCATGACCGGACCGCAGGTCTCCCGTGCCCCAGGGGGAGACGGCTGAGAAAGTGTATAGCCGGGACACTCCGTGGCCCGGTGAAGTTGGGCAAGGCGGGTCATGGGAGTGTCCCGCCTACACCGCAAACTCGACGGCGCGGGGGCGTGGGTTTCCGACCCCGGCCCCATGTTTCCGACCGCGGGTCTCCGGCCGCATTGGGGAGACCTGCGGTCGGTGGGACGGGCACGGTCGGGAGACCGTGCCCAAGCGCGAGAGCTTGGTCGCCAGACCGTGCCCAAGCGCGAGGCAGGCAGAGCCTGCAAAATGGCCGGTTTCCAGGCAGAGCCTGGGAACCAGCTCGGCCACAGTTCGGCGACGCGGGTGGAGCGGTTCGACGAGAGCGGCAATCTCGTCTGGACTCGCGACGAGCGGGGGTTCATTACGGACATTCAGTATGATCCGGTGATCGGGTCGATGACGCGGCGGATCGACGACGTGGACGGCTCGAAGCTTGCGTTGCACAGCGGCTGGAGCACGCCGGCCGGTGGCGGGCTGCACCTGGTGAGCGACTACGAGCACGATGCCTTGGGGCGGACCACGCAGGTGCTCGGGCCGGCGCACGACGTGGACGACACGAGCGTCCGCACGGCCACCTGGACCGTCTATTCGGACGACGGCCGCGAGGTCCGCACCGCGCAAGGGTGCATGACCGAGACCAGCGGGCTGGACCTGGATACGCTGAGCGTGGACGAGTGGGGCGCGATGACCGTGGACCAGTGGGACGCGATGAGCGTGGGTTGATCCTTGCGGCTTCGGCACCGGCGTTTCAGGCCGAGGCCGCGCGTCGGATGAGCGGCATGGATGAACGACTGTGGTACAATTTCCGAGTGATCCGCGCGCCGCGGCGCTGGGTGCTGCCATTGCGGTAAGCGTTTTTTGCTGGAAATCCCAGCACACTGTGTTCCCTCGCTGCCGCATCTGGCAATCCGGTGAGGACACGCTATACTGAGGGGCGGAGGGTCTTGATATGGTCATCTCACGCCTGTACCGCAACGTGCCTTTTGTCTTCACCATTTCGGCGAGCTTCTGCTTAGGGATGGCCCAGGTGGCTGCGGCCGTTGCATCCCCTGAGCCGAATGCCGAGGCCGCCTCGGCCTGGTGGCCCGAAATGGAGAACACCTGGGTCCCGATCGGCTGGAAGGACCACCCGCTGCGTTTCAACGTGCTCTACAATGGGACGCTGATCGCCCAACCGGTTCGCTACCCTGCCCGCGGCCAAGGCGTCCAGCTCACGTTCCTAACCTCGCGGAGCGGGGAGGTTCCCGCGAACCAGAACACCCAGCCGTATCCACTCCGCTCATGCGACCGCGGCGTGGGTGATCAGGGCTGGAGCGACAATGCCGCTCCCGTCCTGTGGACACGCTGGGAGCAGGACGGCCTTATCGTGCGGCAAGAGGTATTCGCCCACATGCAAGGCGGCGGCCCCGTGAAAACCGGAACCGAACCGCTCTTTGCCTGGATCCGACTCGCGATCGAGAATTCCCCGTCCGGCGACGCCTACGCGCTGGTCCAAGTGAACCGGCCGCATCTCGGGACCGAAATGGACCGGCACAAGAATCTCATCGCGAATCGGGCGGCCGCCGCCTACCCGCGGCCCCTGCGCCTGGAAGCGGCAGCAAACCCAAGCGGACATTTGCTTCTCGACGATGCTTCGCGCGTCCGCCTGGCGGTCGCATGCGGTTCCGGGGCCGCGGTCGCATTCATCGACCAGCGTCCCACCACCCCGGACGCCTATCTGAAGATCGCGATTTCCGCGGTGAAGGGCGGGCACGCGGACTTGCTCGTTCCGCTCGTGCCGGCAGATCGCGCGGCCGTGGACGCCGAACTGGCCCTTGGACGTGACGCCGCCCTGAAAGAGGCCGATCCGTTCTGGGCCGCCGCTGCTCCAACCTCGTCCCATGTGGACACGCCGGAGCGTCTGGTGAATGAGGCCGCGCGCCAAGCCGTGAGATTCTGTGAGGTGATCGCGGAACGGCACCCCGATACCGGCCAGTACGCCCTGCTGTCGGGATCATGGCACTACGAGAAACTGTGGGCCACCCCGACTTCCATGAACATCACGATGATTCTCGACGGCCTGGGACACCATCCCGCCGCCGAAAAGTACCTGGAAATCTTCCGGCAGAACCAAGGCACGGTCGTGCCGCCCGGCAAGGCCTACCGCAAGCACGCGGGCTATCTGGCCACGCCGCGCTGGTTCACCTCGATCGACTGGCTCACCGACCACGGCGCGATCCTGCATGCCGCGGCGAATCACGCCCTGGTTACGGAGGATCCCCAGTTCATCCAGCGTTGGACGGAACCGATCGTCAAGGCTTGCGAGTTCATGGTGGACTTCCGCACGAGCAGCGGGCATGGGGGCGTGGAGGGAATCCTGCCGGCCGCGGTGCCCACCGACACCGGCGTCCAGGAGCAGTCCGTCTGGACGGACGGCTGGAACTACAAGGGCCTGACCACGGCCGTGCGCCTCCTCGAGCGAATCCATCACCCCCGCGCCGCGGAGTTCGCCCGCGAGGCCGCCGCGTACCGCGAGAGCTTCGTGCGGGCAATTCGGGCCGCTGCGCCGACGATGCCCGAGTGGACCGATGGCGACGGACGCCGGCACCGCTTTGTCCCCACGGCCCTGCCCAGGGGAGGAGACATCCAGTTCCCGTTTTACCTCGACACGGGCCCCTTGTTTCTCGTATACGGCGGCCTGATGAAGGCGGATGACGACTTGATGCGCTCCGCGCTGCACTACTTCCGCGCCGGCCCCAACCGACGGACCTATGACCTTGCGGGAGCGTGGCACCAGCCCGTCTCCCTGCACCACGAGATCTCCAGTTGCGAGCCCTGCTATAGCTGGAATGTGTTCCACGCCTGGCAGGCGGCCGATCGCCCCAGATTCCTGGAAGGCCTGTACAGCCTGCTGACGGGCAGCATGTCGCGCCGGACATCCATCGGCTGCGAACACCGGGGCGGCGTCAGCGGCACGCTTTTTTCCGTGCCCTTGCCGATCGAATTGGCCCGGCTGTCCGTCATCGACGATCAAATCGAGCCCGGCCGCCTTCATCTTCTCCGACTAGTGCCGTTGGCCTGGTTGAGAACCGATCGCCCAACCACCTTCGAGCGGATCCCGACGGAATTGGGGCCCGTGACGCTGCGACTGCAACTCCAGGAGAACGGGCGCCGCCTGCTGGTGACGTTCCAACCGCACTTCCGCCGTAAGCCGCAGGGCGTATTGCTGCACGTTCCGCCACTGGACGGACTATCGGAAATCGCCGTCGGCGGCCGAGTGCACGCCGCGCAGCGGGGCAATGTGATCGCACTGGAGTGAGCCGACCGCCTGGCCGCCTTCCGAAACATCAGGCGGTGCCTGGAATCGCACCGGACGTCTCGTCACGGCGGCGATGCGAGCGGCATTGGCATATTTGGAGCGATCCGGGGCACCACGACGACCTGGTCGAGGAGCACCTGGTCCGGCAGTGTGGAATCCTTTACGTACGTCGGACCGGTGAACTTCAGGGAGACCCACACCTCCCTTTCATTCATGGGCGGCGGCGCGGCGCCCCAGCCGATCGGAACCCAAAGGGGGACGTTGGACCACAGCCCGCAATGGACGCCGAGAGGCCCGGTGCCGACGTGATGCCAATGGTAGGTTTCGTCCTGGGGAACCTTTTCCAACGTGAGCGGTTCCCAACTCTTCGCTGCCTTGTCATCGTGGACCCTCATTTGGAAAGGCAGTTTGTGATCGCCTGGTCTTCTGCTGCCGAGGCTGCGGGCCAGGCCTCCTGCCGCACTGCTGTCTTGGACGAGATTGCCGGCTGGCGCGTCGTGTCCCATCCGCCGCAGGTTCGCGTTGCGCCCCGCAAACTGCGCCGGCAGCTCAAGCCGCAGGGCAGCCAGTTCGCCGTCGATGGCGCCGGCCCCGCAATTGACCCACGCATGCACCGTTGTGGCCCAAGTCTGAATCAGCATGCGTTTGTTTTTCTCGTAACGGCGGAGAACTTCCTCCTTCCTGCCTGACCAGGCGCGGCTGTCGGCATAACGGTGCCAGAGATGCGCCATCGCGGAATCTACGGGCACTCGCTCAAGTTGAACATGACGGAGGAACCTGGCGTTCTCAACTGCCTGGGACAGAGCTTCGGCCTCATCCAGCCAGGCATTGACTTGGGCGAAAAACTCCGCAGTCAGCCAGGGATTCACGGAGGCCGGCGTTTCAAAGTACGGTTGGTCTCCGGCCTCGGTCGCCGCGGCCAAAAGCTCGTAATAGTTGCGCATGGGCTCGACGGCCGGACCAAAATAGGCGTCGAGGAACTCTCGGACCAGGAGGTCGTTCTCCAACTCCGGATGAACGGACTTCCGGAAGAAAAGCCAATCCCGCATGGGGCGAAACGACAAATCAATGCCCGTCTGTTCGATGAATGCCCGTTTGATCCCGAGTCGGTGCCAGAACTCCAGATTCTTCAGAATCTTGGTCGTCCCGTCGTAGGGATAACGGAAAGGGTCGCGAAACTGCGCGTAGTCCCAGACAAAGAGCTGCCGGCCCGGAACGGCAGCCGCCCAGCCTTCGGTCAATTCCCGCGCAGCGCGGTTGGTCGGGGAAGTGACGGGCCGCAGCACGTCGGCAATTTCATCGGCGCGGTATTCGAGATCCAACAGCGCCAGCCGGACGACCACGTTCTCGCGGGGGCGGATGCTCTTCGGTACACACTTGGTGAATTGATAAGCCTCGGTCAACAGTCTGATGTCCGGGTATCGTCCCGCGATGCGGTCCGCGATGTCGTTGATGAAGGCGATGGTCGTTCCGCTGAAGGAGCCTTCTCGGTCGGCGATGGCCGAGCAGTCCGGGCAGCGGCAGTACTTCGAACTGGTGTCGTTTTGAGACAACGCATACAGCGTGGGCGGCGGAGTGCCCTTCTCTGCAGACGCTTTTCGGTCTTCCTCGATATACCGGAGCAGTTGCCGGTAAACGCGGTCCCGAAGTTCGGGGTTTGTGAGGCAGAAGTCGTGGCCCAACGGTCCCGCAGGCCGGGGCGCCCTCACGCCTTCTTCGGTCATCGCGAAGAACTCGGGTTTCCAATCCTCCCAGTGCTCTTGATAAATGTGGAAGGTATGGCTGGAGCCGGGACGCCCGAAATGAACCGCGAATCCGAACCGAGGCTCGTCGAGCCAGAATGCGCCGCCGTTGTAACGATTGCGCACGAGGAAGCGGGCATAATCCTCTTTCGAAATGCGTTTCGGATCGTCGTGTCGCGGGTATAGAGTGGTTTCGCGCCAGCCAAATCCAGGTTGTCCGCGCGCATCGAGCGTGGGAATTGCGAAATCCCGGTTGAGAGGGATGATCTCGATGTCGTGGGTCACCCACCGGCAACCCGCCCACGTCTCGAGAAACTCATACACCGCGTAAAGCGTGCCGCGCGGACGACCGCCGGTCAGGATGAGATCCTCCTGGGTCGTGCGCAAAACCCATTCTTCCTCGCCCAGCTTCTCGAAATCGACACCGGTTTGCGCCGCTCTCTGCGTTCGTCCCACATAGATGCCAGGCCCGTTGCGTTCTCCTTCCTTCACGATGGGGAATGCCGCACCGGTGATTCTCTGCATAAACAGAGCGAGCTCCTCCGCAGCAAAGCGCTCAGCCGCAGTGGCGGTCTCCGCGTTCCCAACCACGATCGCGTGACGCCTGACGCCGTTTTCCGCGAGGCGTATCCGCTTTTCGGGTGCAGCGGGCCTCGGTGCATCGGCGGCTCGAAGAGCGACGAGCGAGGTGAGCAGCAGGGCGGTGAGCAGGAATGTCTTGAATCGGTGTTTCAGCGATGGCATGTCGAATCCTCGGTGTAGCCGGTCAGCAGCGCGGGCCGCTCGTCATCAGCCGCCGCCACGCACGCGAACGGAGCGAAAACGAAGGCGGTGAGGTGGGTGAGATGGATTTCATACGGTTGGCGGCTCTTGCATGGGGCGCCCCCTTTTCCGCCGTCTCGGAACCGGCTATTCTAACCATTTTCGCAGGCAGAGGCGGTATGGGCAAGTTCATCGCAACCACAGAAGCGGTCTGCGATGCTCGCCGGAGGTCTCAGTAATCCATGATGCCCCAACCCTCGACCAAGACGCTGGAGATTCAGGCCGGCTTCAAGGAGGACCAGTGCCAGTACTGCCAACTGATCGAGACCGGCGACGGCCCCCTCGCGGAATGGTTCATCAAGCTGGCGGAGACGCGCACCTCGATTGCCTGGTTGCACAAAGACCAACTGTGGCCCGGCCGGTGTGTCGTGGCCGCCAGGCAGCACGCAACCGAGCTGTTCCTGCTGGAGCCGGATGCCTGCCAGACTCATCTGCGCGAGATGGTGGGCCTGGCCGAGGCGATCCAACGCGAGTTCGGCGCCGACAAGCTGAACTACGAATGCCTCGGGAACATGATCCAGCACGTGCACTGGCATCTGATTCCCCGTTACCGGTGGGACTTCCTTTGGCGGCGGACCATTTGGGAAGAGGCGCACGAGCCGGAACTTCTCGGCGATCGGGACTACGAGGAACGGATCGACCGGATTCGTGCGCATTTGAGATGGTGATCCAAGCCTGAACGAGCTGGAACGGTAAGTGCGATAGGGCGACATCAGAAAGGAGACCCCCATGAGTCGGTACGCATTGATGATCGCGTGGGTTACGCTCCACGGCGCATCGACGCCGGCGGCAGAGCCCGGGCTGGTTGCCCACTATGCTTTTGACGAGGGCGGCGGGGCCGTGGTCAAGGACCTCTCCGGCCAGGCCAACGACGGCAAGCTGATCGGCGGCGCGCGGTGGGTCAAGGGGACCTGGGGCACGGCCATCGAATTGGACGGCAAGGATGGATACGTGGATGGCGGGGCGGGCAACAGCCTGAACATCTCCGCCGGCGGCACGTTGATGCTCTGGTGCTATCCCAGGACGCTTCAAGGCGGACTGCTGAACTGGAGCACCGGCGGCAGTTGGAGCGATGAGCGGCTGGTGATGGCCGTCAACACGTACCATGGCGGGAGACACGCGCAGGGCGTCATGGCCGACGGCGAAGGATCTGCGCAATTCAGCCTGGGCGGCCTTCAAGCGAATCACTGGAACCACGTGGCCCTCGCGTTCGACGGCCGGACGACCTGGGTCTACAACGACGGCGTCTTGGTTGGCAGGCGCGCCCAGTCGCTGAAGCCGAACATCGCGGGCGTGCCGATGTGGGTCGGCAAGTGCCTGGGCCTGGGCCAGTCGTTCTTCGACGGCATGATCGACGAGGTCCGCGTGTACGATCGCCCGTTGTCGGCCAGGGAAATCGCCGACCACTACCGGCAGGAAGGAGCCCGCCGAGGCAAGGACCTGAACGTGTTCAACCGGCTCGTCGTCTCCGCGGCGCCATACCCGTCGGCAGGCATGGTCCTGACGAGCGTTGATGCGCGGGCCATGCGGCTCGCCCACGACATCGCGTCGATCGCCGTGACGGCCGCGCCGGTCCGGAAGACGGCCGCCATCGGCGAATGGAGCGAGACCGGAGTCTGCGAAGTCTGTCTCGACTTCAAGGACCTCGCGCCTGGCCAGTACCGAATCCGGGCCGCAGCCTTCGACGCTCGGAAGAAGCCTGTCGGCCAAACGAGCGAGGCAACGGTGGATTGGCCGGGCGTGCCTGCCGCCTTCAAAAACATCCGAGTCCTCAACAGTCTCTGTTGGGAACTGCTCGATATGGAAAAGGCCCAGGGACTCGTCGAGCCGCGGACCTTCACCGTCCCGATCGACCGGTGGATCTTCGTTCGGACCGTGGCCGAGGTCGCCGCCGGCGCCGAGGCCAGGGTCACGATTGACGGCGATCCCACGGGCCGCCCGGCAACCGTGCACTCCGCCGCCGGCGCCCTGGAGGCGATGCGGTATCTGAAGGCCGGGCAGTACAAGCTGCACGTGGACGCCCGGGGCGCCGCGGTCGTCAAGCGGATCACCGTGCGGGCCATCCCCGCCCTGCAACAAGCGTTTTACGGGAGCGTTCCGCACATCCAGGCCTACGGCCCCCACGACTGGCAAATGATGTCCAAAGATGTCCTTCCCAACGTCAACGTGATGATCAGCGGGGCCGTGCCTGAGCCCGACCACATCCGGCCCTGGAAAGAGTCCGGACGAAGCTGGATCGCCATCCAAGGCTACGGCGTTGACGACGTCAAATTCGACGCTCCCGACGCCGCGGACAAGATCTTCGCTGCCTGGTCGGCCAGCCAGGGATACCAGCACCCGCTGATGGATGGCATCATTGTGGACGAGTTTGGCGGAGGCGACGGCATCGAGTACGACGTCTATCGCCGGGTCGTCGAACGACTGAACGCCACGTACAAACCCAAGATCTACATGCCCTACGGCGGGCGATTCTATGGCGGTGATCGCAGCACGAAGTTCGCCCTGGCCACGCTCGACGGCGGCGGATACGTCTGCCCCGAATACTACCTGACCGAGCAGCCGTCGCAGCCGCAGGCAGAGCAATTCATCCACGATTCGCTCGTCTCCGACATGCTTCGCTGGGAGCGCGGCATGCCCGGCGTGGTCCCGCGGGTGATCGCCGTGCTCGGTTACATGTCGCAGCCCACCGAGAGCCTGAACGTCGACCCCTCGGTCAACTTCAAGGTCTACATGGACCTGCAAATGCGAGCCCTAGCCACGCACCCGTCCTGTTTTGGCCTGGGCGGGTTCCAGTGGTATCACTCTTCCTACTGCGACGAGGAGAATGTCCGCTGGGCAGGCCGGCTGTATCGGCATTACGCCATCGAGGGCAACACCAAACCCGTGACGAACGATCCGTACGTCCTGACGCATTTGCGGAACCCGGATTTCGCCGCGGGCACGGAGGGCTGGACCATCGAGCCGGCTGAGTCCGGCAGCGTGACGACCGGCTCGCACGCCGGCTACAGTTGGCTCCAGGGCCGATACCCGCGCACGAACCTGGGCGACACGTTCTTGCTGATGAGGCGAAGCGACAAAAAGCCCAACGTCGTCAGCCAAGAGATCAAGGATCTTACGCCCGGCCGGATGTATTCGCTGAAAATGATCACCGCCGACCACCAGGACCTGGTCCGGGAGAAGTCCGACAAGAAGGCGAACGCCATTTCGATCCGTCTGGACAACGTCGAGCTATCCGACGATCCCAAGCGGAACTTCCAGTTCACCTTCCCGAACTGCTACGCCCATCTCCTCGGCAAGTTCGACGCTCAATACAACTACTGGATGAACTACCACTGGCGGGTGTTCAAGGCAAAGGGGACCACGGCCAGGCTGACCGTCACCGACTGGCAGGACGACCATCGCCCCGGCGGACCGGCCGGCCAGGAGTTGATGTTCAACTTCGTTGAAATTCAGCCGTATCTGGCGGACTAATCGCCGCGCGTCCCCGGACTCCTGCGAGTGGCTCCGGGCCGGTGATGGCAGGATACGCTGCGAGCAGATGACAGGCGGCGTTGCCTGAGGTAGGATAGGGGACCACAGACCCTGCCTGTTTCACGCCGCGGAGCTGCAAAGCATCGAGGAGGAATCCATGATCGACAGCATACGACCTTGCGGCTTCTTCCTGTTGATTCTCTTGGGCGTGTTGCGTGGCGAAGCCGAGGACGCGTTCCCGCCGCCCGAGCGGCAAGTCGTTGTGCCGGCCACGTCCGAGCATCCTCGCAACGGCGAGGCCGACGTGATTCGACTCCAAGGGGGCGACCTGCTCTTGGGTTATGGGCGGTGGCAGAAGGGAGGCGACGACTTCAACGCGGCCGAAATCCGCGGCAGGACCTCGCGCGACGGCGGGAAGACCTGGGTCGAAGACCGCCTGCTCGTGCCCAACGAAGGCAAAGTCACCACGTTCGAGGTGGGTTTCCTGCGATTAGCCGGCGGGGGAATCCTGATGTGCTATTGCGTCAAGGATTCCAAGGAGGACTGTTCCATCTTTTTCCGCAAGTCGCTCGACGAGGGACGCACATGGGGCGAGCGGATCCGGTATGCGATCCCGCCCGAGTACACCGGCTATACGGCCATCAACAACAACCGGCTGATCCAGTTGAAGACAGGCCGCATTCTCCTGGCCGCGTATGACGGCTGGGTCCGCGGCCGGGTCATCCTGAGCTTCACGGTGTATTCGGACGACGGCGGCAAGACCTGGCAAAAGAGCAATGACGTGGATGTTCGCGCGCTGGACCCGAAGAATACTTACGGCGCAGACGAACCAGCCGTGATCGAGCTCAACGACGGACGCGTCATGATGATCGTGCGGACCGATCAGGGCTACATCGCCAAGGCTTACTCGGCGGACGGTGGGGCCACCTGGGGTAAGCTCATACCGGTGCGAGGCATCGTGTCGCCCAATTCGCCGGCCAGCATCGCTCGCATCCCCCAGACCGGCGATCTCCTGCTGATCTGGAACAACAGCCGCACCCAGCGCAACCCCCTCAACTCGGCCATCTCCAAGGACGAGGGCGACTCGTGGCAAAACGTCCGCATCGTGGATCGCGGCGGGAGTTTCTGCTATACGAGCATCACCCCGGTGGACGACCGCATCTTGCTCACCTATTACGGTCCCGGAGGGTTGATCCTCAATCGCACGGACTACCGCTGGTTCTACGAGAAAGAAACGCTTGCCAGTCCCTGGCTGTTCGAAGGGCCCGTGAAAGACATCGTGCCCGGCACAAGCTGGCGATTGGACAAGCGCGGCGCCATGTACATTCAGGATCTGCCGGATGTCTGGCAGGGCAGCTCCGACTCCGAGGTCGAGGTCACTGTGCGCTTGCGGTCGCTCTTGCCGGAAAAACGGGCCACCGCCATGCTCTGGATCGGCGACGAGAAGCCTGAGTCGAGTGTGGCGTTGTACCTCCGCGCGGGAATAGAGGCGGACGCGGTGTCCTTCAGCGAGACGATGGAGCCGGCCTATAGCCTGCCCGACGCGCGCGAGTCGCACACGTACCGCATCCTTACCAACCACAAGGCGAAAACGGCCCGGCTCTACCTGGACGGATCGACGCAGCCGGTCCTTTCGGCCCCATTGGGAGCGGTGTTGGGCTACGACCTGAACCGGCTCCTTTTCGGCGACCCCAATGTGGATTTCCTTGGCGGCGAGAGTGAGTTGCTGAAGATTCGCTGGAAGAACGAGGAGTAAGCGTCGTTGGATATTGAAAACGAAACCAGAACACGTTGGTTGCACACCATGCGGGAAACTTGGATCCGTCTTCTGCAGGCGCACTCCCATTGCGCCGAACGCTTCCGCCAGACCGGATCACCGATCCGAATCCTGGCCGCACTTCTGCTCTGCGCGGGCATCATGGCGGGTCGATCCGTTGGGGCTCCCGCCGGGCCGGCGCCCGGCGCGGGGATGCCGGCCGGCGAGGTCGTTGTCCTCTATCCCAACCAGGACTTCGAGACCGAGAAGCTGGACTGGGGCTTCTGGCCGTCCGAGTCGCGGACGCGCATGGAGCTGGATACCCAGGTGGTGCAGCACGGCCGGCAGTCGCTGCGTCTGACGGCCGTGGATGCTTCCGACCGCGCGTTCGCGCTGGCCGGTTCGGCTGCCTATGAGCCGGAGGCGCTCTACCGCGTGTCGCTCTACGTCCGGCGCGACCCGGGTGTGCTCCCGTCTGCCATCAGCTTCTTCCTCAACTGCACCGAGGGACCGGGCAAACCGATCAAGGACAGGGTATACCCCAGTGCAACGACGCGCCGGCGCGTGGGCGAGTGGGAATGCTGGTCGGGCTTCTTCTCCGTCGCAAAAAGCGCTCCCATGGGTAGCCTGCTCTTGGGAGTGGAGCACACCGTCGGCCGCGTGTGGTTCGACCATATCACCATCGAGAAGGTGGGGAAGGCCCAGGACCTGCGCCCCGACGTGTGGACCAACCTGACCCTCGGCGTCCAGATCGGCGAGGCCCCGTTGCGCCGCCTGGCGAAGCACCGCGACCGCAACACCCCCGTCTACCAGATGGCCAACGGCTACAACGACCTGTTGTGGCGCTCGGCGGCCCTGGAACGCGACTTGCGCGACCTCCAGCGCTGCCACTTCTACGCCGGCCGGCCCCTGCGCGCGTCGCTCCACTCCCGGTTCCTGGAGAGTGAAACCCTGTTCGACCGGACCTTCCAAGCCTATGCCGACGCCTTGCGCGCCGACGCGGCGGCGCCCGACCCGGCTTTCACCGAGGCGGCCGGCCGCCTGAAGGCTGCGCTCGACAGCCTGGACAACGATCTGGCCGAAGCCCGCAAGGGCTTGCCCGTCGCCTCGGAGCTGCCGAGCCGGCTCGGCCCGCAACCCCGCACGCTCCGCCCGATCGAGGCGGACGGGCGGATGAACCGAATTCTCTTCGGCGTGTGGAGCCCCGCCAATTTCAGCACCCTGGAACAGCAGCGGTTCGGCTTCGAGTTCCACTCCGCCGCCCCCGGCGAACCCAAAGTGCACTCCGAGACCGCAACCGACTTCTCCAACATCACCGAGGCTTGCGACAAGCTCGAGCAGGCGGGCTTCGCCGGCACGTTTGGGATGCTCAGTTTCGGCGTCCATGAGCGTCTCTACGCGCCGCAGTGGCTTATCGACAAGCACCGCGACGAACCTGACTTTTTCAAGCTCGGCAACGACGGCACGCGTGCCGGCAGCAGCGGAGGCATCCACAGCCTGAACTATTTCCATCCGGCCGTTGAGCGCCACATCAAAGACTACCTGGGCAAATACGCGGAGTTCTGCCGCAAAGAGCCTCGCATCCTCTTCTACGAGGTTGCCCAGGAGGCGTACCCCGGTTTTGCCAACGAGAAGGGGATGCACCTGGTGAGCTATGGCCCGCACATGGTGCAGGCGTTCCACGACTACCTGCAGGGCAAATACCGCACCATTGCGGCGCTGAACCGGGAGTGGGGCGCCGCCTACGCCGACTTCGCCGCCATCCAGCCGCCGCCGGACCCAAACGTCCGCCGGTGGCAGCCGCCGACGCCGCTGACCGCCGAGTCCGCCAACTTCGCCGAACAGGCCTACATCGACTATCTGAAGTTGATCTACGACACGCTGAAGGCGGCCGACCCGGGCAAGCCCGTGGTTTCACGGCACAGCGCCCTTCTCAGCCGCATCAATGGGGCCCGCATCTTCCAGACGTGCGACGTCCTCTCGTTCCACCGCGGAGCCCCGGAAATGAACCTCGCCAACTTCTACCTGAACAGCCTCAACCGCTACGCGAAGCGGTCGCTGGGCTACATGGAAGACTTCTGGGGCAAACAGGAAGAGGTCGACCGCGTTTGGGACGAGCGCGCCCAACGCCGGGGTTTGGAGAAGCACGTCATCCGCGAGGGCTTCTGGGGCCGGACGCTGCAGATGAAGTGGTATGCCTACACGACCGGCTCCTACCTCTTCGAATACAACGGCAACTGGTTCAATCCGCGCACCGACCTGACGACGTGGCGCTACTGCGCTCCGGGGCTCGAGACCGCGATGCGCCGTTTGAAGGCCGTGGACTGGATGCTGACGCACAGCCGGATTCCGCCCTTCAAGCTGCTGATCCTTCAGCCGTCGGCCAGCATGCGCATCGAGTACCCCGCCAACGCTCCTTATGGCGAGATGATGTCCCTCTACGCTCTGCTGGCGCCGGCCGGCCTCTTCTTCGAGTTGGTCCCC
This sequence comes from Pirellulales bacterium, assembly GCA_013360685.1. Classification (GTDB taxonomy): domain Bacteria; phylum Planctomycetota; class Planctomycetia; order Pirellulales; family Thermoguttaceae; genus JABWBD01. The sequence goes on from JABWBD010000172.1 coordinate 14,211, forward strand.
GAGGAATACGTCGCGGATGGCAGGTGCCGGCTCGACGAGTTCGCGGCGGTGCTCTTGCCCCAGGCAAAATACCTCCCGGCGGACCTGCAACGCCTGCTTGCCGATTACACCGCCGCCGGCGGCCTGATGGTGGCTCTCGGCAGGCCGGGCAGCCATGACGATCTGGCCCGCGCCTGTACCGTGCTTCACGACGGCCTTCGCGCGGCGGCCCCGGAAGCCGACTGGCCGTCCGCCGACAGCGCTTGGGACCAGACGCCCGACCCAGGAGGTTCGACGGCGCGCGGCGGCTTCGCCCTTGCCCATGAGCTTGGTGATGAGGCCTTCGGTGGCGGCAAAGTCCATGCTGCCCAGCTGCACCGGCAGCAGGCGACGGGTGTCGGGGTTGAGCGTGGTGTCCCACAGCTGCTCGGCGTTCATTTCACCCAAGCCTTTGAAGCGGCTGATCTGGCACTTGTCGCGCGCCACGCCGTCTTTTTCGGCCTTGTCTAGAATGGCCTGCAGCTCGCCATCGTCCAGCGCGTACTGCTTGGCCGCCGGTTTTTTGCCGCGCGCGGGCACGTCCACACGGAACAGCGGCGGGCGTGCCACGTAGATGTGGCCGGTTTCGATGAGTTTGGGAAAGTGCCGGAAAAACAGCGTGAGCAGCAGCACCTGGATGTGCGAGCCGTCCACGTCGGCGTCGCTCAGGATGCACACCTTGCCGTAGCGCAGGCCCGACAGGTCGGGCGTGTCGTTGGGGCCGTGCGGGTCCACGCCAATGGCCACCGAGATGTCGTGGATTTCGTTGTTGGCAAACAGCCGGTCGCGCTCGACCTCCCAGGTGTTGAGCACCTTGCCGCGCAGCGGCAGGATGGCCTGGCTTTCCTTGTCGCGGCCCATCTTGGCGCTACCGCCGGCCGAGTCGCCCTCAACCAGAAACACTTCGTTGTGCGCGAGGTCGCGGCTTTCGCAGTCGGTCAGCTTGCCGGGCAACACGGCCACGCCAGAGCCTTTGCGCTTTTCGACCTTCTGGCCGGCCTTCTGCCGCGTTTGCGCGGCCTTGATGGCCAGTTCGGCGAGTTTCTTGCCATATTCGACATGCTGGTTCAGCCACAGCTCGAGCGCCGGGCGCACAAAGCTCGACACCAGCCGCACCGCGTCGCGCGAGTTCAACCGCTCCTTGATCTGGCCCTGGAACTGCGGGTCGAGCACCTTGGCCGAGAGCACGTAGCTGGCGCGGGCGAACACGTCTTCGGGCAGCAGCTTGACGCCCTTGGGCAACAGGCTGTGCAGCTCGATGAAGCTTTTGACGGCGGTGAACAGACCATCACGCAGGCCGCTCTCGTGCGTGCCGCCCGCGCTGGTGGGGATGAGGTTGACATAGCTCTCGCGCACCGGCTGGCCGTCTTCGGTGAACGCCACGCACCAGGCCGCGCCCTCGCCTTCGGCAAAACTCTCGTGCCCGCCATCGGCAAAACCTTCGCCCTCGAACAGCGGGATCACCGGTTCGCCGTTCAGGGTCTGCTGCAGATAGTCGCGCAGGCCGCCTTTGTATTGCCAGGTCTGGGTGTCACGGGTTTTTTCGTTGACCAGCGAAACGCTCACGCCCGGCATC
>JABWBD010000173.1 GCA_013360685.1 Pirellulales bacterium
CGATGGTAGCCGATGTCTTGGGGATGATCCCGGTATAGCCATCGAAGTCGGACGCGCGCTCGGCAATCGTGCCGTTGCCTACCCTATGGTGATTGCGACCTGTCAATAAGGCCGCGCGCGTGGGGGAGCAGATGGAGGTCGTGTGAAAACCGTTGTAGCTGATGCCCGAGTCGCGCAGCCGCGAGAGCGCAGGCGTGTGGATCTCGCCTCCGAAGGAGTCGGCCTGTGCGAAACCGACGTCATCGATGAGCACGACAAGCACGTTGGGGGCGCCGGGGCGGAGTCGTTCGGGCTCCTTCCGCCAGGTCATTTTGGAGTCTTGCAGCGTCGTTCCGGCTACGCTGGCCGAGGGTGTCGGCGGGAAAGGGAGGACAGTGCCGTCGGCTTTCACGACGGCATCCCGGTCGTCGGCGAGTGCCGTGACTTGCCACCCGGGGCCGGACAGGCATCCCAGGAAAACCCAGGCGGCCACGATCACGGAAAAAACCAACCACTGAAAACGCATGACATTGCACTCCAGGTCGAACGAAACGACGGGAAGTGTTGCTCTGCCGACCGCCAGGCGCAGATGGATGAGTATGGGCGAAGCCATTGTAGGCCCGCTAAGGAAAAAGACCAGGGACCGCTCGATTTGCCAAGCGTCCGTCGGGTTGAGAACCGCTTTCTGTCCAACGAATTGCGACTCAAGCGGCAGGCGAGGCATCGCAGCTTGATCTTATCCTCGAGCTGCGATGAATCCCGAGGATAGGCGGCCGCGCCCACGGATGGCAGCGCCCGTCCACGGGTGAAAACAAGACTAAGTCATAACAACGAAGTTCCTCTGCGGATCGGCGACGATTTGGGGGGGCTGCTGCTATTGCCCGGACTCGTCCTGAGGCCCTTCTAAACGTACGAGCAGGTAGGTTTCAACCTTCTCGGCGCCGAAATGGATCAGGACTGGGGCTTCGTTCTGGGTGAGATTGTAGAGACCGGTCTCCGCGACGATGTTCTCGCCCTCTCCCACGCGGAATGCTACGCGCTGGGTTTGCTTGTCGACCTGGCCCTGGACCGTCTGCGCCTGGTCAGTCTGCGTGTTGTAGAGCGTGCCGCTGACGATGCCTTCCTTGCTTACCGCGAGTTGAATCACGCGCGAGGGATCGACGTCCTTCTCGTCGGCAGCCACGGCAAAGGTGCCCAGGGGCATCCACTCTGCCTTGGCCGCCTCTTCTTGGCTGGCTGGCGGCGGGACGGTCGCCAGGGAGGCGGCGCTCTGGGCGAACTCCTCCGCGGTTGCGACCTGTTGACCGTTGACGTACACGTTGTTGTTCTGGTACACGACGTTGCCGCCTTCGCCATAGTCGTAGTAGATCGGCTGTGTCCACACGGTTGCCGGCGCGGTCCAGGTGAACCAGTTCACACACGAAACGAAGGTCGGCACGGTCCACCAGTAGCTCCATGCATGGTTGTGGAATCCGTGGTAATAATGCCAGCCACAGAAACCGTGATGATGGCCATACCACCAGTCCGGGCTAAACCAATGATGGCAGTCGTGGTAGTGGCCCCAGTGATGGCGAACATCGTTTCCCCAACGCCCCCAGTGCGCCGTACGGTCGGGATAGCGGTTGTGCCAATTGTGCAGGCCGCCGATCTGGGTGTTCCACTGGTTGTTGATGTTGACGATACGGTCGTTGTCGATATTGACCCAGCCCGGCCGCTTGTTGATGACGTTGTTGCCGATATTGATGTCGCCGATGTTTGGCCAGTCGCCGCCGGGACGACCGGGCCGATTGGTCCCCGGCCAATTGCCGTCGCCGGGACGGTCCGGCCGCGTGAGGCTGGGCCGATTGCCGATCTCTGCCGGAAGCGTGACCGGCCTGTCCAGGCCTAAGAAATCGCCGACGTCGCCCGGAGACGGACGCGAGCCGCCGGGCCGATTGGGCAGAGTGAGTCCGGGTCGGCTTCCGTCGCCGGGCAGGTTCGGCCGGGTGAGGGCCCCGAGATTGCCGCCACCGCCGCCGAGACCGGGGAGGCTTGGCCGGGTAGAGGGCAGGGTTTCGGGACGCGTGGATGGGCGAGTTTCCGGAAGCGTTACGTTCGGGCGGTCGGCGCCTGGCCGAATGCCGGGTTTGGATGGAATTCCCGTCGACGGCAATTGCGTCGACGGCCGCGTTGACGGCTTCAGGCCGCTTGGACGGTTCACGGACGACAAATCGACGTTGGGCAAGTTCGTTGACGGGCGACTGATCGACGGCCGGTTGGACGGAACGGCGGGACGAGTTGACGGGGCCGAGGGCCTGTTGACGGTTGGACGCGAAAGCGAAGGTGAGTTTGCGGGGCGACCGACCGCCGGCTGGCTGATCGATGCTCGGCTTGCGCCTGGGCGCGGCGAGGGCCGCGAGCCGCCAAGGCTGGAATGGCTTGGGCGATTGGCTGGACGAGCTGAAGGCCTTGACGCCGGGCGGGACGAGGGCTTGCTGCCGCCGCGGTCGGGCGGTCCTTTCATCCCCGCTTCCACCTCCCACGCGGACAGCAAGAGGATCGCAGCCGCGCACGCGACAATTCGACCTGGTAGGTTCATCGTATTGCTCCCGCGTCGGCGGCTACTTGGATGGTTTTGATTCGTTTTGGGTGGCCGGCCCACTCGCATCGGACACTCGCCGCAGCGAGACCGGATCGGACGCCGGGACAGACTCTCCCTCGATCTCCTGGCCGATCAGGCGCAGCGTCAATGTGTTGTCATCGACGCGGGAGACGATGTAGGTCCCGGAAGCCGCCCGGCCGTCCGAGAGGGTCTGCGTCGCCTTGATCGACCAGGCGTCACCGGTCTTGGACCAGACACCGTCGCCGAAGGAACCATCGGCGTTGAACGTCCAGGAGCGAATCTGGCCGCTTCTGGGATCCCATCCGATGATTTGGGTCCCCAGTCGAACCGTCTGTTCGCCCTCCTTGGTCGAGAACGAACGAATGAGAAAGGCCCTGCCGGCGGACCATTGAAAAGTCGATACGACCGGAGAGTCCTTTGAATCATCGACCCAGTCGCCCTCCAACCACTGCAGTTCACGCAAAGCGTCGTTCGCGGACGACGGCTGGGGCACCGGCATTTCCTCGACGGCTTCGAACAGCCATTTCTCCCCCTGCTTGACAAGGACGGCGGAGAACTGGGAAACACTCGGCTCTTCGTCGGGTACGCTGGTGGTGGTCTTCCCCTCGACGCGGGCCAGGTCGGGTTTGAGCCACCGGACACGATCAACCGTCCCTTCCAGATGCGCCTTGGCTGCTTTCTTGAACACTTCGGCGAGGTCGGCCCGAATCGCGGCCCTGCCCTCCGTTCGGTCGCCCGTTTCGCGGTCGACATAGGAGCCGTTCTCGGCCCACATGGCAGATACCGCATCAAGATCCTGCTTGTTGAATGCGTCGACGTAGGCACGAAGGAAGTCCTGAATGGCCGCATCGTCGGCCCCAAGGGCGACGGTAGAACACACGACAACCAACAATGGCATTACGAGCATCTTGAACTGCCCCATGAGAGCATCTCCGGTGTTGACAGTGCGCGGTCGGCGGGCCGGGAAATGGACTATAGGCCGACCAGAGAAAAAGACCATCGCTCGACCTATGGAGCAAACGGGCGGCGTCGATCGCAACTGATACTCCGCAAACGGTTTACCGCTCATTGCGCCCAGGCGTGCTCGGGTGTTCTTGGACTGTGGACATTTCTATCTCACCAAGGGACATGCGAGGGAACCAGAATAGGAAGTCTGGTCTTAGGGCTACTTCGCCCACGAGCAGCGGCACTCTGATAATCCGGCCCGAAAAAACGCGGCGGGCATGCAAAGGATAGATCGTGCGGTACCGCTTTGGTAGGATGGATGGCTGAACTTCCTGGCTCGACTCCGCTCACTGAAAACTGGGATCTCAAACAAACCGAAGGATCCACCATGGAACGAACCCTACCAAGAACCAAGAGCTCACCGTCCATCCAGCTCCGCACAGCGGTCTTCGGATCCGTCCTCTTGCTGATCCTGGCATTCGCTGCCCCCCCACCGGGCTTTTCCCAGGCGCCACCGAAAGAGGTCGAGTGGGTGCAAGTGATCGAGGACGATCTGGGCATCAAAGTCGCGACCGACAAGCTCGAAGCCGTCGTTCCCAAGAAAAAGAACAAACAATGGATGACCGGCATCGAGAAGCAGTCGTTTCTCGATAAGACCACCGGTTTTCGCGACGTGGGCGACGGACTGATGGTCGTTGACTGGCTCATGGAAGCCGGCAGCGACGAGGCCTATGGCGACCAGATTCTTGCCAGCCAGAGCACGCCCGGCATCGGCCGCTATTTGTGGCACACCAACGAGACCGACCCGGCGGGCAAGGCGCGAGCCATCGCCCTTCACGGCAGCACGTATCGGAAACGCATGGTCGAAGGTCCCCAACTCTGCCCCTGGATGAAACCGGTGCAGCCTGAGGTCATTCGGGGCAAGGATTTCGTCGCGGTCAAGACGAGCTATCACTATGAATTCGCCGCCCCCGGCCGGAGGACCGGATCGCGGTGGACGCAACTCGTGGTGTTTCCCAGGGGCGAGCGCTACTTTGTATTGATGGACAAGATCGACAGCGTCAACGATTCGGACGAGATGTTCCTGCGCAACGATACGCCGGGCTGTATTCGTCACGAGAGGGGCGACACGTTCAGCGAGATGTATCTCAGCTATCTGGGCGGCCCCCGGGGGCTGCGCCTTTCGTCCAGCGAGTTTTTCACCCCGTTCCCGCCGGACACGAAGTTCCACTACCGGCGCGACCCGAACAAGACGCCAGAGCACTTCATTCGCGCTTACCATCTGCGCGACAAGGCGACGGGCAAGGACGGGCCCTGGCTGGCGGGGATGACACTCGAACCGTCGGTCGTTTACGAGGCATGGTGCGCCCAATGGCCCGGCAATTTCCTCGTCATGATTGAGGAGGTTCACGGCAGGCCGGTGAAGGCAGGCGAATCGTTCAGCGCTGCGCATATCGTCGGCTACTTCGAATCAATCGACGAAATGCACAAGGTGTACGACCGCTACAAGGGCCACACCGCCCTGACCGCCGACCCCTCGGGTTGGCGACTGGTGAAATAAGGCGAGCGGAAGAAAATGACTTAGATTTGAACCTGCCGCTCGCCTTATCCCTCATCCCTGCGCCTTGGGCCGTTCGAACTGCGGGATCTTGAGTGTTTCACCGCCGCGGAGGGCCGACTCGTGGGCGATAATGCCCGGAACGGTGTAGGCCAGGGCCTCGTAGATGTCGATCACCGGTTGGCGGTCTTCGACCAACGCGCTGACGAACTCGTGGACGAGAAACGTGTGGGAGCCCTCGTGCCCGCTATTCTGCCGCAGCGGCTCGGGCAGCATGTCGGTCGCCCACCAGTTGGGCTGCTGGTACTGTTCAAAGCTCGGCAGGTCGCGAACGAAACCCGCGTCGTCCTTTTCGGTCTGCTTGCCGCTGCGGACGATGATCGGCCCCAGGCCGTTGGGATCGTGCATGTGGAAGCTCATCCGGTTGCCGTACCAGCGGGCCGTCTCGCCGCCGCGGAGCGCGCCTCGCCACGCAACCCGCACCCGGAACGCCGTTTTGCGGCTAGTGGAAAACATCGCCATCTCGTTCCAGAAGGGGTTTTTGTAGACGTTGTCTTTACAGATCGGATCGTCGTCGCCCCAGCCGTGGCATTTCACTTCCACCAGCCGCTCGCCGGTCACGCCGACCAGATGCGCCGTGCAGTGGGTCGGGTAGTGCATCGGCGCCATGCCGTGCCGCCAGGTCCGCTTGCCGTCCTCAAAGTAGAGCGATTCAAGCCCGGGATGGTCGTACTGCGACTCGCAGTAGAAGATGTCGCCGAATCGGCCTTCCTCATGGAACTTCCTTGCGGAGATTGTCGCCTGCTGGTAGTAGCTGGTCTCGTTGAGCATGTACTTCAGCCCCGAACTCTGCACGGCCTCCAACAGCCGCTCGGCCTGCTCGACCGATCCCCAACAGGCCGGAACAGCGCAGAGCACGTGTTTGCCGTGTTTCATGGCCAATTCGGCGTGCTCAACGTGCAGCGGCCCGTCGGTGTAGATGCCCACGGCATCGATCTTGGGATCGCGGACCAGCTCTTCCAGGGAATTGTAGGACTTTGGGCACTGGTAAACCTGCATGAGCCGTTCGCGCCGCTCGGGACGCAGGTCGCTGACGGCCTCGACGACGCAGTCGGGGTGCAGCCGGAACCAGTGGAAGCTGCAGCCGAACCGCCCGCCGACGATGCCGACGCGGACCTTCTTGCGGGCACTCTCGCCGGCGACGACGTACTGGGAGGCCAACGCCAGACCGGCCAGGGTCGAGCTGCCCTGCTTCAAGAAGCGACGGCGAGAGGTATGGGGTTCTGAGGTTGTGGCAAGAGCGGCCGAGAGTGCGTCGCGGGACATGGGACTTTCCTTTCTGGAATCGACGAAACGACGTCAACGACACGATGGGTCTGCCATTGCAGGCATATTAGCCGCTTGTTCTGCGAACTGTCCAGCCCGCCCTTGTCGAGATCGCCCACGCCGAACTGGTGCGGGTCCAGCGCCCCCATCTCGAAATCGTCGAGACCACGCGGACGATCGACGCAGCGCCACACCGGGAGGTCCGCTGGGTTACCGACCGGGGCGAACTGACCGAGTCGTTCGTGGGCGAGTGGCAGCGGGAACGTCTGGTGAAGCGCCCGGACGACTACCGGATCCTGCACCGCGCGTTTGAGGGCATCGGCTACACCGCCGACTCGGCTGCCTTCCTCGCTTCGGAAGCCGCGATCGGCGACGGCGGCATCACGCTGGGCACCCTGGGCTGGACGCCGCTGCGGCGGACGCCCCTGCTCCAGGTCCAGATCGATTTCGCCGGCCCCGAGCGGTTCGCACTGGATGTGGCCGACCGCGTGCCGCCGCTGATGGACCTGCTCGACCTTCTGGGGCATCTCACTCTCCAGAAATTCCGCGAAGCGGTAAAGACCCCGGCCCGCTATATCAAATTGTGGGAAAACCTTTCGATCGACATGCTAGGAGTGCGTGCGTTTCGCGAGCAGGTCGTGCCGATGTACGGCAGGATTCTTGAGATCCTCGAACCGGCAGGCAAGGAGCTCTTGGTGCATTATGACGGCAAGCTCCGCGTGATTGCGGGCGACATCGCGGCACTGCCGCTGCACATCGACTCCTTCACACCTAGTCTCCCCACTCTCACGAGTTCGGCTGCCCGCGTCTTGGGGCGGCCTTTCCTCAAGGACCTCGTCGAGCAACCGCTGCGTGCGGACCAGTTCGATTCCCGGCCGCCTCGTGTCAGCCAGCCGGCAGAGCCGCTCGATCCGGTTTCGCCGCTGCACCGTACGCAGGTTCCTCCGGCCAGCACGGCAAATCCGTGGTCGACCAGTTCACGTACGAGACTGTGGTAAGCGCCGCCGGAATGGCTGCGGCTTGGCCAGATTCGGGTCTCGCACAGACAACTCGGACGATCACCGCACCGGATCGAGGCGAATCTGCTTCAACTCAATGGTCGGGCCGGAAAAGGCCAGACGGATCGCGCCGAATTGCTCCGCTTGCTGGACGACGAACTGCGCCACCACGGGAGAATTCTTCTGGGAGTTGTAGACCTGGTCGGCCGACAGCGTGAAGACCTGGCCTTCGCGGCGGAGTGTGACTGTGCGCGTGCCGGGAACGAGTCCCTTTCTCTCAGACTTCCCTGGCAGAGTGAACTCCCAATCGTCCACCCCGGACCAACTATTGCTCTTGTAGGCCTCGATCCGTACGTCCTGGCCGCCGGCGGTTCCGACCAACGTCACGGCGAACCCGCAGCGCTGCGTCGCCGATGCAAAGGCAAGCAGCAACGAGAAGTCGCCGGCGATCTGAAGGTTTTCGCGCTCGATCTCCTGGTAGTCGTTTTTCAACTCCCCCACCAGCTTCCACGGTTTGGGCACCTTGCCAAACGGCGCAAGCTGATCTTGCAGCTTGGTTACGGCCGGCGGTGTGGGCGGCTGCGGCGGGACGCGCGGAGAAACCGGGGCTGGGGGAACACTCCCGCCGGCCGGGGCGACCGTGACGCGAGCCAGCCGAAAGCTGCCCACCACGTCTTCACCAATGATCCGCCGCGGTTGCTGCGCCTGGCCGAATGCGCGCTGGGCCGTCGTCCTCACGCCCTCCAGCACGTAGTTGTACAATTCGTCGCTGGTCACGTACCCGTCGCGGTCCGCATCGGCCGGCCCTCGCAAGCCGCCGGCCAGATAGTACGTAAAAAGCCCTTGGCCTTTCTCTTCCCATTCGCGCGATTTCTCCTGCTTGCCGCAGCTCGCCAGCGTCACCAGCCCTTCGGCTTTATTGAACGCGGCGCCGATCTCCTCGCTGGACGGGCCGGGCCCATCGTCACCCTTTTCGCTGCCCGCATGGCAACAGTCGAGCACCAGAAGCTTCTGCGACGCCTTACACTGGCGGAGCATGTCGCGCAGTTCGTCGGTCCGCAGTGCGGACAACCCCAGGTGCGCAAGCTGGGTGTCCTGTGTGGCCAGGAAGGCCTGGCCGCGCTCGTCCAGGAAACCGTGGCCGGAGAAGAAGAGCACCACGGTATCGCTTGGCTCAGCCAACTTGAGCCATTCGGCCACTTGCATCTGCAGGCTCGCCTTCAGCGGGCGTTGATGTGCCTTCGGCTGGTCGTCGGTGATCGTCAGGATGTTATCTGCCGGGTAACCGCACTGCCCTGCCAGCGTTTGGGCTACCAGCCTGGCATCGGCCACGCAGTAGCGCAGGTCGCTGATCGCGGGATCGACGTAATCGTTCACACCGATCACCACCGCCCATTTCCGCCCCTGATCGAACCGATCGACGTTCTGCCGGTCCCGCTGGATATTCTTGTCGCCCTGGGCCTTTCTCTCGTATTCCGCAATCAGCCGCTGGTGCTCCTCGACAAAGACAGTCTTGGGTACCTTGATCACGGTCCCGTCTTCTCTCTTGAGAACCACGCGGTCGCCTTCCGCTGCCTGGAATTCTGCCCGCACGGTGTGGCCGCCGGCGGCTTTCCACTCGCGAAACTCTGCGGCAGGGGCGTGGTTCGAAAACAAGAACGTAATTCCCAGCAGGACGGACTGTCCGGAGAAAGACGCCCAGCGGGATCGCCTGAGATCGAGAGACTTCATTCCAGAATCTCCTTCGCGCGCGAACTACACTCCTCGCGGTGGAGGTCGGCAAGTCCTTCGTTAATCGTCCGCACGATGCGGAAACCGGCCGTATTATGAGCGTAATCCTCCGCACACCAGTTGCGGCGTGCCGACCTCTTCGCGCTCGGACATCGCTCCCACCAACACCCGCGGCGCAAGACACGACCAACGCCCAAATGAGCGCCGGGTGGGTCCACTTCAGGGGACGACTCATTCCAGCCTACGCTCCGGTTACTCGTCCGTCAGAACTGAGGTCAGCCGGAACCCGGTGGTGCCCTCGCGACTGACCGGAAAGTGGCCGCACCGACACGCCGACCGGCTGCGCATCGCGTGGAGTCCCCAGTGACCGCCGCGAAGCACGCGGTGCGAGCCTGCGGAGGGTCCGCTCGGATCGTCCGCCGGCGACTGTGCGTAGTAGTCCGCCGCATACCAGTCGGAGCACCATTCCCATACGTTGCCATGCATATCGTAAAGGCCAAACCCATTCGCCAGCAACTCGCCGACCGGATGCGTCTTGCCACCCGAATTCACACCGAACCACGCGTATTCTTGCAGTTGGGCATCGCTCTGGCCACAATACCACGCCGTCGTCGTGCCCGCTCGGCAGGCGTATTCCCACTGGGCCTCACTCGGCAAGACGAACTCGGCCCCCTCCTTGTCCGACAGCCACTGGCAAAATGCAATTGCGTCATTCCAGGACACGTTCACCACCGGGTGGTCGTCCGTCTGCTCGAAGCCCAGATCAGCACTCCACACGAACCGGGGATCTTGAATCCACTTGCCGTCTACGTAGCCAAATCCACCTTTGCCGTCCCGCTCGACTTCCGTTTTGTAACCCGTTCTTTCTACGAACTGGCGAAACAGGCCTCGAGTCACTTCGTGACGGCTCAGGCGGAACGGTCGTACGATCCGCACCCGATGCTGCGGCCCTTCGCTGGGCATCCGGTCGATGGCCCACTGGTCCTCTGTAGCCTTGGCTTCTTCGAGGAAGCGTGCCTGCTCCTCGGCGGTCGAGCCCATCAAGAACTCGCCCGGCGGGATGAGGACCATCGTGAGCTGCACGCCGTCTGCCAGGTTGACCTCTTGCTCGACGGGTATGCCCAGGTGCGTCGCCCACCGCTCCTGGTGCTGACGGGCCTCTTCGGGCGTGAAGGGAGCGACGGCTGGCGGGGGCGATGCCTTCTCCGACTGCCGCGTGCCACTCGGGCGAGCCGTCTCATGCGGCTCAACCTTCACCCACTTCGCGCCCACGATTTTCCCGTGGTGGCCGTTGCCCGAAGCGTCGTACGCGGTATCGCCCTCACGCTCGTCGAAGTGGTACAGCGCGATCGTGTGCTCGTCCGGCACGAATCGCTCACAGGGCGTGAAGTCCTGGTCGTATCGCGCGATTGAGGAAACGCGGACCTCGTCGATCATTCCATTGAAAAAGTGTTCAGGCCCACGGAACGTCGCGGGATCGGCTCCGATCATGAGTGCCAGCCGAGAGATGCTGTGACGTCCCGCCAGTTCATCCGTCTGTTTCTGGCGTTTTCCACTCACGAATAACCGAGTTTGCCGCCCGTCGAAGACGCCTGCAACGTGAACCGGCTCACGGACCTTTGCCACGGCTTCGGATACGACGGCGCGATAGCCCTGGTGCTCTTCTTTCCGATCGTCGCGAAAAAGAAAACCGTAACGCTGGGACGAATCCACGAGACCACAATTGAGAAAAACACCCAGGCCGCCTACCTCGGTGTTCGCGACAATAGGACGGACGCCGTCATTGACTTGAAACGGGGTCACCGTCGCTTCCATCGTGACCGGATGGCTCCCATCGTAGACGAGGGTTGGGACCTCGACGTAGCTCGATTTGCCGTCGAACTGCAGAGCGGAGTTGACGCCGGCAGGAATCGCTTCGCGAGTAGCACACTCGACGAGAACAATTTCGCGAACCAGCCGAAAGCCGACGTTGCTCGCGGCACCGCTGGAAGGGGCCATACGGTACGCCGAGCGGCACGTAATTCCGATGGCCAGATTGCCCGAGGACCGCTTCACGTGGTGGGTGCCGGACCGCGGCCCTTGCGGATCTACCGTCGGAGATTTCCCATAGTACGTGTGGTCGTACCAGTCCTGGCACCATTCGTAGACGTTGCCGTGCATATCGTACAAGCCGAACGGATTCGGCGCAAAACGACCGACGGGAGCGACGCCGGCATAACCATCGTCCCATGGCTCCGCCCACTGCGTGGAAGGGTCTTGGGCTTTAAGGGACGCGTCGGCAACATTGGCGACGACCCTTAGTCGGCTTGGATCGCTGCCGCTGCTCCACGGTGTCGTCGTTCCCGCGCGGCAAGCGTATTCCCATTCCGCTTCCGTCGGCAATCGGTACGTTGCCTCCTCCTGGCGATTGAGCCATTGACACACACGAGAAGCTTCCTGCCATGTCACGTTCACCGTCGGGTGTTCGTCCGATCCGGCCGCATTGTATTCCTCCTCGGCATTGACTGTTCCTCCACTGGCCTCAGCAAACCGTCGAAATTGGCTCGAAGTCACCTCGTACTTGCCCAAGTAAAAGGGCTTCGTGATCTTGACGAGATGTTGCGGGCCCTCGCTGAGGAAATTGCCGAAAGTCTGTTGGAGCACGTGCTCATTCCTGCCCTCAGCCAAGAACTGGTTAATCTCCTCCCTCGTACTCCCCATCATGAACTCGCCTGGCGGGATGAGGACCATCTTCATCCCGATGGAATTCTCATACTCGACAGGCACGCCAAGGTGCTCGGCCCATCGCTCCTGGTGTTTTCGCGCTGTTTCGGGCGTAAAGGGCGCGACGGCCGGCGGCGGTGATTGCCCGGGTCGATTTGTGGAGGTGGAGGGGAGCGGCTCAAGCCGGGCCTCAAATTCCTTGACACCGCCGGACTCGATCGTGAACTCTTTAGTGTAGAACTGGAATCCCTCCTTTTCAACTTTCAGACGGTGTTTGCCTCGGTCGACCGAAATCCGCAGCGTTCCAATTTCGCCGCGGCGCGCGATCTCCACGTTGCCCGCTTCGTCGAGAACCTCGATTTGCGCGCCCGGTTCGGTCAGTGTGAGCACCAATGTGCCGTCGCGCGTTTGGAGCTTGATCACGATCGCAAATGCCACAGAGGCCAACGCGGCGGCAACCAGCGTGCCTACAAGTATCGTCCGCTTGCGGCGCGGCTGCCCTTGCCGGCGCACCGGAGCCGGCGCATCGGACGCCGCCTCGACTGGAGCCCTCGCGCTAAGTGAGGAGTCGTTGGCGAGGGTCACTGTGGGGACTTCCGCGCACTCGCCGCCGGACGCGGCCTCGGACCATGGCCCGCCAACGTCTGCTTCTTCTGCCCCCAGCGGCGGAAACGGCCACGGGCGGCGTCTTCTCAAGTTGGCTGGGAAACACGCTTCAAGCTGCGCGATCAGATCGGCCATCGACCCCTGCCGGTCCTCCGCTGTCTTGGCCACCATCTGGCCGAACACGGCATCCAAGGATTGGGGCACGTCGCTGCGAATCTCCCGCAGCGACGGGACCGGTCGCTCCCGATGCGCGATGATCCGCTCCATGATCGCGTTGCCCGGATAGATGATCCGTCCGGTGAGCAGGAAGAAGAGCGTGCAGCCCAAGCTGTAGATGTCGGCCGGCTCGCGAGCGTGCTTCGTGTCCAGCGCCTGCTCCGGCGCCATGAAGTCCACCGTGCCCATGATCTGGCCGGAATGGGTCAGACTCCCGCTGTCGGTGGCCGCAAGGGCCGACAGGGCCGTCTCCATCCGTGCCAGGCCGAGATCCAGAAGCTTGATCGTCCCCTCGCGGTCCAGCAACAGATTGGCCGGCTTCACGTCACGGTGAATCACCCGTTTCTGGTGGGCGAACTCCAACCCCCTCGCAGCCTGAATCACGTAGTCGACGGCCTGCTCGACCGCCAGCGGACCGGATCGGGCGACCAACGAGCTGAGATCGCCTCCGTCGACGTACTCCATGGCCAGGAAATGCACGCCGCCCACCTCGCCCGCGTCGTGCGCCGTGACGACGTTGGGATGCGAGAGCCTGGCGGCAGCCCTGACTTCGCGGCGAAATCGCTCCACCGCCTCCGGGGAATCGAGCGATTGCGGAGACAAGGTCTTGACGGCCACCAGCCGCTGCATATGGCGATGCTCGGCCTTGTAGACCTGCCCCATGCCGCCGGCCCCCAGCTTCTCCAAGAGCACGTAGCTGCCGAAATCGCGGGGGAACTCGCCGCCGGTTTCGCCCAAACCGCCGTTGTTTGCCTCCTCGGTTGGGCGCAGGGCACGGTTGATTGTCTCCAGATCGTCGAAGAATTCGCGGAGATCCGAGGCGGCGTCGGGGTGCTCTCGAAGGAACTGCTCCCGGTCGATCTTTTCGCCGCGGTCGGTCCGGTCCAGGTAACCCGCCAGTACCGCATCGGCAAGGCCATTTTCGGCCGTTTGATCGGATTCAGACATGACTCAAAACCACGATTCTTCCGACATCTTCTCGCGCAAGGTCTTCAGGCCCCGCTTCAAGAGCCCGGCAACCGCCTCGAGCGACCGCTCCATTCCTTCCGCGATTTCCGCCAAAGTCAGACCCTCCAGATGCCGCATCCGGACCGCCTCCCGCTGCGCGTCAGGCAGAGAAGTGAGCATCTCCGCAAGTCGCAACGCCTTTTCCCCGGCGATGACACGATCACTGGGGGTCTGTTGATCCGCCGCGATCTCGCGCCAGGTAAACGAAGCGCTGCCATCGCGGCTGTACAGCGGCTTTTCTTGTGCGGCATCTCGCCTCTTGGCCAGCAGGTGTTTTCGTGCGGCATCATCCAGGTTGTGCTGATGAATCCGGCCCAGCCAGGCCGAAAACTCGGGCTCAGCCGAACCAGTAAATCGCTCGAACCCGCGGTACGCCTCCGCAAAGCTCTCCTGCACGATATCCGAGGGCGACGAGCGCATGGCAATCTTTGGATTGATCTGCTGCCGGGAGATCAGGAGCAGGTAGGAGCGATACCGCTCCAAGAGATCCCCCAACGCCGCGGGATCCGCTCGGGCCTGTTCGATCAATTCCCTGATGGACAACGCTTGTTTCTCGGCCATCAACGGGTTTCTCCTAATACAGGCGTAGAAGTGCCCACGACAGGGCGCGCATTCTAGCACATTTGCCCGACGAAGAAGCAATAACCATCGGGTAGGGTTCGCGGTGAGACACCGGCCGTCGTCGCTACGACCGCTTGGCCACTCGACCAACACGCCAAAGCTTGCTACTCTTTTCGCGCCGCTGCCTCAGGCGGTCGCCAGGGCGGCCCGGGAGAGGACATCGTAGATGGGGCCGGAAGGAGTCAGCGTGCTGGAAAAAACGGTCACTTCCTCGACCGGCGCCGTACCCACGTGAACCTCGGCCTGCCGCAGCAGCAAATCGGCGAGATCCTCGCCTGCCCTGCCGCCGTGGCGGAGCCGGCCGATCGTGACGTGCGGTTGGAAGCGGCGGCCTTCGCGCGGAAAACCGAGCTTCTGGAGCTTCTTCTCCAGGGCCTTGGCCAGGTCAACCATTTGGCGCTCGCCCTCGCCTGCCCCAAGCCAGATCGTCCGGGGACGCTTCACGGCGGGAAACGCCCCGAGGCCGCGGACCTCGAACTCGAACCGGCTGGAATCGGCAACCGCTTGCTGGACCGTTTCACAAACGCGGTGGATCTCCGCGGCCTCGACGTCGCCGAGAAACTTGAGCGTTAAGTGGAGGTTATCGGGATCGACCCATTTCACGTCGGCCGGCGCCGCCTGCAGCGCCCGGATGATCTCCGCCGCCTTGCTGCAAACCGCGGGACCGAGCTTCACGGCGACGAACGTGCGGAATTTCTGTTTCATTGCGGAACGCTCACCGCTGAGAATTGCACAAGAGCTGACGATCGGACTCCAAGGCGCCTGGCACACTCCGCCGTGCCATAGCGAACCGCGCGGCGGAGCGGCCAATGCGGACGGCACGGCGGAGCGTGCCTGCTACTTTGCTTGCGGCACTTCGTGATTCGCCCATCCTAAAAGCTGAGCATCTTGCGATACTCGTCCATGCGGAGGCTCAGGTCTTCGCGGCGGATTCTCTTGAGCCGCTGGAGACTGAAATCCTCCACGGTAAAACTGGCCACGAGGATTCCGTAGGCCATCGCTTCTTTAAGAGTTCTTGGCTCGAAGTTTCCGTGCTCGGCGAGATAACCCATCATTCCGCCGGCAAAGGTATCGCCCGCGCCGGTCGGGTCCACGACTTCCGACGTCGGGTAGGCAGGCAGCACGTAGGTCTCGTGCTGGCTGAAGAACATCGCTCCATGCTCGCCCTTCTTTACTACGACGAATTTCGGCCCCATCTCGCGGACACGGTTGCCGGCGCGAACGAGATTCTCGTCCCCGGTGAGCATCTTCGCCTCGCTGTCGTTGAGCACCAGGCCGTCAATCCGCTGGAGCAGTTCCATCAGTTCCGCGCGCTCGGTGCGGATCCAAAGGTCCATCGTATCGGCCACGGCCAGCGTTGCGCCCGGGCATTGATCGAGGACTTTCAGTTGGAGCTTCGTGGACCCAT
>JABWBD010000174.1 GCA_013360685.1 Pirellulales bacterium
GGAACGGTCCGCACGACCGTCGGGTCGGTCCGCTCGGCGAGCTCGGCCAAAAACGACGGATCGGCCGCCAGCTTTTCCAGGCCGCGGGCGCGGAGCAGCCCCCCGAAGATCGCCCTGCGATAATCGACCAGTCCGGTGCCCACCGGCTCGGGCAAGCGGGGCCGCCACTCGATCCGCAACCGCCACTGGGCGGGCAGCGAGGCGCCGTCCGCGGCGGTCAACAAGAGCACCAGGTCGGGCGCGGTCTCGGCGGCCAGTTCGATCCAGTGCAGGAAGAGCGACGACATCCGCGCCAGCGGCCCGCTGAAGCTCGTGCCGCCAAACCAGCCGTCGACCCCCTCGACGAGCACGGCGACCCGCCGGATCGACAAGGCCAGGCCGAGGGTGGTATGCAGGGCGGCCTCCGAAGCGCCCAATTCGCGCCGCAGGCACGCGCCCGTATCCAGCCGCACCAGCGGCAGCCCGGCCAGCCGGGCCAGCATCAGAGCAAAGGCCGTCTTGCCGCATCCGCCGGGCCCCTCGATGAGCACGCGTCGCGGGCCGCGGACCATGCCGGGCATCCAGAGGCTCTCGCGCAGGTCCTCGGCCCACCGCCGCACCTGGTCCGTGGTCGGAAGTCCCGGCGCGGCGGGAAGGGGCTGGCGCGGCAGTCCGATATGGGCCGCCTCGGGCAGCGCCGACGCCGGCAGGTACTGGGCCGTCCCCAGCGTGGCAAACCGCCGTTGCCGCTCCCGGTCGCGGACCTGCACCAGCCGCTCATCGACCGCGCCGTACCGCAACCACGTAGTCCGCAACGCCTGGTCCAGCTCGCGGAACGAAATCGGGTGCAATTCCCACGCCAGTTCGGCCGCCTCGTCCGCCGCCAGTTCCGCCTGTTCGTCGCGCGTGAAGGAAAGCATCCGCTCCACCAGCGCCGGCGGCGAAGGCGTGGGATAGGCAACAGGGACGAACAGCCGCGACAGGTCCTGTTCCACCCTCGGCAGGCGGTCGGCGACGATGACCACCGGACCGCGCGACCGCTCCGACTGAAAACCTCGCAGGATCCGCCACAACGCCGGACCGTAGTCCCACCAATCGCTCCCCCGAACCAGCAGGAGGGGGACCTGTCCTCGAAACGCCGTGCGTGCCTGCTGTGCCACATGCGCAAAAATTGCCGCGGCATTGGCGGCTCCGACAACGTCCGGGCCGGGCGGCGGAGGCGGCGGCAACCCTTGCCGCTGGGCTTCCGCAAGCATCGTCGGGTACAGACGCCGCGCATCCATCCATCCCAAGAGAGGCGAGCCGCCGTGGTCCCTCAGACCCTGCTCTTCGGCGGCGACAAGCAACTGGTACTGCACCTGCGACCCTTCCCCCGCCGCCACCGGCGACCGCACCCGCCGCGGCGCAGCGGCCAGCACCGCCAACGACGCCTCCAACTCGTCCAGTTCGTCCGTCGCCAGCAGGAACAACCGGTGCCCTGCCTGGATGCGAAGATGCAGTTCTTCGGCAAACTCGCTGAGCGTTTCGCCCGCCTCGACCGCCGCCCGGAGACGCCTGGCGATCGCCTCCGCCGTGGGACGAAGCTGCCCGCTGGGCGTGAGGCATTCCGCGACGACGCGGTCGAGGACCTCCGGCAAGCGGTCCGCCGTTTCCCTTCCCCAATTCGCCTCGATCGCGGCCCGCAGTTGCCGCGGCAGCCCTTCGGACGTCGCTGCCTCGGGACCGAACGGCGGTTCCGCGCCGGCCAGTTCAAACAGGATTACGCCGAGATCCCGGCAGTCGCGCCGCTCGTCGGCCGGCGTGTCGTGCGAGCGGGCCGTAAATCGACCGCGGCTGATCAGGGCCAGCCAGGCGTCGCGGAGAAGGACCTGCTCGCCGCCGGCGCCGCGATGGACGAGCACGCGCGTGGCGTCGAGGCTGCCGTGGAACAGGTTCCGCCGATGCAACTCGGCCAGCACGCTCGCCGTCATCGCCCCAAGCTGCATGACCCGAGCGAAGTGGTCGACCGCGGCGGGGCTCGATCCCTCCATGGACGCGCCCAACGTGGTCCACGAGTCGGGCCCGTCCATCTCCGGCCGCTCGTACACGAGCACGTGGACGTTGCGGAGCGGGTCCGCGTTGCGCGCAAGGGTCAGCACCTCGTGACGGTCGGGAAGGAGGCAACTCGTGCCCAGTCCCGCCTGTTGCAGGCGATGGATGGCCCCGGCGAGTTCGTCGTCCAGGGCCGGCGAATCCTGCCCCTCTTCGGCAAGAATGAGCACTTGCAGCATGCAGCCGGCCTGAGGCTGGTCTACCACGTGGCCCCAGAACGTGGCTGCATACGGATCGACCCATAGCTGCCGGTCGAGCACGTAGCGGCCGAGCCGATCGCCGGGCGCGATCTCGCTGACTCTCGCCCCGCGGACCGCGGTCGCCGCCGGTTCCACGGGAGTCTCGCGGGCTTCCGCCAGGTAGATCTGGAAGAGACTTGTCAGCAGATGGAAATCGCAATCCCGTTTGGCCTCGAAAAAATGGCCGGCCAGCGGTCGGTCGGGCAGATCGGCCCATCGCGCGAAGAACCCCGTGATCAGCCGCTCGAGCCGTTCCAGGTAGGCTTCGCGCGCGTGGTCCGGACAGATGAAGTCCATCCAAGGGGCGACAAAGCACTCCACCCCGGCATTGAGAAAGACGCCCGGGTAGAACAAACCGGGATCGTCGTCGCGCGCCGGATCCCGCCCCGCCCCGCGGCAACAGGGCGAAAATACGATCTCGGGGACCGGAAGCAGGCTGGTCCGCCGCTTCGATCCACCCGGCGGTTCCCCGGTCGTGCGGTAACGGCGGACCAGCGGCTGGCCAAGGATGCCGGCCAGGTCCGACATCCGCAGCACCCGGTCCTCCGCCAGCCGCCACCCGTAGCGGTTGGCGTCCGCCTTTCCCAAGTGCCCAAGGAATACCACGGCGCGATATTCGGAGAAGATCTCTTGCAGCAGGACCGTGGCGTGCTCGGCGCCGTGGAGCAACAGCGAGCCCGGAAAGGTGTCCACGATCAGCCGCTGGTCGAGCCCGCGCCGCACCCCGTCGGTGAGCTCGCGAAACGGCTCGCTGTCGTGATACAGGATCGCCAGCGATTTCCCCGCGGGATGGCGGACGTCGTCCCGGCTGACGTGCTCGATGCTCCGCCAGCACGGGCCCTGGCGGTCCAGCGGGACCGGCTCCTCTCCGTCGAGATCCCGCGGGACAAGTTCCGGCAGCAACAGGGCGCTTTCCACGTCCATGCGAAACGCGTACTGACCCGCGGCAGACCTGGACAGGGCCTCATGGCCCGCGATCCACCCCATCGCGATCCGCATCTTTTCCGCGTCCACGGCCGGGTAGCAAGGATCGGGCCGGTGAAGCTGCTGGATCATCTGCCTCTCGAAGCCGGCACGCGCTGCCAACGCTTGCGGCCAGGCGCCCCATTCCACACTGGGCGCTCCCGCCGACGACTGGGTGACGATCGTCAAGAGTTTCTGCCCGGCACCCTCGGCTTGACACGTATAGAAGCCGGCCGACTTCAGCATCAACTGTACCCCCTGACGCGTCCTTCACTCCCGCAGAGCCGGCCCGGCGTCGTCCGATTGGCCGCGGACCGGGATCTCGATCTGCTTCGTTCGCCGGACCTCCGCCTCCGCCCATTCGAACATCGCCCAATAGGGCTCCTGGGCAGGCGGCGGAAGTCGGAAGTCCGCAGGCCGGTCCTTCCTGAGCGCCCGCATCCCGGCGGTCTTGCCGCTCTCGGTCCGCATTCCCACTTGCAGCAGCTTGACCGGGCCGCCGTTGTCCAACTCGAAGCGGAATAGCCACAGTTCCTCGACCACGCTCGACAGCGAGATCGGCAGTACCGCGAGGCGGACCTTGGCCGGGGCCTCGGCCAGGTCGACCGAGAGCACCAGCAACGGCTCTCGCCCTTCGCCGAAGCGGTATGCAGGGGCCGGCAACTGCGAACGATTCACTACCGGCGCCTCGAGCACCCAATCGAGAACGCGCTTGCCGGCCTGCACGGCCTGGTCGGACAAGGTGTCCAGCAGTCGCAGGCTCTCGTTGGCCCAATGCCACGTATCGCGGACGAGCACGAGACGTTTCTGGGCAGGGCGGACCGCGCAAGCGATCCGGTCCGACAAGGCCAGCCACTCCGCCCGTTCAACCGCCAGATCCTCCAGCGTCAACGAACTCTTGGGCGCCTGGAAATACACCGCCTCCTCCGGCGCCGCCAGTCCATGTCCCGCGGCAGCCGAGGAGAGTCGCTCTCGTTCGGACCAATCCGCGACGGACTCTTCGGGCTCGACCGGCAGTCCGCCCATCGCCGCCTGGTACAGCCGGCCCAGTTCGGCCGGGTCGTAGCGGTTCAGGGTCGTGAGTGCCTCGCGCAACGCCTCACGTCCCAGCGGCTTCCCGCCCAGATAGTGGAGGATTTTCCTGCGCGCCTCCTCGATTTCGAGGCGGTTGGCCGGCAAAGGCGAGCGAAGGGGTTCCGGTTCGGTCATAGGACTGCCTCCGCATCTCCGGCCCCGTGCTGGGGCGCCTCGCAACGACAGACCTCAAGAGCCTTCTCGATGGCAGCGGCCTCGGCCGTGCCCAGGCGAAACGTCGCCAGCGTCTTGGACGGCTGCCACTGGAGCAGCACGGCCGCATACCAGCACGGCGAGGCGAGCCAGGCCCACCGACGCCCAAGACTACGGCGGCACTCGGCCGGCCCGTCGGGATTCCGGCCTAACCATTGCGCGGCCCTTGCCTTGCGCTGGCGGACCTCGTGTACCAGTTGCGGGGCCGCCTTGCCCAACTTCAAGCCTCGCAGGGATTGCGACACGATCTTACGAAACCGCCGCTTGCCGATGCCGTGGGACCGGCGTCGGCCGGGTCGCCCCAGGGGCCTGCCCACCAGCAGCCTGGCAAAGCGGGCCCAGCGCACGGTATCCTCATCGTAGTCGCCTGTGCCGTCGCGCCGTGCCAAGCGCCCCAGGGCCCCAAGTTGGCAGAGGGCGCTGCGAAGACTCGGGGCAACATCGCCGAAATGCGACTCGACGTAGGCGAACATCGCCGCGTCCGGCGCCCCGTCGGCCCCGTCCGGATCGAGTTCCTCTTCGTCCATCGCATAGCGCAGCGCGGCCATCTTCTGCCGGATCCGCCGCCGGTACCCGCTCAAGGTCCGCGGCGCGACGCGCCATTCCAGCTTCGCGGAGATCTCCGCGGCCAATTCCTCGTCTGACGTGGGGCTGCCGTCCAGCATGTGCTGCCAGATCCTCACCAGGACCTTGCGAGTGCGCCGATGAAAAAAGGTCAACACAAGCCCGAAACGACCCCGCTGCCGCACCAGGGCCCCGAGGTACTGCTCGATCGTGAAACCGGGCTGGCCCGGCAGGTTCTCGCTCTCGAGCGATCGGTGGTCCGCGCGCCGCCGCGCGTGGTTCACCGCCTTCTTGAAGAGCCAGTGGAAGAAGTCTTCCTCGAACGTGTACCCGACGACCGGGTTGGCGGCAGTCTCGACGGCCGTGCGAATCGCCTCGGCCGCCGCCGCGGCAAAGTCGCGATGCGGGCCCCGCCGCCTCACCGCCTGCTGCAGTCGCGCGCACAACTCCTTCAGTTGCCCTTCAATCTCGTCGCGATCCGGGCCCGGAAGGTAATCGCGCTCGGCAAGAAACCGCACCAGGGGATACCACTGGCGGCTTTGCTCGGCGATCGCGGCATACTCGCGTGCCGTGTAAGTCAGCAACCGGTCGGGCAACCCTTCGGCAAGCCGCTTCACCAGGTAACCGGCCGCCTCGGGATCGCACCCGTTCTCCACCAGCCGCGCACGGGCCTGCGAACCGATCGCTTCGTGCCCCGCGTCATAGTGCTCGCAGAAATTGCGCAGCCGGGCCCGCAGTACCGCCAGATCGCGGAAGTGGTACCGCAGCGGCGTCGGCAGCAGCGCCGCTTGAAATCGCAGTGCGTACTGTCTCAGACGGCAGTAGACGCAGTCGTCCGCCACGAGGTCGCCCTGCTCTGCAACCAAGCCGTGGAGCTCCGCCATGAGCCGAAACTCCGGGACGTGCTTTCCCGCCATTGCGGCCACCTTCTCGACGGTCGCCTTCTCGAGCGACTCGCCGCCGGCCCGGACATCCTCCGCAAGCCAGGCCGCCAGCACCAGGACTGCGGCGCCCTGCGTCACAAGCACTCCGACCGGGTCAGCCGGATCCCCCGCCCTGTTCATCCCGTCCACGGCGGACTGGCAGCCGCTGAGGAGCACGTCGCGCAGCGTCTTTCGAGCTGCGGTGGACCGTTTCGAAAGATGCTTTGCCAGCTCGCTGTCGAGGTATTGGCTAAGCGTGGCCATAGCTGGCATCCCTCGTTTACCCCTTGAGGAGGTCTGGATTATCCCACCGGCAGCAATTGGCTGCCTGATGAAAAGAGTACCGCAGCCCTTCCGTTCTTACACTTCGTGCGTGACCAAGGCGATCGGCGGAAGCAAGAATACCCGTAGGACGGCCTTCCTAGGCCGTCGCGACGGTCTAGGAAGGCCGTCCTACGCGTAAGTTGTTTCCTGCCAGTCGCCCAACGCCACCCTGTGCTTCCGGCCCGCTCGCAACCTTCTGCAGGGCCGCTCGGCCGTCAGCACGTGTCATAACAGACGCGGCGGGGCCAGTCAATCGCCCGCGCGAAGGGTGACCGCTCCCGCGCTCTCGATCGGAACCGAACCGCTCGCGTGCGTCGCGAGTCTGTAATTGCACGGTTCTTTCGTACATGGAGTGTAAGTCAAACCTGTTTGCTTGACTCTGGGGTTGAGGTCGAAGGGGCGTACGCGCGGCGCCGGACACCCGGCGAGCGACCGCAGGTCGACGCGAAAGGTTGAGGACAGACCCGATGGATGAAAACGCGAACTTTGAGCAGGACGGACGACCACGTCCCACGTTGGTGTTGCCTATGGGAACCGGCGGCGGCGGGTTCCTCACCATTCCTTACTTCGTAGCGCAACAGGGGTGGCATCGCTATCCCGTCCAGTTCTCTCCGGCCAAGGTCAGCCTGTTGCTCGCGTTGCGGAATGCCTACGAGGACGATTGCGGCGAGCCTGAGCAGATGCGAGGTTGGCGTCACCCGAACGTGTTGGCCCAGATGATCGGCCACCAGACGACCTGGCAACCGGAAGTCCACACGGTCCGGGCGAACATGGTGAAGATCGAGCAACTCCTGCGGACGGCAGCCAAGGCTGTTCGCAAGAAGAGCCCTGAAGCCGAACTGCCACCGGCGATCATCGAGCGGCAGCGCGGGTTCGGCGCGCGGCTGGCCCTCCCGTTCGACGTCAAGGATCTGACCGAGTAAACGCCGGCGAGTTGCGTCCCGATGCACATCGACATCATGGATCCTTCCGGGGTTCGCGGGTAAGACAGAACGCAACCGTTCACGGACCGCCAAAGTCGCCTTTCGCTCCGCGAAAGTGGCGCTGCTTTCGCAGAGCGAAAGGCGACTTCTTGCGTCATCATCCCGAGAAGCCAGCAGCGGCCCGTGAAGGGTTCCACGCCGGCTTCTATCACCGTGAAATCGACTATCGCGAAAATACCCCGCTACCGCCTCTCGCCGAGTCACGGCAGTCGTGGGTTCGTGAAACCCTCAAGTGACGATGGGCCTTCAACTCTCCTCGCCATCCGGCCTCCAGGCCACGCATCGCAGCCAGGTCAGTCCCGGCTGCTCGACGGTGAGCGTCGCTTTGCCCGACTCCACGTCGTAGATTTTCATCAGCCCGTAACGTGCGCCCACCAGCAGACGCCGGCAGCACTTCTGCCAGGACCGGGGCGCCGATTTCCGCCGCCCCGGTCTCGGAACGGCCGTTGAAAGGGGGTGCTTTCCTGAACCCGGCACCCCGAACCTTTCTCAAGGCCGCAGCCCGTACTTCTTGATCTTGTTGTACACCGTGACCCGATCGACCTTGAGGATCTCGGCGGCGCGGGTAATGTTGCCGTCGGTCCGCTTGAGCACGGCGGCGATGTGGCGTTTTTCCATCTCCGCGAGCGATTCGGCCGTCGAGGGATCGCCATCCGATCCGCCTCGCAGAGGCAGATCGTCGGGGCGTATGACCGGCGGCTTGCCTACCACCATGGCCCGTTCGATCGCATTGGAGAGTTCTCGGACGTTGCCCGGCCAGTCGTAGGCCGCCAGAATCTCCATCGCCTCGGGGCTGATGCCGGTGATCCGCTTGTCCATCTGCCGGGCGAAACGGTCGAGGAAATAAGATGCCAGCGCCGGGATGTCCGATCGGCGTGCCCGCAAGGTCGGCAGATCGATGGTGAAGACGTTGATCCGATAATAGAAGTCCTCTCGGAACCGGCCC
This sequence comes from Pirellulales bacterium, assembly GCA_013360685.1. GTDB lineage: Bacteria > Planctomycetota > Planctomycetia > Pirellulales > Thermoguttaceae > JABWBD01. Next base: position 8,300 of record JABWBD010000174.1, read on the forward strand.
TCCTGCACCGCCGTTTCCAGGTTCTCGTTCGTCGCGCAGATGACGCGGAAGTCCACCTTGACCGGATTGGTGCCGCCGACGCGCGTGAGTTCCTTCGTCTCCAGGACCCGCAGGAGATCGACCTGCATCTTCGGATTGACCGCTCCCACCTCGTCCAGAAACAGGGTCCCGCCGTCGGCCAGTTCGATCTTTCCCTTGCGGCGATACTGGGCGCCGGTGAAGGCCCCCTTCTCGTGCCCGAACAGCTCGCTCTCCAAGAGGCTTTCCGGCAGGGCGCCGCAGTTGACCGAGACAAGCGGCAGGTACCGCCGCTTGCTGCTGGCGTGGATCGCGCGGGCGATGACCTCCTTGCCCGTGCCGCTCTCGCCGCGGATCAGCACCGTGGCGTCGGTCTTGGAGACGTGCTCGACCAGTTCCATGACTTTCCGCATCGGAGGGCTGTCGCCGACGATCTTGTCGCCGCTGACCACCTCGTCGAGCGTCTCGCGCAGTTGCACGTTTTCCTCGCGCAGGCGCCGCTGCTCCAACGCGCGAAACACGAGGTGGCTGAGTTCGTCGGGATTGATCGGCTTGGTGACATAGTCGAAGGCCCCTTGCTTCAGCGCCCGCACCGCCGTGTCCACGGACGCGAAGGCCGTAATCATGATCACCGCGCATTGCGGGTCGGCTCCGTGGATCCGCTCCTGGAGTTGGAGCCCGTCCATCCCGGGCATCTTGATGTCCAAGAGGACCACTTCGTACCTTCGCGCTTCCAGGGCCTTCAGGGCTTCGGCCGCGTTCTCCACCGCCGTCACATGGTAGCCGTTCTTGCGAAACCAGTGGTAGAGCGAGTCGCGGACCGAAAACTCGTCGTCCACGATCAGGATGCTTCCCGGTTGGCTGATCATGCGGTTCCTCCTGGCTCCTCAACGGCCGTCGCTTCCCGCCGCCCTGTGCCCGGAATCGGCTCGGTCTTGGCCACGGCCCGCTTCGGCAACCGCAGATGGAAAACCGTGCCCCGGCCGACCTTCGAATCCACCTCGATCCGTCCTCCGTGTCGCTGGACGATGCCGTAGACGACCGCCAGCCCCAGGCCGACGCCGTTCTCCTTCTCTTTCGTCGAGAAGAAGGGCTCGAAAATCTGCGGCAGCACCTGCGGGGGAATCCCCACGCCCGTGTCGCCCACTTCGATGTGCACCTCGTCGCGGTCTTCAGAAATACGCAGCGAAAGCTCCGCCTTCCCGTCTTCCAGCCCTTTCATCGACTCCACCGCGTTGACCAGTAGGGCCACCAGGGCCTGCTGCAATTGGCCCCCATCGGCGATGAGCTCGCGATCTTTGCTCAGTATTTCGCTGTGCAGCTTTACCCCGCTCACCTCCAGATGGTGCCGCACCAGCATCAGGCTGTGCTCGACCACTTCGTTGAGGTCGACGCGGGCCATCTCGGCGCCCTTGGGCCTGGCGAAAAGCAGCAGGTTTTGGACGATGGCGCCGCACCGCTTGCATTCTTTCTCCACCAAGGTCAAGTAGCGCGTGAGTTCTTCGCGCGTCTCGGCTTCGATCGGCTGCTGGGCGATCTCGCGCCGAACGAGCCGGGCATACGTCAGCACTCCGCTGATCGGGTTGTTCAGTTCGTGCGCGACCGTCGCGGAAAGCTTCCCGAGCGAAGCCATTTTCTCCATGTGCAGCACTTGCCGCTGCACCCGGCTGAGCTCCTCGGTCTTTTCGACCACTTTCTCTTCCAGGTGCTGCGACCACTCGGTCACTTCCCGCCGCGCGTCGCTCAATTCCACAGCCATGTGGTTGAAAGCCTCGGCAAGATGCGCCAACTCGTGGCCGCCGCGGACCTCGATCCGGGTCCCCAGGTCCCCTTCGGCGATTCGCCGGGTCCCCTCGTAGAGCTTCAGCACCGGCCGCTGCACGAAACGGCGGATGAAAACCGCCACGATTACGCCCAGAATGCCCACCAGGATCATGGTCGTCCAGAGAAATTGCCTCTGCGAGGCGTGAATCGCCGCATCCAGCGGCGCCATCGACATCTCCAGGTCCAACACCCCCAGCACGCGCTGGTCGGGAGGATGCGCGTGGCATTCCGCCGTGGCGCAACTCGCCTCGTTGCCGATGACCGACAAATGCCGCAACACTTCCGGACCGTCGCCCACCCGCGCCAGGCTCCTCCGCTCCAGCACGGCCGTGTCTTTCGGCATCCGCTGCTCGTGACAACTCAGGCAGGTGTCCGAGTCGGGCTCAATCCGCCGCCCGATCTCCTCCTGCTGGGCCGACATCACGATCGCCCCGTCCTTGTCGTAAACGCGAATGGCGGCGATCTCCGGACCTTGCGCCAAGCGCTCGATGGTGGCCTGCACTTCTTCTTTCTTGTTCAGGAGCATGCCGTCGTGCGTGGCCCGCTTGATCAGCCCGCTCGAACGGTCCACGTCCGCGCGGACGAAGCTCAGCAGTTCCTCCTTGGTCGAGCGGAAACTGATCATCGCGTGGACCGCGAGCACCACCCCCAGGGTCAGAAAGAGCGGCGCGAGCAGGCGAAAGCTCAACGACTGAAAAAACTGCCGTTCAACCACAGTGGCACCCTTTTTTTCCAACACCCCGCCACGATGCTAAAATCCGCCGCCGGTCATTCTGAGCGTAGCGAAGAATTTCGGCTCCCATAGAGATCCTTCGCTGCGCTCAGGATGACGATTCTGCTGTCTTGGCGGGTGGTTGCTTTTTTCCAACACCCCACTCCCCCCTTCCATTCTATCACATCGGCGCTGGAAATCTCAACGCGCGTTGAAAGATTCAATGGGCTAAGAGAGATCCTACTGGGCCAATTGTCGGGACGTTACGACGCAAGATATTTCTTAGAAAGGACTTGCGGAAAACCCGTAGCTGTTGATTTCTTTGGTCCCGCGTATGCATGACGTATTACCCCAACGCCCGACCGCTCCAGCGGCGGACTTGCTCATCCACCCCACACTTCCCGTTGCCGCGGCCGGCCAAACCTGCAAAAGGAGGATCTCATGGACACTCGCGATCTCCAGACTTCGCTCCGCACGCGAACCTTGGGCCGACGGGAGTTCCTGGGCGCGGCCGGGGCTTCGGCCTTGTCGTTGAAATTGGGCATTCTCGACTTTGCTTCTTCGCTCTTTGCCGGGGAAACAGGCCCTGCCGGGAAACCGCGCGTGCTGGCGGTCTTCCTTCGACCGGAGGGCGACCGTTATTGGATGAGTTGGCCCGGGGCTTCCTACGACGTCGAGGCCCACCAGAACCAGTACACCCAAACCCTCGTCGAGGCCGCCAAGAAGCTCGGCGTGGAACTCGAAATCCGCCCCGTGCCTCTGGACGACGCCGATTCCATCGAAGCCTTTGTCCGGCAGACCAGCCAGTCGCCCCCCGACGGCCTCTTCTTGAGCGTGATGCACATCAAGTCGTGGCCGAAGTTGAACTACATCGTCAAGAACCGGGGCGAGGCGCCGGCGGTGGTCTTCAGTCCGCTGGGAACCGCCTTCGCGAAGCAGGTTCAGGCCCTCCGCGGCGTACCCAAGACCTTTGTCGCCGCCACGCAGGATCCCCAGTGGCCGGCCCTGGGGTTAAGGATGCTCAAGACCCATTCGGACATGAAGCGCGGCAGGCTCTGCATGATCGCCGGCAAGTCCGCCGAGGAGCGGCCGGTGAAATCCCTCGGGACGACCCTTTGCTACGTCCCCTTGGACACGTGGACGACGGACGTCGCCCAGGTGGACACGACCGACGAGATGCGAGCGATCGCTGATTACTACAGCAAGGAAGCCAGGCAGATCATCGAGCCGAAGCAGGAGGACATTCTCGCCGCGGCCAAGAACTACGTCGTCGCTCGCCGCATGATGGAGGCCGAGAAGTGCCAGGGCATTTCGGTGGACTGCTATCCATTGCTCAAGGAGCGCCGCGTTGCCTGCGGCATGTGCCTCGCCTGGTCGCGGCTCTTGGACGAGGGGTTCGTCGGCGCCTGCGAGGCCGACGGCGACGCCGCCGTCTCCATGTTGCTCAGCGCTTCGCTGTTGGGCCGGCCCGGCTTCATGCAGGATCCGGCGCCCAACACGCTTCGCAATACCCTCATCGGCTCGCATTGCACTTGCCCCACCCGGCTCGACGGATTCGAGAACCCGCACCTGCCGTTTGTCCTCCGCAATCAGGCTGAATCCGCCAGCGGCGTGGCGCTCCAGGTCCTTTGGAACCCGGGCCAGGAGATCACCATGATGAAATTCCGCGCCCCGGACACCATCGTATTGGGCACCGGGCGCGTCGTGGACAACGTCGAGGGCGACGCGGCAACCGCCTGCCGCACTTCGGTCGAGGTGAAGGTCAACGGCTTGGCGGATGCCCGTAATGTCAAAGACAGCCACCAGCTCTTCCTCGCCGGCAAGTGGGATGAGCCGATCCGGGCCTTCGCGGAGTTGGCCGGGCTCAAGGTCGCCGGCGTCTGATCCTACTGCCAAGGTACTCTCACAAACCGAAACGGAGACTCGCAAAGAGGACAAATCATGACTTGGAACACCGAACGACGCCGAACGATGCTTCTCGTCCCGTGCATGGTCGTCTGCAACCTGTTCCTGTTGCTCTGCATGGTCGGCTTGGGCATCGTCGGCCTCAATGGCGGCAAGGGCCTGGGGGTCCTTTCCCTGGGCGCCGACCCCAACCAGCAGATCGTTGAAGCGTATCTTGCCCAAAGGGTGCCGAGCGATCGGTATCGGATCCGTCAATGGTTTCCCTCCGAACCGCTCGACCTTGGCCTCGCCGCGAACACGGACACGCGATCCGGACCCGCCGCCTTCTCGCAGCGCGTGAAGCTCGTGTTCTACGGGCCCAACGGCGCCAGGGAACTGGATACGGTTTACTGGGTCCAGAACGGAAGGGTTACCCGCACCCTCTCGCAATAACGGGGAACCTAGTCCCAGTAGGCGAAGACCGTGTCGATGTTGTCCAAAGCGGTCGTTTCGATCGTGCCGCTCCGGTGAAGCTCGATCTTCTCGAACCGGTCGAGCCAAAGGATCTGGGCCAACGTTTCCAGCGGAACGCCCGGCGGCGGCCCGTAGGTTGCCGTGTCCACCACGGCATCCAAGAGCACTGCCACGTCCGTGCCGAGGATCCCCAAGGCGTTGATCTCGTCGAACCCCTTGGCATGGTTCACAAATGCGCCTTTGGCGTTGCTGCCGGAAAGACGCAGTTCCGCCGCTGTCCCGTAGAGTTCGTCCACGGCGGTCGTGCCGACGAGGTGCGCCGTGTCCCGGCCGAGCCGGGCTTCGCCGTGCACCTCGTCGAAAAACCGCGTCCAGATCCGGTAGACTCCCGGAGCGGATAACTCGCTGGCAATGCTGCCCGCCAGGAAGGTGTCGTTACGAACCGTGGTGTCCGTTGGCCCCGTAGAATCGGAGAGAAACGCCCGGTCGAAGCCCTCGCCCGTGCTGTAGACCGTCACCGACGGGAAACCGGTTGCCTTGTTCGCGTAGGCCGGGCCGACGCTGCTGATCTGCGTCCAGGCCGGGTTCCCGACCAAGGTATCGTTTCCGGGCGAGTCTTCCATGGTCACCGCGTCCTCGGCCGCATTGACGTTGGCCCGCACGGCATCGACACTGCCGAACCCGTACGCCGTGACTTTGTACGTCGGCCCGACAAGGACCGTCTCCAGCGGTTTTAGCTTGAGGGTGTCGGCGCCGGGCGTATCCTGCACCAAGAACGTGTCCGGCTTGTCCTTGCCGCCGCGACCGTAGGCAGTGATCGTATCGAAGCCTTCGGCGTGGCGCCAAGCGCCGAGCGTGAGCATCCGCGTGGTGATCGTCGTCGACTTCACCCAGTCGCCCTGCGGCGAGCCGCGGAGGATCGCCGCGTCGATGCCGTTCACGCCGATTGCGGCCTTGCCGATCATCGTCGTGAAGCCTTGGAGGTTGTGCAGATACCCTTCGCCCGTCACCCGGGCCCAGATCGGGAAAAACTCAAAGAGATCGTTGCCGGGCGAGTCCCAGATCGTGGCCGTGTCGGCCCCGCCACCGCCGCGAGCGTAGATCCGATCGGCCACGACGCGGACCGATACACCGCCGCCGGTCATCTCGGCCGAGCCGGGCCTGGCTGTGTAGGTGTTGGCGCCGCTTGAACCCCAAATCCAGACCGTGTCTTCGCCGCCGGCGCCGTCGAAACCGGCCGATTCAATACCGGTGGCCGCCATCCAATAGCCCGGGCCGGAAAACGTGCCCGAGGCGGGGTAGAGCGTCGCATTGTCGGGCTCGCTCGTGCCGACGAATTCCACATGGTCGCTGCCGCCGAGTCCATCGAGGAAGAAAGCGGCCGTCTGGGCCGCTGCGAATTCATAAGCCACGCCGTTGACGGCGACCTTGTGCCCCGCGGAAACGTCGAAAAGAAAATGGTCGTCTCTCGGCGTTCCGTGCACGGTTACCGTGCCGCCGGCCTGCTCGACCAGATTCGCCAGGCAGACTTCGGCCGGCGACGTCAGGCCGGTGACGGTCAACAGGTAGCGCTGCCCAGCCGCCGCATCGGGCAGATCGATCCGCTGTCGGCCGGTCTCCAAGGGAGGTTCGATCGCCGTGGCGGCCGGACCCAAGGCGTAGAGCCTCAGTTCGGATTCCGCGGAGGAGCCCTGCCGCAGCTCGGCCGTCAGAATGCCGTCGTGGGTCGCTTCGAATCGGTACGCCGCTGCTCCCCAACCGAGAGGCAAGTCGCCGGAACTCCAATAGTCCACGGCGCCAAGTTCGGTCTCTTTTCCCACCCACACCGTCACCTCGTCTCGAGTGGAATACACTCCATCCGACGCCTCCAGCCGCAGCACGTAGGTCCCCAGGGCGCTGAAAGCGGCCGCCGTGTCCGCTGCGAAGGGGTCGGCGAAGTTCACCACCCCCGGCCCGCTGGTCCTTGTCCATCGCGTTGCCAGGTTCCCCGGAGGGTCCGGCAGCCCGTCGTCGCCCACCGTGCCGTCCAACATCGCCGTGGCGACGCTGGCCGAAACATCGCTCCCGACACGCCCGGTGTAGATCGAGAGGTTTCCGGCCTCGGCGATGTCCTCCCAGGGCACGAGCCGAAAGTCCTTGTCGTCGTTCTGCGCCACGAAGGCCCCCAGGGGAAAAGCGCTGCCCAGGGGAACGTTGGCCACGTCGATCCCTTCGGTGAGCGTGACTCCGCTGGCCTGAAATGTCGTGAGATAAGGATTGGGTGCCTCGCGGGCGTACACGACGAACCGGCCGGCCCCTTGGGCCGATGCGATCAGGTAGCCGGCGCCTCCTTTCGCATAGTAGATCGTCAGCCCTTTGGTGCTGGCAGTGAGATGCCCGCTGGTATTGTCGATTTCCACCCGC
>JABWBD010000175.1 GCA_013360685.1 Pirellulales bacterium
GGAGTCAGGAGTCAGGAGTCAGGAGTCAGGAGTCAGGAGTCAGGAGTCAGGAGTCAGGAGTCAGGAGTCAGGAGTCAGGAGTCAGGAGTCAGGAGTCAGAATAGCGAAGCGGCAGCGATTAGCGGGCGACCGACCCTCTCATTCTAGCTTCTGACTCCTAACTTCGAGCTTCTGACACACGGCTAAGTCATTCTTGAACAGCCACTTACCCTATCATGGGAATTGGCCTGCCACACGCCTCCAGCCACCGGCCTGCAGTTTCATTCCGCGTTTTTCATAGTTGTCTGCGACCTGGAGACAAAGTTTCCGCGTGGGGTGTTCCAGTTCGCCGCTCAGGACGATCAATCGCAACTGGTTCTCACTTTCCTCCAACCGTTTCGCATCCTCCCGGCTCTCGGCCGCTTCTCCTTCGCGTCCTTGCGCCTGGAGCAACACACTCCGGTGGAACACGTACTCGCGCTCGAACGGCCGCAGGGCGAGCGCTTTTTCAAGGCATTCCAGTGCCTGCGCGCGGTCGCCTCGAAGCTCGGCCAATCTGCTCTTCTGCCGCCACCAGCGGTCGTCGCTCCGGAACCGCTGGACCAGGGACGAGAACTCGCCCTCGGACGGCGATACGATGGTTTCCGCCGATTCGGCCTGCCCCTGCTCCAACAGGATCTCGGCGGCTGCCAGGCGCGTTTCCAGGTGCGCGGGCCGAAGTTCGAGGGCCTTGCGGATCTGCTGCCAGGCGGCGGTCCCGTCGCCGGTCCGATACTGGCCATAGCCCAAGGCGAGCAATACGGAGGCCTGTCCGGGGCGTTTCTCGTTGATCTGTCTCAGGTACCCGAGGGCCTCCTCGGCGACCTGCGGTCGGAACTCACTGTAGAGGAAGTGAAACAGGAGGGAGAAATCGGCCGGGTGTTGTTCCAAGCTCGCTTTCAGATACTGTTCCAGTTCGCGGCGGCGCATCAAGTTAAAGTAGATCCATCTCAGCTCTTCATGGGCGGCTTGCGACCCGGGATACGGGTATCGCTCGAGGTGTTTCAGCAGTGCATCCTCCGCCGCTTCGATCCTGCTGTCGTGCACGTAGGTGATTGCCTGGGAAAGGCTCGCTTCTTGGTGGCGGGGTGAGTCAACCCCGATCCGGCCGAACATCTCCGCGGCCGCGTTCCATTGCTGTTCCGCTTGCAGGCATTTTCCGGCCAGCAGCACCGCTTCTTCCTGCCCCGGATCGATGGCGAGCAGCCACTCCAGGGATCCGCGGGCTTCGGCCGGTTTTCCCTGGCCCAATTGCCGTTGGGCACGTGCCAGCGCGTTGTCCGTCGCCATTCTGAACCAGACGAGGAACCCTCCGTACGCCAGCAAGAGGAGCAGGGCGACAGCGGCTGAGGCGCAGAACACTCGCAGCCTGCTCTTTTGTCTTTCTTCGGAAGCAGTAAGCGAGTCGTTCTCCAAAGGTTCTTCGCTGAGGGCACGGACCGGCATACTTACCACCTGGCGTTGGTTCTTGCCGCAGGCTACCGCTCGCGGCTAGCGATTATCTCGGCGGCGCAATGCTTCACGCAGCCGCGTTACCTCCGCTTCCGCCGCTCGCCGCGCTTCGTCCGCCGCCTCAGCAGCTTCCGCGGCGGCCTCGGCAGCCTCCTCGGCCGTCAGCAGGCGATGGCCCGTATCCTGTCGATAAAACACCAGTTGCGTCTGCCCCTGCGATTGCATCTCCTCGAGCAATGGCACCGCCTCGGGCATTTGCGCCGACTCCGCCTGCAAGCGCAGCCCGAGTTGCTCGCTCACCAATGCCCCTTGCGCGTCCGGCGAGATCAATGCGTACCGGTCGTTGACCAGACGATAGCCCTGCAACGGCGGGTTGAGGTAATCGCTGGTGGGATCGAACAAGAAATACTCACGCACTCGGAGGCGACGGTAGAGACGCGGCTTGGTGGTGCTGTCGACCTTTTTGGTCTTCCGCGACGTCACTTCGATCACCACGTCCGGCGTTCTCTGTTCAACCCACAGCTTGTAAGACCGCCGGGGCCCGCGTTGGATCCCCTTGACCACGAACACGTCCGGAACGACGAACCTTTTCGGGTTCCCTTCTTCGTAGAACAGCAAGAGGTCGCCTGAAACGTAGACCATTTCGCGCGCATAAAACCGCTTGAGCGAGTTGATCAGCCGGACCATCTCTTCACGGTGCAAATCCGTCTCGCCCATGGGCTTTCCGTCCGATTCGGGATAATCGACCGATTGTAATGGGATGATCGACATGCCTGCCACCTCGTGCCGGCCCGGTCTGCTCGGGGCCGAAAACGGACCCAGTTGCCCCCATTCGCAGTATACTCCCGGGAACACCCCTCGGGCAACTCCCGGTGAGAGTCGCGACGGCGGGGTGCTTAGTGCTAAGTCTGATTCAGGTCCCGTCCGGCTGGTAGGCCGGGAATACCGTGCCTAGCGGCTGCCGCAGGACATAGATCCACACGCCGACCGCCGCGGCCAGCACGATCAGGCTGACATTTTGCGAGATGCTCAGGCCGGTGCCGAAAACCGAGGCTTCATCCGTGCGGATGATTTCCAGCAGGAACCGCGTGATCGGATAGAGCGTCAGCAACAGGGCGAACAACTCGCCGTCGCGGCGGCGGAACGGATGATAGGCGATCAGAAACAGGCACAACAGCAGCGAGTCCAGCGCGCTATAGAGCTGCGTCGGATGGACGGGTTCGCTTGTCGGCGGAGGAGGAGTGATGGGCCAGACGGCCGACTTCCGGGCCCCTTGTGTGGCGACCGAGAGCTGCGAGGCGTGGCGATGGGCCTTTAACAGGGCCCACTGGGCGTCTTCGACCGTCTGGACCGCACGAGCGTTGATCGCGGTGATCGTCTGTCCCGCTTTGAGCCCATGCTCTTCTGCCGGCGAGCCGGGCTGCACTGCCGTGATCACCGGCGGGGCCTCCGGCGGGCCCTGGATCTTCAGTCCGTAGAGAAACGTCTCGCCGTGCTGCACCTGGTGGACGTGTGGAGGGCTTTCGGCCGGAAACCGCACCGCCCAGGGGAGGTCGCACACGCCGCCGAAACAGCAGCCGTTGAGCATGCATCCGAGCCGGCCGATGGCCATGCCGAGCACGACCGACGGCGCCAGCAGGTCGAACATGGCCAGCATCGGCAGCCGGTGCTTGGCAAGGAATGCCACCAGCCCCAAGAAGCCGCCGACGAGCGAACCGTAGACGACAAGTCCGCCTTCGGTCACCTTCAGGATCTCGATCAGGGTGCCGCCGATCGTCGGCCTCGAAAAGTCACGCCAATACTCGACGACATAAAAGAGCCTCGCGCCGAGGATGCCCGGCACAAACAGCCAAAAGGCCATGGCAAAGATCAGTTCGGGGTCGATTCCCAGGCGGCGGCCGCGGTAGGCGGCCATGCCGGTGCCCGCCACGAGGGCAACCAGCAGCATCACGCCGTAGCCGCGGATCGGCAGCCCTTCCGGCTCCGTGAGCCGGGGAAGCACGAACCCGATGGCCGCTGCAATCAACAGCAGGATCGGCACGTAGCCCCAGGTATCTGCATTCCACCCTTGGCGCCACCCCAGCCATGCCAGCAGCACCACACTGCCGATTGCCCAGAGCGCGAGCAACAAGCCGAATCCGAATACGGGCACCCCGCCGATCTCGTTCGGTATGTAAAACAAGGTCTGAAGCACGATGATTTCCTCAAGGCGGCGGGGGGAAGGATGGGGTGACGGGGAGATGGGGTGACGGGGAGATGGGGTGATGGGGAGATGGGGAGATGGGGAGATGGGGAGATGGGGAGATGGGGAGATGGGGTAACCTCATAGTTCTTGAGTATTCCATCATTCCATTGGGCAGTTCCCCTATGGTTGCCACTCGGCGGCACCAGCCTCTAAGTTTGGGTTTTCCTTGCGACGTTCTTTTCCGGCAATTCCAAGAGCCGGTTGTCGATCAGCCGCGTGTTCCCGATTCGGACGGCGAGTGCCGCCAGTGTCCGGCCGGAGATCTGGTCCACGGGCCGCAGGGTATCGGGATCGGCCAGGGCGATGTAGTCGATGCGAGCGTCCGGGACCGACTCGATCCGTTCTCGCATTTTTTCCCGGATGATCGACGCATCGCGACAGCCCTGACGGACCAGTTCGTCAGCCAGGCAGAGGCTATTCCATAGCAGCAGGGCCTGCCGGCGCGATTCCGGGCCCAGGTAAGCATTGCGGGAACTCATGGCCAGGCCGTCCGGCTCGCGCACGGTAGGGCAGATACGGACTTCGATCGGAACATTCAGGTCCTCGACCATGCGGCGGATGACCTGGACCTGCTGATAGTCTTTCTGGCCGAAATACGCCACGTCGGCCCCCGCCATGTTGAACAGCTTCAAGACGATCGTGGCCACGCCTCGAAAATGGCCCGGACGGCACTGGCCTTCCCACGGCTCCGCCACCTCGCCGACTTCGACCCAGGTGGCATATCCGGGCGGATAGACCTCCTCGTTGCGCGGAACGAAAACGAGGCTTTCGCCGCCACACGTATCGAGGGCATCAAGATCGGCCTGGAGCGTCCGCGGATAGCGATCGTAATCCTCGCCCGGACCGAACTGGCTCGGATTCACATAGATCGTCACCACGGTCAACGCGCACTGGGCCTGCGACGCTCGCACCAGGCTCAGATGCCCCTCGTGGAGTGCTCCCATGGTCGGAACCAGGCCGACCCGTTTGCCGGCCGCGTGGGCCGCTGCAACCGCCTGGCGGAGTTCAGAGACGGTGGATACTACGGTCGGTCTGTGCATGGCTACGCGTGTTCTGGGCAGTGGAAAACCGGATGTGAGCCCACGGGTTCTACGTTGTCGGGCCGGTCTTGGCCCGGGAATCTACCGCATCGACTCCACCGCCGCCCTGGTTTCCGCCAGGAGCTGGTCGATATCGCCGCTCGGCAGAAGGAAAACCGGCCCCTGGTCCGGTCGAGCCGCCTCATCGCGAATCGCCCGCTCGACCTCCTCCAGCACGCGCGCCGGGAGGTCGCGTTCGCCGGTCCGTCCGCGACGCTCAATCTGCGCGCGGAACTCCTCCGGCGGTGCGTGGAGCAAGACAATCAGCTTTGGCTTCACCACGTCCCGCCGCGCAGCCTGCCATTTCTCACGGAATTCGGCGAACTGGTCGGGAGCGAGCCAGACGCTTGCATACGCGTTGGACTGGTCGAACCAGAAGTCGCTCACCGTGAGTCGGTCCTGCCAGCCGGGCCGTCCCGCGGAGAGCAGGTCGGCCCGTTGCCAAAAGAATTCTAGCTCCATCTCCCAGCCGGCACCAGCCGGATCTCGGTAGAATGCCGCCAGCCGCTCTGGATCCACGTCTTCGGCGAGGAGCCGGGCGGATTCTGCTTTCGCAAGTCGCTCGGCCAACAAGGTCTTGCCGGTCGCGGCCGTTCCCGTGATCGCGACATAATCCGCCGCCGAGTTCAGGTGATCCAGCAGCCGGCGGATCGTCCAGCCGATCTTGGGATGGGACATCGAGGGGGCGATTTCCGCCGCCGGCTCCAGCACGAACCGCCGCCACGCCATCCGAGGATGAGGCACAACAAGCTCCGGAGTCTCCAAGACCACGTCGTCGTACAACAGCAGATCGAGATCGAGAGTCCTCTTTCCCCAACGCTCCACACGGAGCCGACCCAAATCGGTTTCGACCTGAATGAGCAGGGAAAGAAGGCCGTGCGGCGCGAGCAAGGTCTCCAGCAGGGCAGCGCCGTTGAGGAATAACGGCTGGCCCGCAGGACCGCCCACTGGGAACGTCTCGTGCCAGCGGCTGACACGCGCGACACGGACAGCATCGTGCCGGGCAAGCAGTCCGATGGCCGCATCCAGGATCGCGCGACGGTCGCCGAGGTTCGAACCCAGCGCGAGGAGTGCCAGAGACATTGCCCGAGAAGGTCGGCGAAAGCCGCCGGCTCTCGCCGACCTTGGTTTGACGAGGATGCGGTATGGATTCAACCGAGGGGGGGCCGTCCCGGCCACGACATCTGCCGCCGACACTCGCTCCCTCCCGTCGCCTCCCCCGGAGCAGATGCCGCCATTCTCCTCAATCCATAGAACTTGTCAAGCAGTCCCGCACACTTGTTAGTTCAGGAAGATTGGCTAGGCTGGGACAGTGCGCAACCTGCCGGACTGCCGGAAGACAGAGAACCCGCGTTTGCCAGGCTCCTATTCCTTGATCAATTCCCGCACGGTCATGCCCGAGGGAATCATCGGCAGCACGTGCTCCTGGTAGGGGACCGCAACGTCGAGAAGGAACGGATCGTCCGACGCGATCATCTCTTTCAGGCCATCCACCAGTTCCGACTTTTTCATCACGTGGCGAGCCTGCCAGCCGAATCCCTTGGCGATCGTGATGAAGTCGGGATAACGCTCCTCCGGACCGATTCCCTTGCCGCGGCCGATCGCCTCGGGGTGGTCGATCGGACCGAGGTACGTGTGGGCACGGTTCGACGCATGGAACCGATCTTCCCATTGCACGACCATCCCGAGGTGCTGATTGTTCAACAAGAGCACCTTGACCGGCACCTTTTCGCAGAAGCAGGTGGCCATTTCCTGGATGTTCATCAGGAAGCTGCCGTCGCCGTCAATGTCGATCACGAGCCTGTCGGGATTGGCCACTTTGGCGCCGACGGCCGCGGGCAGCCCGAAGCCCATCGTCCCCAGGCCGGAGCTCGACATCCACCTTCGCGGCCGGCGGAACCGGTAGAACTGGGCGGACCACATCTGGTGCTGGCCGACGCCGACACTGATGATCGCATCGCGGTCCTTGGTCAATTCCCACAGTTCGTGGATGGCGTGTTGCGGCAGGATTCCCTGGTAATTCCGGTCATACTTGAACGGATCGGCTTTCTTCCAGGCAGCGATCCGTTTGTGCCACTCGCTGAGGTCCTCCGGGGCTTCGACAATCTTGTTCAGCTCGACCAGCGCGTAGCGGACGTCGCTGACAACGGGGATGTTCGCTTCCTTGATCTTGTTGATTTCGGAGGGGTCGATATCAACGTGGACGATCTTGCCGTGCTTGGCAAACTCGGAGACCTTGCCGGTTACCCGGTCGTCGAACCGCACACCGAAGGCCAGCAGGAGGTCGGCCTCGCTTACCGCCATATTGGCATACACGCTGCCGTGCATGCCCAACATGTCGAGCGAGAGCGGATGGTCGCCCGGGAATCCGCCCAATCCCATCAAGGTCGTCGTGACCGGGATCTGCGTCTTCTCCGCCAACGCGTAGAGCTTGTCGGCCGCTTCGGAGGCGATCACGCCGCCTCCCGCATAGATCACCGGCCGCTTGGAATGTTTGATTGCCGCGGCAATGGTTTGGATCTCCGCAGCACTGGCTCGCGGCGGTTCGCCCTGGTAGCCCGGCAGGTCCATCGGCACATCGTAGACGGGCACGGTCTGGGCAAGCTGGACGTTCTTGGGCAGGTCGATCAGCACCGGTCCCTGCCGCCCCGTCGTCGCCACGTGGAAGGCTTCCCGCATCACCCGCGCCAAGTCGTTCACGTCCGTGACCAGGTAGTGGTGCTTGGTCACACTCCGGCAGACTTCGACGATGGGGGTTTCCTGGAAGGCGTCGGAACCGATCACCGCCGTGCCCACCTGGCCGGTAATGGCGAGCATGGGAATGCTGTCGAGCTTCGCGTCGGCGATGGCCGTCACGAGGTTCGTCGCGCCGGGGCCGCTGGTCGCAAAGCAAACGCCCACTTTGCCCGTCGATCGGGCGTAGCCCTGTGCGGCAAAGCCGCCCCCCTGCTCATGGCGGGGCAGGACCACGCGGAGCTTGTCGCGGAAACGTGTCAGCGCCTGGTGGAGCGGCATGCTGGCGCCGCCGGGGTAGGCGAATACCGTGGTGACGCCGTGGTTGACCAACGACTGAACGACGATATCGGCTCCGCTGGTCATCTGCATGGCGGCTTGCTTGGCGAGCGGCGTCGTCTGGTTGTTGGTGACCGTGGCCACAGGGGCACACTCCTTTTCATTCAGCAATACGAGGGGCAACGGATGGGTTCCGAACATCTTAGGATACGCCCATTTCGGGGGCATTTCAAGGCCGGCGCCTCATCCTTGCGGCCGTTGCGTCAATTGCCCGCATGATTCGGGAGACCCTCGCGGCTTGCGGACCGACGCAACTGCATGTCACGCGGAACGCACCACACCCCCCGATCCAGCCAGCCGCCTAGCCCCCTTGGTTGGTTCTTGCGACCGAGTGGAACGGGATCGATCTGGAGAGCGATCCTCCGCCGGATCTGGCGCTGGAGGTTGACGCCACTTCGCCGAGCACCCCCGGAGATTACGAACCGCTTCGCGTCCCTGAGCTTTGGATCTACCGCGAGGAAGCGATTGTGATCAATGTGTTTGACGGCCAACACTACCGCGAAAGCTCAGACAGTCCGACCTTCCCCGGGATTCCCGTCCGCGAGTTGATTCCCGAAGCCGTACGCCGGGCGTGGCAGGCCGGATCGAGCGTGGCGGTGCGGCATTTCGAGAACGTGCTACAGGAACTCTGATCCCAAATGCTGATCGTCGATCTGCTACCGCCGTCCGCGCGCGATCCGCAAGGCACCCACAAGGCAATCTGGGACGAGATCGTCGAACGGCCGCTCGAATTGCCCGCCGACAAGCAACCGGGCGACTTACTGTATCTTCTCCCGCGCCGCCTCGCCGGCGCGGCGGTAAGCGTCGGCATCGCAGGCCCCTTGGGGAAGATAGGCGGCAAGAAATACCCCGTCCACGTCCCCGGCGGCCATCTTCACCAGATCGCATTTCAATTGGGTGTTGTCGATCCCCGGATCGAGTTGCGCCGTGGCGTATTGCGGCCCTGCGATATCGACGTGAGAATCGAGCGCCAGGGCGCGCCGGTGGATTCGACGCGCCTCGGCCACGATCTCTTCGCACTTGCGGTCTCGCGGTGTTTCCTAGATTCGCCATGTTGGGTGGCCGTCACCTTTTACGGCCCTTTTGCGGCGCGCCGGGCGGTTGGCGGCTTGGAGCAAGCCAGTCGGTTTCAGGCCTGTCTGTCCGCCGGCGAAACGATGATCTGGTTGACGCTCTCGTGATCGAACAAGTGGGGTACTCCGCCGGGTCCTAGGAAAACAGCGGCGCCGTCTCGCGCGATCAAGGCACGAGAGTGATCGATCTTGATCTGCTCGCCGGTGTTTAACTCAACCGTGAAGAGCTGAAATGGCTTCCGCTCAATCAAGGCCGTGATTGTCTCTTGAAAGTGCTCAACGGTCATGCACCATTCCCTATGAAAAGAACGGCTGGGCTGGTAGCCGCGACTCGACCGGCGACGCGAGAACCCGGCCGCCTGCAGTCTACCTCTACAATACCAAATCACGTGGTCCCTGTGGAGATGCCATCCCACCCCTCCCCAGCTCTCCACATGGGATTTCTCTCGATAAAGTACTCTTGAACCCAAAAACGCGGGGATCGTCAACAGGCCCCGTGCTCGTTCGGAAGCGTAGGTTCCGGCGGCACCCAAGCCGAAGCGATTCCATCGGCATCTGCGATACCAACGTTCATGGTCAGATTCAGCATGCCCTCCCGTGTCGTGCGCGTTTCAATGAATTCAGTGGACATGAACACTCTCCGCGGCGTCGTTCGTCTCCGTGCCTACCCGCCATTCTTGGCCCGCTTGACCCGACCCGTCAATACCTTAGCCCCTGGATGCACCGAATCCAAGGCTCCAGTCCAGGAGTGGAGAGCCGGATGGTTTTCTCGACCCGCAACTCTCGACCCTCGCCGGCCGACACGGAAAACGACTCCCGACCTCGTTGGCAATCCAAGCTCGCCGCACACGCTGAGTACATCCCCGTAGACAGCACCCGCCGGTGCGGTTACGATGACCGGCGTCTGGGTGGACAACTCCTCACCTCTGTATGCAGGTGATGCCATGAAACGTCGCGAGTTGCTCGCTGCTTTGGGAGCGGCCGGGCTGGCCTGGCCGCTTGGATGTTGGATCCGGGCGGCGGAAAAACAACCCGGCCGCAGAGTCCTCTTCTTCAGCCGCAGTGTCTTGTTCGAGCATCCCGTGGTCCATCGCAACGGCGAGGAACTCTCGTTCGCCGAAACGCAGTTCGTCGAGTTGGCACGCCGCGCGGGGCTGGAAGCGGATTGCACGAAGGACGGCAGCGTGTTCGACGGCGGGCTCGATGGTTATGCGGCGATCGTCTCTTATAGTTGCGGCACGATGGACGATATGCTCAAGCCGGAAAGCAAGGACCACAGCGCGCCGATCTCCGAGCGGGGGCGGCAGCGGCTGGTGGATGCCGTCGGCGCCGGCAAGCCGCTGGTGGCGATCCATCCGGGGTTCCTCATCCTGCCGGAGGTGGTCGGCACCGGATATGTCGGCCACGGCCAACAACAGGCCGGCACCATGCGGATCGTCTCGCCGAAATTCCCGGGAACAGCGGGGCTCGGCGATTCGTTTTCCATGACGGAGGAGTGGTTCTCGCTCGTGGACTTCGCCAAGGATCTCCACGTGGTTCTGGTGCAGGAGACCGCCGGGATGCAGAAAGAGCAGCCCGGCGACCAGAAGTGTTACAACCGGCCGCCGTACCCGGCCACGTGGGCCCGGCTGCACGGGAAGACCTGCGTCTTCTACACGTCGATGGGGCACCGCGAGGACGTCTGGGCCCATAGCATTTTCCAGCAGATCCTTCTGGGAGGGCTCCTCTGGGCGCTGGGGGAAGTGGAGGCCGACGTGACGCCGAATATCGCGACGGTCGCGCCGCAAGCGAACCAGCGAGCGCGGTGAAAACCGGGTCGCCGGCGCCTTACTTGAGCCGGTTGATCTCGCGGAGGTTCGCAAGGGTTTCGAGCCAGCAACCGGGATCCCCGCCGAGAATGTCCGTCTTTTCGGGCGGACCGGAAGCGGCGATTTGAGACTCGAGATCGTCGAGCACTTCCTGCAGTCGAACCACTGCGCCCGGTTTGTCGGCAATTCGCCGCTCGACGCTCAGGGCAACGGCCTCGGCGAACCGGGCCCCGATCTCCAGGCAGCGGGCGAACCAGCGGACGTCGTCATGGTCGCTGAGGGCGGCTGCCTTCCGGGCATGCTTCAGAGCGGATTGCGTCGCTGCGAGGCGGCGGAGCCAGCGGGCGTGTTCGTCCTCCCACCGAAAGCCGGCGGGCAAGGATTCTGCCTTGAGCCGCCGTACTGCAGCGGTCACCGTCCACCAGACGCGGCTCACGGGACCGTCGCCCGACTCGCCCGGCACGAGGTATGCCCGGTACATCTCGTTTCCTGCCCTATCGCCCCAGAGCCGCCAGCAGATCCGCTGGAAGACGCCGCCTTCCGCGAAGACCTCCGCGGGCCGGCATCTGCCTTTCGCCATCCGCTGGAAGCGTTCGACGGCGGCGGTTTCGTCGGGCGGCTCCTCGCGGTATCCGCGGGCACTGCCCGACCAGAGAAACTCCGCGTTGAGGATCTGCACCGGCTCTTCATGGACGCCGCCGTTGGACAGACAGACCGATTCGGCGCCCTCGTAGAAATGGGCCATTGCGCCGGAGATGTTGGCCAGGTCGTCGCTCTGATAGTGGTCGCCGCCGCCGAAGGCGATCACATGGATCCCGTGCCCGTGCCCCACGCCGTCGAGGGCCGCACGCAGATGGGCGATTTTCTTGCCTCCGGCAGGCCGGTAGAACTGTTCGCGGAGACCGAACTGGACGTTGGGCCGCCGTCCGAGGAGCCGGCTCAACGCGACGAAATACTCGGTCTCGCGCTCCCATACATCGGCGGGCCGGCGCTCGACATAGTGCGTGTAGAGCGGCGAGATGAAGATCACCGTCAGGTCGCGTTTGGCCTGGTAGCCGCCGTCCGTGGTCACTTCTTGCAGTCCGTCGCAGATCCGGCCGAACCACGACGCCAGGGCCGCCGCCTGGCCGCGCGGGTCGGCGTGGTCATCGCTGGGCCACTGCTTCCGGCACGCCTCGCACCGCAGCAGCCATGCCTCGCCGCTTTCCGAGAAGCTGCCGGTGTCGATGTCGTGGATGTAGAGGAAGCCGGGTTCCACGGCCGCGACGAACCGCTTCATCTCATCCAGTTTTGCCTGGCACAGCGCCTGGTTGGACAGGCATGTGCCGAAGCGGCGGCTCTGGGGTACGTGCTCCATGCCTCGGCAGTCATACTGCGGGCCGTCCGGATAGGAGCGGCGATTGACGAACGTCTGCCCGAAATAGCCGCAGCGATAGATCTCGCTTTGCTGGTAGGAAGTGCCGTAACCGCCGCCATAGCCGGCAAACGTCAGCCGGATCCCGCGCCGGCGAGCATAGCGACTGCACTCCCGCATCAGTTCGGCATAGCCGGGAAAGCGGCCTGTGTTCCAACCGAACCCGTCGAACCAGACCTGATTGATCTTGTAGTCGAAGCAAAGATCGAGCTTCCGCTTCACGCGGGCAAGGAACCTTTCTCGGCCGTCGCCCCAATCGTACGCCCAGCGGTTTGCCTCGACGTTGATCAGCCAGTCGGAAGCGCAGCGAAAGCGGAAGTCGGGCCAATCGGTGATTTCGAGGCAAGGAACCGAGACGGTTTCTTTCTCGACGCGGAGCAACTGCAAGAGCGTCGCCGCGCTGCGGAGCAGGCCTTCCGGCCGGGCGGCGAGAAGATCGACGCCGGCCGTGCCGATCTCGATCCGATACGCCTCGGGACGGGAGTCGCGATTGAGATCGGATGCGAACGAGGCTGCCGGTTCGATTCTCAAGTTCACGGGAACGCATCCGTCCGGCAGCGTCGAGGCCGTTTTGACCTTGAGCCGGTCGGCAAGAAGGGTCGCCGCCGGCGTTGCGTCGCCTTGGGCAACGATGCAGCATTGGCGATCGTTGCTGCCTGCCGGATGCATCAAGACCAGTCGGCCGTCCCGAAGGCGGCAAACCTTGGGAGTCGGAAGGACATCGACAACCTGGCCGGAGGGGCGCTCTGAGAAGGCGGCCGCTTGCCCTCGGCCCCGTTGGTCCATGGGAATCGTCGCGAGAACCAGTGCCGCCGCAACCGCCAGGTTGATTCGCATCGTGTGGTCCCTCTATGCGGGCCGAATGATCGACTTCCGACGTCGACGTGCATTTCCTTCAACCACCCGCCAATACGTCGAGTGGCCAGCGCGGTTGAACGATGTCCCAATGAACTTCCGGCGAGTGGTTGATTTCTTTGGCCGGCCAATGCACGTCTCCGCAGTTCGCGCGAAACGCAACGGAATGGGACGCAACGGGCGCCCCCGCTGGCGCTTCGGGTTGGTATTCGGCAGCCCGTGGGCAACTCGCAGAGGGCCGTGGATTATCCGGGTTGGCTCCCCGCCTTCCTTTCTCTCTTGGGCCGGTACAAGTCCGTGGCTCTACCATAAAAGACTTCGGCGGCGGCGCCAAGGGTTTCGGAAAGCGTCGGGTGCGCGTGAATCGACTCGGTGATGTCGCGGACGGCGCAGCCCATCTCGATGGCCAGCACGGCCTCGGCGATCAGGTCGCCGGCGCCGGCGCCGACAATGCCGCAGCCGATGACGCGCTCGCTGCCGGGATCGATGATCCACTTGGTCAAACCTTCGGTGCGGCCGACGGACACCGCGCGGCCGCTGGCGCCCCAGGGGAATTGGACCACCTCGATCTTGCGGCCGTCGCGCTTGGCGTCGGTCTCGGTGACGCCTGCCCAGGCGACCTCCGGGTCGGTGAACACGACCGCCGGAATCGCGCGGGGAGCGAACTCCACATTTTCACCGGCGATCACCTCGACGGCGACCTTCCCCTCGTGGGATGCCTTGTGGGCGAGCATGGGCTGGCCGGCCACGTCGCCGATGGCGAAAACTTTCGGGTCGGCGGTCCGCTGCTGCCTGTCCACCACGACGAACCCTTGCGGACTGACTTCAACCTTGGTGTTCTCCAGGCCAAGACTGGCGCTGTTCGGCCGCCGGCCCACGGACATGAGCACTCGGCTGTAGCGTTCTTTCTTCGTCTCCACATTGCTGTCGAAGGTCACTTCAATCGAGTTGCCCTTCTCCTTCATGCCGACGACCTTGGTGTTGAGGTAGATCGCCTCGAAGTCCTTTTCGAGCCTCTTGGCCAGCGGCTTGACGAGGTCGCGGTCGGCCCCCGGCAGGAGTCCCTCGGTCAGTTCGACGACCGTGACGCGGCTGCCCAGGGCGGCATAGACGGTCCCCATTTCCAGGCCGATATAGCCGCCGCCGATGACCAGCAGCGATTCGGGCACATCGGGCAGATCCAGGGCGGCGGTCGAGTCCATCAGGCGCCGGCTCGGCAGGTCGAGGCCGGGGACCGCCGCCGAACTGGAGCCGGTGGCCAGGATGCAATGGTCGAACCGGAGGCGGTCGTCCTCGATGGGTTTGCCGTCGACCGGTTGGAGTTGAAGCGTATCGGAACTCTCAAAGACGGCCCGGGCGCGGACGACCCTGACGTTGCGTTTCTGGGCGATCTGTTTCAGGCCGCCGGTGAGCGCGGCGATGACCTTCTCCTTGCGGCTCCGCACGGCGCCGACATCGATCTTGGGGTCGCCGAATTGGATGCCCCACTCACCGAGGTGCCTGGCCTCCGCCATGGCCTTGGCGACGTGGAGCAGGGCCTTCGACGGGATGCAGCCGCGCAGGAGGCAGACGCCTCCGAGCCGCTCCTCCAGGTCGACGATGGTCGCTTGCAGGCCCAAGTCGGCCGCCAGAAACGCCGCCGCATAACCGCCCGGTCCGCCGCCGATCACCGCGAGTTGTGTGTCCATGGCCTCTCCGTAATGCCTCACTCCGCCAGCAGCAACTTGCCGGGGGTCTGGAGGTAATCGATCACGTCGTTGAGGAACCGCGCGGCCGTGGCGCCGTCGACCAGGCGATGGTCGTACGAGAGGCTCAACGGCAGCATCAGCCGCGGCTCGATCCTCGCGCCGTTGTCCCGCACGACGGGGAGCCAGCGCGAACGGCCCAACAGCAAGACGGCAACTTCGGGATAGTTGATGATGGGCGTGCTGTATGTACCGCCGACGGCGCCCATATTGCTGACCGTGAACGATCCGCCGCGGAGCTCTTCGAGGGCGAACTGGACCGCTCTGGCCCGCTCCGCCACGGAACCCAGCGCCCGGGCGATTTCGGGAATCGTCATACGGTCGACGTTGCGGACCACCGGCACGACCAGGCCGCGGGCAGTGTCCACCGCCACACCGAGGTGGACGTATTCCTTGTAGATGATCTGCTCGGCGGCTTCGTCGAGGCTGGCGTTGAGCATGGGGTGGCGGCGCAGGGCAATTGCCACGGCCTTCATCACGAAGGGCATCGTGGTCAGTTTGACGTTCGCCCCCAACCAGCCTTTGGGCACTCCCTTGCGGAGCTGTTCCAGCTCGGTGATATCGGCATCGTCGAAGTTGGTCAGATGGACCGCGGTGGCGGCCGAGCGGACCATCTGGGCGGCGATCGTCTTACGGATTTTCGACATCCGGTCGCGGCGGACCGCGCCCCAAGCATCCTGCCCTGGTTCGCCCGGCGGGACGACCGGCTGGATCGAGGCCGACGGCTCGCCGGCTGTTTCGGGAGCCCGTGCCGCC
>JABWBD010000176.1 GCA_013360685.1 Pirellulales bacterium
GCCAAAGCACGAATGGGTGCCGGAAAACACGACGGTTTCGGGTGCTAGCACCGTTCCGCTCCTGAATAATTTGGAGTCAGTGCTAGCTTCAAACCGCTGGCTCTTGGGATACCGGACCGCTGCGGCCGGCTCTGCGGATACTCGGGATTTTCTGAGGATAGCAAATCGAGTGGCACAATTTCAACAAAATTCTGGCGGCGGGGTGCGGATTTCGGGAAAAAGGGTCGTCCGCCTCGTCGCTGCCGTGGTCTGCCGTCTCTGCCAGGCGATGCCGGGCGGGCGCAGCTCCGCCGCGGCAAGTGCTGTGCTCAGCGCGTCGCGGGTGTGGGAGAAGGCTGGGAGGGGGGAGAGGGGGAGACGCGAAGCGTCGTAACGATGGAAGGAAGCCTGCAAGACAGTGCGCTGCGAGGCAGAGC
Source organism: Pirellulales bacterium (assembly GCA_013360685.1). Lineage (GTDB taxonomy): Bacteria > Planctomycetota > Planctomycetia > Pirellulales > Thermoguttaceae > JABWBD01. The sequence goes on from JABWBD010000176.1 coordinate 417, forward strand.
CTGGGAGCGAGAAAAATTGTTTAGAAACGGGGATCCCGGATTGCTCACGTCGCGCCATCGTAATGCACACCGCGCGACAATTGCCGGGCTCCAAGGCTCTTGCACACCGAACTCCTAACGCCGGAACAACTTCCGTCGTGGAGTCTTCGCATGCAACACCGACGCAATGCGTTGCGTGCCCGGCCGCATGGCACGCGGGTCCATCCCAGCGGCAGGGTCGCTCAAGTTTCGAATTTCCGATGACTAATGACCAATGAGCAACAACGAATGACCGTCCGCCGCAGTTTGTTCGCCCACGCGCCAAATCCGTCGGATGTCCTCTCCACTCGCTGAAATAGCTCTTTGACAATCGAATCGGACACGACAGCCCCTGCCGGAACGGCCGGCAGGGGGCTCGGAAATAGATGTTCAGGATCGTTCCCGCTCGATGGAACAGAAATCGCATCCGGATGCGCCGGCCGAACCGCACTCTTCTTACGCACCCACTCCGGGCCCCGTGCCAGGCCGGTCCTACGTCCGGAAGCCGGCGATGGTCGTGACGAGCGCCTGGATCGAAAGTGCGAAGTACGTTACGGTTCCGGCCACGATCACGATGTGCCACGCGACCCCGGGCCGATACTCGCGAGGCAGCCTGGTGTGGAGCAGATACACGAGCATCACGGCCGAGAGCGAGAGGACGGGGGCCTCCAACGCCGAGGTTAGCATGATGAGCACCACCGGTTCCCCCGTGAAAAGCAAGGCGAAGATGATCAGGCAGAGCAGCGAGATGCCCAGCCGATACCATGCCGGATCGGACCATCGTCGGGACCTCGGAGCGATCAAGTGGACGGCCGTCCGCAGCCCCCGCGCCTTGCCGTCGACGCATCCAAGAACGGTCGAGGAAAGGATCGCCAGGGCGGCGACCAGGAAGATGTAGCGCGCCCGGGGACCAGCCGCCTCGGTGAGCATCCGCGAGAGTACCGACGTCGTCTCTTCGCGCGAGGGCACCAACGGGCCGCCGTCCGGGCCCGCCGTGCCCAACGTGATCGATCCGATCGCCAAAAATGCCAGCGACACGACCATCATCATCGCGTAGGACAGCAGGGCATCCATCCGCGCCACGGAGAGCCATTGCTGAAAATCCTCTTTGCTCCGGCATCCGTCGGTTTCCACCGCAAGATCGCCGCGAGGAATCGCGTAGCCCTTCTCCAGGATCCAGAAGCTGTAAATGAGGGTCGATACGCCGCCCGCCGTCCACCCCAAGAGGCTGATGAGCGTCTGGCCGGAGCCGGGCGGCATCCGGGGGACGCTCTCGTGCACCACCCAACTCCATGCCGGATTGAGTACGGCCAGGCTGTACAGCACGCCGGCGATCAAAGTCAGCGCCAGGGCGAAGGCGACCTTTTCCACCGCCCCATAGGCGCCTCGGAGCAACAGAAGAAACACCGCCCCTACCACAAGCACGGCCCATTGGATCATCGACAGCGCGGGACACAATGCAAACAGGGCCGAACCGCAGGCCAATGCGATCCCCGAATAGCCGACCGCCCCCAGCAAGAACACGGCGACCAGCACCCCCACGAACCAGTTGCGCGGCCCCGGCAGATGCGAAAAGCCCTCGAAGATGTCCTCCCCTGTGGCGATCGTGTAGCGGGCCAGCCCCAGCGTGAGCGCCAGCTTATAAAGGATCGACACCAGGATCACCCATCCCACCGAAAGCCCGTAGAGCGCTCCTGCCCGGGGAGTCAGGATCAGTTCTCCCGATCCGATCGCCGCCGCGGCCAGGAGCATGCCGGGACCGATGCGCAGGAGTCTGGCACCGAATGTCTGAGGAGGCAGGGGCGAGGAGGTATTCATGCCGATCCGCCTTTCCTCATCGCGCCAGGCCCGCCCGGAAATTACCGACAGCCTGGCTGGTGGTGATCGCCCGCGTGTAGACACGCAACGATCGGACGCAGCCCGCCACCTTCACCGTCGCAGACCCGTTCGGCGCGCGCAGCGTCGGACTGAAGCGGCCCCATCCGAACTGGCGATCGTCGCCGCCGTCGCAGAGGACGCCGTCCACCACGAACGTGATGATCTTCGGGCCGCCGTCCACCGAGACGACCATGTGGTGGAGCTTGCCGGCCTGAATCGCGCCGCGGTCGCACTCCCAACTCGACTCCTGCCGGCCGTCATGAAGCGTAATGCGGAGGGCGCCGGGTTCGGCGGTCGACAGCAGGAGCCCCTTGCCGGCTTCGTTGCGGCTGTCGAGTATCGCCTGGCCCGGGCTCAGCGAGTCAAGCTCGAGCCACAGGTCCAGACTGAAGCCGCCCCGCAGGTCCTTTCCGCCATAGTCGGCCCGCGTGTTGTCGCGGATGGAAAACTCCGGCAGCTTGGGCATCGGCACTTCGGGCTTGAGCGTCGCGGGGGCCGAAAGGTCCGTCGCCAGTTTGTCGGTTGCCGGTTTCCGGTTGTCGAACTGGTTGAACAGCCCGTCGAGCAACGGCCCGGGGATTTCGTGAACGCGGCCGATGTTCTTCTGGGTTTCCGTGATGTAGAACTTGCCGTCGTCCTCCAGCAGGTCGGGATAGCTCATCCGGATGTAAGGATCGTCGTCGTAGAGCAGGATCTCCGGCTGCGACCAGTGCATGACTTTGCCCGCGGGCGAGTCGCGTTCGATGCCGGCGACGATCCAAGCGGGATTCCGGTCGTCGTAGGGGCTGCCCGAGCGCCCGCTGAAATCCGCCGCCATCTTGCCGACAGCGGGCCCGCCGTGGTTGTGAAACCAGTAGAGATACTTTCCGTTCGAGCACTTCCACGCGAAATTCGCCGCGCGCGGATGCTTGATGCGGCGGCCGCCGGGCGCGTAGCTCGCGTAGGCGGGTGCGGTCCACGTATGCCCTCCGTCGCGGCTGTAGGCACACGCCGGCCAGCCGTCCACCGTCCGATAGACGCAGTAGAGCGAGCCGTCGCTCAGGGCGACGATGCTCTGCTCTTCCGCGACGCGCCCCCCGCCCGGCGGCGTCCGCAGGCCGATATCGCCGTCGGGCAGCGTCTCGAACGTGAGCTTTTCCGGATCGCTTTCCTTGAGGATGTTGCCGCTCTTGAAGAAAGCGCCCTCGGACTGCGAGAAGAAGCCGGGGCCCATGGCGCCGACCTTGTGGATCACCATGATCGCCTCGTCGCCCACGATCAACGGCCGGCCGACGTTCCAGAAGAACCGCAGCCGCCCGCCGTAGACGTTGTTGCGGTCGCACTCGAACTCGCGGATCGGCACATCGAAACGTTTTGCCGACCAGGTTCGGCCGTGGTCGTCGCTGTACTTGAAGACATAGTGGCCCAGCGAGTCCACGCGCTTGTACACGCCGCTGTCCTCGCGCTTCACCTCGGCGACCCGGTCGGTATTGTGGTTGTAGAAAACATAGATCCGCCCGCCGGGCACCTTCAAGAGCACGGCGTAGCTCGCCTCCGGCCCGTCGGCCGGCTCGATCGGGACAAGGTCCGACCACGTCCGCCCCTTGTCGGTGCTCCGCATCGAGACGACGTGCTGGCCGCCGGCGCCCTCGACTCCCTTGCCCGTCGTCATCACGCACAACCACGCCCCGTCATCCGTCTTGACGAGGTAAGGCTGGTCGGCATAGCCCTCGCTCGGGATGTTCCAGCCGTTGCTGATGTGCCGCGGGTCGGGAACCGCCGTCGTGGACGGCTCGGATGATCGAACGGACTTCCCAATCAGTCCCAGCGCGACAATGAGGGCGAGCGTGAGCGTTCGAGGCTTCATCGTGTGTCTCCATCGGGTCGTTGCGGGTGTCCTTTTCGAGAATGTCCTACGTTTCACCACCGTACGCACATGGATGGCTCGTTCAGTTTACCTGCATCTTCAGGCCCGTAAAGGCCCACGGATGGCAGCGCCGCACCACGGATGCGAGCCGGAGAGGGAAAGAAGCGAAAATCCGTGGGCCTTTTCGAGGCTGTCCAGGCGGTCCAAGAACAACAAGATCTCCACCGTGGAAGGCGGCACCGCTCGCGGCTGACTGCTCATGGTTCCATCACCCCATCATTTCCCCGCCCTGTCCCCTCCGGCCGCGGCTCGGCCGCATCCTGAATCGTCCTGGCGATCCGGAAGCCGAACTCGTAGCTCTTCTTCGCCGGAACATCATTGTCGCGATCGGCCAGACGCACGGCCAGCGGTTCGCTCAGGTATCCTCCTCCCCGCAGTTCGTACATGAAGCCCGGTCGGGAATCGCTTCCATCCACGAAGATCCCGTCCGTGCCGGCGGGTGGATAATCGTCGAAGTACCAGTTCTGGCACCATTCCATCGCGTTTCCCAGCACGTCGAACAGGCCCAAGCCGTTCGGTTTCAAGGTCGCCACGGGATGGCTGCGGCCCGTCGAACTGGCCTGGCACCAGGCATAGTCCGCCAGCCGGCGTTGGTCGCTGCCGAAGAAGCGGCTGGTCGCCGCGCCCGCCCGCGCGGCGTATTCCCATTCGCCGGCCGTCGGCAGACGGTAACCGGTGCGTTCCAGCACGTTGCCGGGCAGTTTGAGCGGCCGGTCGGGATCGATCTGGTCCAAGGGCGGAAAACACATCTGGTCCTCGGCAATCCCTTCCTGCCGGCTCAACCAGCGGCAGTAGCGCGCGGCGTCGAACCAGGTGACGTCGAGAATCGGGCAATCCGGCGTGGAGCAGTACTTCGACTCGTATTCGTGGTCCGGGTCAAAGCGGAGATACTCCTCCACCGTCACTTCGCAGACGCCTATGGCAAACGACCGCGGTATCTTGTGCTGATGCGGCCATTCCACCCAGACCCGGTCTTCTTCCTCCTCGGGCGATCCCATGCGAAACACGACCGGGCCGCGCACCACGGCCAGCGTCTGCCCGGCGCGATTGACATACCAATCCCGCGAAGAGCCGGGGGCCTTTCCTTTCCACTGCTCGATCATCGCAACCGCTTCGTCCGTCGCGTCCCATTTCCGCAGAAGCCACCACGCCGCAGAGTGGACGCCCGGGTCGGCGTGCTCCGCGAATAAACGCGTGATGGGCGGCGCGAGGGCGCGTCGCTCGAGAGCACGGACCTGTGCGATTCGATACTCTCCCAGGCTGAGGAGCAACGCCTCGAGGCCCCCCGCGTCTTCTTCCTTCGAGAGCCGCTCGGCAAGGATTCTCGCCGGGATGTCCGCCGGTGCGATCCGATGAATAATTTCCGTGCGGACGGACGGATCGCTTGTGCGGCTCAACTTCGGCCAGACCCGGCCTTCTTGCCCCAGGGCCAACAGCGCTACGGCCATATTGCTCTCGGCGCTGCCAGGCTCGTCGAGCGGCGGTGTGGCCGTGCCCGAGGGTATCGGTTTCCCCTCGAATCCGGCCAGGAAGAGCGGCAGGACCGCCTCGCGATGCCGCTGGACCGCACGCAACAGAAAGGGGAGTTGGGCGGGCTCGGCTCGCGAAACCAGTTCAACCAGCAAAGGAGCCTCCCCGCACAATTCAGGAAGCACGACGGCCGCCAGGACCCGCTCTTCGCGCTCTTGGCCGTGGAGGAACGATTCGCGGAGCGGCGCGCGGAGCTTGCCCGCCACCGGCCGCAGTGCGGCGATCCAGTCGGGCAGTTCCAGCGAATCCTGCGACAGAAGCAGTGCGGCCACGTCCGCGGCGATCGCATCCCAGCCGGGACGCTTCGGATCCAACAGCGCCAACGCGCAGGCCGCTCGGAAAGTCTCCGAGCGGCCGACCTTGGCCCCCGCCGCACGCTCCCAAAACCAGTCGGCCGTCTGGGCGTGATAAGGCTTGAGCAGGTCCCGCAGCACGAGGAATTCGTCCGCATCGGCTTCCAATAGCCGTTCGCTCAACAAGTCCAGGAGTTCCCGGCGGTCCGCCTGCCGTCCGAGCACGAGTTCCGCGGCGGCCATCCGCGTCCGCTGCCGGGGCGTGGCGGAGTCGGAATGGGCAAGCCCCTGAAGCGTCGGCAGGACCTCGTCGCGGAACGGGCGCAGGCTCTCGAGGATCAAGCTCAGCGATTCCGCCTCCGCCGTCCCCAGGGCCTGAACGAGCGTCTCCACGCGCCGCCGCTGCTCGAGTCTTGCCTTGATGGCAAACGAGGTGGAAACGGCCGTGCTGACTGCCAGGATCAAGAACGTGGCGGCCAGCGCCGCCGCGATGGCCGGATTGCGGCGCGCCCATCGCCAGGTGCGTCCCGTGGGGCCGATCCGGCGCGCCCGGATCGGTTCGCCGCGGACAAATCGCTCCAGTTCGTCCGCCACGTCCGCCGCCGTGGCATAGCGTTTGGCGGGCGACTTCTCCAGACATTTGAGGCAAATGGTTTCCAGGTCGCGAGGAATCCTCGCATCGAGCCTTCGCGGGCGCGGCGGCTCGTCCTCGATCACCTGCTTCAACACCATGCGGACGTCGCCGCGGAACGGCCGTTCCCCCGTCAACATCTCGAAGAGCACCACTCCCAGCGAGTAGACGTCGGTGCGGCGGTCCACGCGGTGCCCTTCCCCGCGGGCCTGCTCCGGCGACATGTAGGCCGGCGTGCCGAGAATCTGGCCCTCGACCGTGCGGCTGACCTCGCCCGCCTCCCGCTTGGCCAGTCCGAAATCGGTCACATAGGGTTCACCGTTGCGGTCGATTAGAATATTCGCCGGCTTCAAGTCCCGGTGGATCACGCCGTGCTGGTGGGCGCACTCCAGGGCGCGGGCGATCTTCACGCACAACAGCGACGCCTCGCGGCGCGCGACCTTCTGCGTCCCCAGCCAGTCGTCCAGCGGCGACCCCTCGATGAAGTCGCTGACGATGTAGATCAGCGGGCCTTCGCGCCCGATCTCGTGGACGCTGACGATGTTGGGATGGCGGAACTGCCCGGCCGCTCGCGCCTCGCGAATGAACTTCTCCGACTCGGCTTCGTTCAGTTGCCCCTGCCGCGGAATCTTGATCGCCACGACGCGGTCCAGCTCGGTGTCTTTCGCCTTCCAGACGGAGCCGAACGCGCCGGCGCCCAACTGCTCGAGAAGCTCGAACTGCCCGAGCCGCTGCCGCCGGCGGAGCGAGCCGTCGTCGGCCTGGTAGGCCAGTGCCTCGTCTCCGGCGACCGTAAAGGCGCTGCCGCAACTGGCGCAGGCGATTTCCGACAGCGGCTTGTCGTCCGCCAGGACCACCGAGCCGTGGCATCGCGGACAGCGGACCCGCAGCCCTGCCGAGAAGTCCAATGTTTCCACAACCTTCGCCGTGCGCAGCCCGTCGACCGACGGCAGTGTGGCCGACGGGCCCTCAACACCCCCGAAAACACTCTGCAACTCGCGTGCGAACCGGGGCAGTCGTTCCAGGTACTCCTTGGCCTCGGGCTGCTGATGCCGCTGTTGCCGGAATTCAACGTCGATCAGAACCAGCCGTCGGACCAGATCCGAGACCGAACCGGCCTCAACGCCCTGGAGGTAGCTCTCAAGCAGAGGCCCGGGCAGATCCTGCTCCAGCGCCGTCTCCCAAGCCTTCGCGAACTGCCGGCCCACGGCATCGATGTCCGCGCCGGCCGCCGGCTCGCCTTTCGCCGGCAGACCGTCCACGAAGAATTCGGTCTCGTCGCTCATCGTTGTACTCCCCGGCCCCAAGCCGGGCCAGCGAAGCTGCGTGCAAGCCCTGCACCATCCGGCATCACGCGAGACTGTGGAATCATACCGATTGTCCCCTTGCCGGGTGGCGCGCGCGGCCGGTGCCAGCGAGTCCTTTGCCGACGGCCTATTCTCGCATCCGCTCGGTCCCCTGATCTACGGACCGCTTGTGAAGCAATGGGACCGGCTCCGAGCTGCGACCCGGAAAAAACGGCAAAATCCGCGGTCTGTGAGGTGCCCTTCCCAACTCTTTCACGAGCTCGAAAGGTCACGTGCGCCAAGACAAAGACGAGAACTGTCAGCGCCCGTTCTCGCGTTTGGACGCTTGCTCGCAAGAGCGTCCTCGCCTCGACGCCTGAGGAAGACGCCACGCCCTCACCGCCACACTCCGGCTCCGCCGCACACGGCCCCTTGCCTGGATTCTCGGGCCGATCGTCTTGCCATCTCCATCGGTGGATTGCCCCAGGCAGCAGGCCGGCGAGGAAACCTTCGAGGCGCAGGACCTGGTCGACGGCGGCAGGCCGCCACGCCGAACTCGCCGGCCCGCACGGTTCCCAGGCAATGTCCAACGTCCACAAAACCTCTTCACCGAGCGCCGCGTCAATCACTTCCGCGGAAAGTCCTTCCTCTGAGTCGCCAGGCTCGGAACCGCGAACATCCGCCGGTTCCGATTCCATCATCGCGGCATCGGCGGCGGCCGGCGGAATCGCCTGCTGCGGATCGGTCCGGCGCGAGGGATCTTGTTCGAGCTGAGGGAACCATGGTCCAAGAGCTTCACGGAGTTTTTCCAACCACCTCTGCAGCCACTCCGAAAGTCGCCCCTCGCGAGCCCGCTCGACGAACTCCGCGACCGATTCCTCCAGTGCATCGACGAGATCGTTGCCGGCGCTGACGATCTCGACGAAATAGCCGAGCAGATCCGAAAGCAGACGGTCCGCCTGGCTCCCCGACCCTGCGGCCTCCGAGATGCCCGACCGGGACGCCGCCTCGCCGCCCTCGCGGTCCGAAGGCGTTTCCGTCGCAAACACGTCGAGAAATCCGCCCAGCGCGAAGACTTCAAGGATCGCCGCGCCGACGAACCTGGCGAAAGAGGCGGCAAGGGTGATCAGCCCGAAACCCATCGCTGGCGGCGACGCACCGGAGTCTTCACGAATCGCGAAGGAAAACGGGGTCACCACCTCGTCGCCTTCGTTGACCACCCAGAGATTGATCTCTCCCATCTCGCCGAATCCGGCAAGCGCCAGGGCCGCGGGAGCCAAGAGTTCGCTGGAAGTGTAGGAGCCCTCCAGCACCAGGCCGCTGCTGCCGCCCAGGAACAGCGCCAACCCGCCGCTTCCTGCATTCGCCACCAGCAGGTCGGTAAAGGCATCGCCGTTCAAATCGCCTGCCAGGGCGTCCGCCGGGCTGAGCCCCCCCGAGGCAAACGTCTTTCCCAGGCTCAAGTCGAAGTTGGAGTAGTGAGTGATCGTACTGGACAGCCGGTTGATGCTCACCAGGTCAAGCCCGGGAAGGGGATCGAACTCGCCGACCAGCAGCTTACTCGGCCCGGCCCCGGTGGGAAAGATCGTAGGCGTGCGGTCGTTGAAGAAGCCGCTGCCCAGGCCGGCCAGGAGATAAGCGTCGTTGGAGTAAACATTGCTCACCACAAGGTCGGCGAACCCGTCGCCGGTGAAATCACCGGCCTCGATGTCCGCGGGCCCGTATCCGGCGCTCAATCGCACCCCCGGCTTCAAGAACTGCTCGGGATCGCCAAGCAGGACGGAAACATCGTTCGACCCGCCGTTGGTGACGGCCAGGTCCAGCCGTCCGTCGCCGTCGAGGTCCTTCGCGGTAACGGCCGTGGGATTGGTCCCGGTGGCGAAGGCACGGGCGGGCTCGAATTGGCCATCGGCAAGGCCGCGATAGACCAGCACGTTGTTTCCCCCGCCGTTGGCCACGACGATCTCCGCATGGCCGTCGGCATCCAGGTCCTCGACGAGCACGGCGCCGGGAGCCAGCAAGCCATCCTCGCGGCCCTGCGCGAACGTCTGTCCTTTGCCGGCAATTTCGACGATGACACGGTCGCGCGTTTCGTTAGCGAGGATCCAATCCTTCTCTCCGTCGCCGTTGACGTCCACGGCGGCCAGGGCCACGTCGCGGCCGGCGCGAAGGAAGGGCTGGAACGTGCCGTCGCCGTTGCCGGGGAGAATGAGCAGATCACCGTAAGCATTGCTTACGAGGAGATCCAAGTTTGCGTCGCCGGTAACCTCGGCAAGCGTCAATCCGGCCGGGTCGCTGCTGGCGTCCACGGCCGGGGCCTCGCGGAAGCCCCCCTGCGCATCGCCCAACAACACGCCGATTCCACGGCCCTCCGCATAGAGAACGGCCAGATCCTGGCGCCCGTCGCGATTGAGATCGCCCGTCGTGATAACCACCGGCGGCGCGGAAGCGGGGAACATCCAGGGATCGACGAGCGTGCCGGATGCCTTGCCCGACAGCAGGGCAACGGAATTGGAGCCGGCATTGGCCGCAACCACGTCGGGCAGGCCGTCCCCGTTGAAATCGGCGGTCGCTAGCGAGGCGGTTTTCGCCAGCGACCGCACGCTCCAGTCGCCATCCGTGCCGGCCAGGCCGTACGTGCCGCTGCCGGCACGGTACGGCTGAGCATCGAACGTCGCGCCACCCTGGTTGACGAGCAGCGTTACCTGGCCTGTCATTTCGTTGGCCGCAAGGATGTCGATGCTGCCGGACCCGTCCAGATCGATCAGTTCGATGTCTGATACGCCCACGCCGACTGCCACCGGCGGCTGAGAAGAGAAACCTCCGGACCGCGTTCCGAGAAACAGGGAGAGGTCGCCGGAAAGGGCATTAGCGACGACCATGTCCTCGAGCCGATCGCCGTTGAGATCGGCGGCCGCGATGCGCAGAGAGTACCGGCCCGTGTCGAACCGGCCCACGCACTCGCCGTCCAAGGTGTACAGGGAGACGGAATCGCGGTCAGCGGTCCTCCCCGTCTGGTCAATGGCCGCCAGCAACCGCTGGCCGCGGACTTCCACGACATCGACCGATCGAGCTGGCGTTTCCGAATTGACGAGCACGGGCGGAGCGTAGGCCCCGGGCCGGCCGGGCATCCCGGCGCGAACGAGGATCCCGCCGCTCTGGTTGATCAGGACGACATCCGCCGTCGCGTCCCCGTTGATGTCCTCGACGATCGGTTCAGCCGAATTCGAGCGGGGCGAAAAGTCCGTTGCGTCGATGAAAGCCGGGACTGGGACAGAGGCGTACGGATGTTCAATAGGATGTTCAATGGATCCCTCGTGGACACCAAGAAAGACCTTCACTGCGTCGTCCGCCTCCAGGGCGTACGCCACATCCAGGCGGCCGTCGCGATTGAAATCGGCCAGCACGGGAGCGGTCGGACCCGCCTGGACGAGAAGCCCGAGGTCGGTCTCTTCATACCAGCTTGTTCCGTACATTCCGAAGAGCACCGAGTGGCCTGGAACCAGTGTGGAACCAAGCCACGCCCCCGCGCCCGAGACAAGGACATCCTGCCAGCCGTCGCCGTTGAGGTCTCCGCGGACCAGCGTCTGCGGAGTATAGACCCGGACGCCAAAGCGATCTTCACGAAAGGCGCCCGGCTCGGTTTGCACCAGAAGCGAGAGGCTGCCTTGTTCTTCCGCCCACACCAGATTTTCTGAAAGGCCGCTGTTGGCCACCAAGAGGTCCAAGAGGTCGTCGCCGGTGAGGTCGATCGCGAGGATCCCCATGGGCCGATGGCCGACGTCGAACGTCGCGCTGCGCGCGAAAGTCACGTCCTTGTCGCCAAAGAAAACGGATACCGTGTCGGAAGCGATGCCCGTGGCGGCAACATCCAGATAGCCATCCCCATCGAGGTCCGCAACCGTGATTGCATAGAGCCACCGGTCCTGGGCGAGGAGAATCTGTTTCGAGAACGTGCCGTCAATGGCGCCGAGGAGAATCCAAATGCCGGATGCGGCGTCGGTCACGGCCAGATCGGGATAGCCGTCCTGATTGAGATCGGCGGCGACGATCCCAAGTGGCCCCCCACGCACGGCGTAATGCTTTTCCTCCGTGAAGCCGCCGTTGCCGAGCCCCAATCGGACCTGGAGGTGGTCGGATTGTTGTTCGGGCACTTGCTTGGCGTACACGAGGTCGGAACGGCCGTCGCGATTCAGATCCTCGACGAGGATTGGTCCCGCAACAAAGGCGGGCTTCGAGGCAAGCCGGTACTCCGGGCGGAAGGTCCCGTTGCCGAGGCCGAGGAGGATGCTCACGTCCGTGTGCCGGTACTCATTCCGGAAGACATGGTTGAGTGTGGCGAGATCGACGAAACCGTCGCCGTTGAAATCGCCGCCCGCTATCGCGACAGGGCCTCGTCCGACGCCCTCGCCTTCTTCGCCTTGAAAGGTCCCGTCGCCGAGCCCCAGGAGAACGGAGATGCCGCCCTGCAGCGAGCTTGCCGCGGCCAGATCGAGATGGCCATCGCCGTCAAAATCCCCTGCAGCGATGTCAATGGGATCGCCGCCCACGCGATACCGGTGACCCATGCTCACGCTGCCGTCGGCCGCCGTGGAGTAGATGGAAATCCATCCCGAATCATCCCCGTTTTCGGGAACCGCGATCTCCACGGGGCCGTCTCCGTCGAAGTCCCCGGCGGCAATCGGAACAGAATATCGCGAGAGGCTGAACGCCTCGGTCTGCTGGAAGGTCCCGTCGCCGCGGCCGAGCCATAAATGGGACTCGTTGTATCCGGAGAAGAGCAGATCCGAGCGGCCGTCGCCATTGTAGTCGTCGGCGGCAATTCGCTCGCTACCCCATGGCGCAGCCAGCACGTGCGGATCGCCGAACGTGCCGTCTCCATTGGCGGCAATGACCGTGGTACGAAACTCGCGCCACTCCTTCGGATTGTCGTGTTCCAGCGTCGCGATGTCCAGGTGACCGTCGCCGTTAAAATCGGCGCTGACAATGCCGGTGGGATACGAAGCGGCAGCAAGGCGCCGTTCCGGGTAGAATGTTCCGTCGCCGCGGCCCGCCAGGACGGAAATATCCCCGGACTCGGAATTTGCAACTGCCAGATCGACGGCTCCATCCCAATCGAAATCGCCGATGGCCAACGATCGGGGTTCCCACCCGACGGAAAACCGCCGCTCCTCCGCAAGGCCGCCGTCGCTCCGCGCGAGCAGAACGCCAATCTGATCATTCGTGTTATAAACGGTGATCACATCGGCCAAACCGTCCCGGTTCAGGTCGGCAGCGGCGAGGTCCGTCAGGTACCCGTATCGGAGCACAGACCTCGCGATCTCCGAAAAAGTTCCGTCCCCAAGCCCGCGCAAAATCCGAATCTCCGGCGCCGTGCCCGTATGGACGGCGAGGTCGAGGCGGCCGTCGCCGTCGAAGTCTCCGGTGGCCAGATGAGCGGAATCGTGGGGTCCGTAGTTCTCGAACGGCGCAATCGCCGGGAGGAAGTCGAGGGCAAGGGCATACTCGCTCGCGCCGACGCCGGGCACCGCCGCGCGGACGGCGATCCAGTATTGCCCCGGCAGGAGGTGCTGCACCATGCGCGGATCGCGGCTGCTCGCATCGCGGTCATCCGACATCATGAGCAGCCGGCCGCCGGGTCCGTAGAGTTCCATGCGGCCGTCCCAAAGTCCGCCCGCGGCTCCCAGGTCAACCGACAGGCGGCCAGGTTCCGCCACCTCGATTGTGAAGAAGTCCACGTCTCCCGGCAAGTCGATGCGACCGGCAATACGGCTCGTCGGCAATACGGCCTGAGCCGTGGCGCGCGTGTCATTCGAGCCCTCCTCGGCGGTCACAACATGCAGGACCGAGTGATCGAGGCCTATCCGGCGCCGCACGTTGTTGGCCTCATTCAGCTCATCGACCTCGCTGTGTGGATCAACGGTCAGGCTCAGCCAAAGCTCGTCGCTTGCACTCCAACCGGCAATCGCGGCGTCCTCTGCGTCCGGCAGGCGCAACACCAGGGTGCCCGAAATTGTCGCGCCAGCCGCCAGTGCCGGCGCCCGGAATTCGGCCAGTCTGGTCTGGTCGATACCAAATTCCATTCGAGACAAGATGACCCAGGCATCAAACGAGCCGGCATCCGCGTCGCCGGAATTCTCGATCGAATACGCCACTCGCACTTCCTCTCCCCATTGCGCCCACGGGTCGAGGATCCGGAAGTCCGCGCCAGCCAGGTCGGGCTGAGGAGGCATTGGAGTCAACGTCACCGCGTAGTCGCCCGTGATGCCCGCCACGCCGCTCCCGGCTACATAAGGATGGTAGAAGACCTCGCTTCGCGGCAACGGTGCAACGCCGATATAGTACCGGCCGGCCGTCTCGGCCGTGAACTGCATCGGTCCGGGCTCGGACTCGCCGTGCGGCTCCTGCGCGGTGATCTCGGCTCCGGCGCTGTCGAAGACACGGAAATAGACCGGCGCGCGGTGCTCCGGCAAGGCAGGATCGCGGTCGATCACGATTCGCTGCCGGGCCTCCAGGTAAACGGAGAACATATCCACGTCGTCGATGCTATCGAAAGTATCGCGGATCGTGGTCTCACCTTCGGGATTCAGGAGAATGGCGACAGCATGGGGGATCGTGTCGTTGCCATCCGGACTTCCCCGCCCGGGCGCCCCGCGGACAAGGACTGTCAAGGCGTAACTACCCAACGATAAGCCATGCAGAGAATTGGTTGGCTCTGCCGCAACGGAGTAATTGAGGTTGTCCCATGCGGATACGCCCAGATAATATGTGCCGTCTTCCCGTGCCTCGAAATGCACCAAGGGCGTTTGGCTGCGGTAGGTCCCACCCCAGAGTTGACTTCTCGTCATCTCTTTGCCGGCGGTGTCGAACACCCTCAAAAACCCCTGAAGTTCACTTTCGTCGCCCGGGCGCAGCGCGGCCGTGAGCACTTGTCCCGCAACCAGCTCAACGGCCAAGAGATCGACGTCGTCGCGCTCGCCGATCGCATCGAACACGGTGACGTGCGCATCCGGGATGACTTCGAGGGGGTCGGCTGTTTCGATGGTTCCGTGTCCGGGACCGCTTTCCGGTCCACCGTCGGTAAGGATCAGGCGGAGTCGATAGACTCCCAAGGCCAATTCGGAACCGCTGCCCGCAACCAGCGGGTCGTGCTGCGTGTTCGGATAGGAGGAAACGCCGACGTAATACCGGCCCGCCTCGGCCGCGTGGTACGCGACCGCCGACACGGGCAGATTCGTGTACTCCCCGATAGCCACGGCAGTTCCCGCGGCATCCAAGATTCGAAGGTATCCCGCGAACGTCGCATCTCCCGCCGGAGAACCGACTTCCGCGCAGAGCCATTGACCGGCCTGCACATCCACGGCATAGTAGTCAACGTACGCCAGCGCATCGATCCAGCCTTCGAGATTTGTCGGAACTCCGGGGCTGAGCGAAATCGGCATGGCGGCGTCAAGCGCGCTGCTGACACCCGAGGCCAGAACTCTCAATCGATAAGGGCCGAACCGTAGCGGGTCTCCGGCTTCTTCGGAGTACGCCCGCGGATCGTA
>JABWBD010000177.1 GCA_013360685.1 Pirellulales bacterium
CGCCCGCTCCGCAGGCGCCGCGACATCGTGCGCCTCCGCCCGCGGCAACACCTTCGTCTCGCGCGCAACGGTCAACCCCGGATCGGTTCCAGCCCCGGGTTGGTCCCACAGGAAATGGAGCAGCACTACGACCAGCACCAGGATCCCCACCGGGGCCATCCAGGGCAGATGCCGTTCGAGAAACGATGCCTCCGGTTCCACCGGAGTGATCCAGAGCCGATGCCCGGGGCCTGCCGGCCTCAGGCCGACATGCTGGGCCAGCCACGCGAGCGACTCGATCAGCTTCGCCGGCTCCTGGTAACGGTGGCGGGGGGCTTTGGCCATCATCCGCCGCAGAACTCGCGAGAGCTCTTCGGGCAGATCGGGGCGAAAACTGCGGATGTCGGGCGGTTCGTCGCCCTGGTGTTGGAGCAGCTTTTGCAGCACCGTGCCTTCAGGAAAGGGAGGCCGGCCCGCCAGCATGAAGAAAAGCGTGCAGCCCAGCGAGTAGATGTCGCTGCGGACGTCGGCGTTGCGAGGATCGCGGGCCTGTTCCGGAGAAATGTAGTCGAACGTGCCCAACGTCACACCGCTGGCCGTCAAGTCCCCGGCCGAACCTGCACCCGACTGCATCCGCGCCAGGCCCATGTCGATCAGCTTCGCCCGCCCGTCGGGCGTAATGAGGATATTCGACGGCTTGATGTCGCGGTGGACGACGTTCTGGCAGGCGGCATACGCCAGGGCCTCGGCGATCTGCAACGTATAGCTGATCGCTTCGGCAAGCGGGAGCCCGCCTCGCCTTTCGACGAGTTCCCGAATGTTCGTCCCCTCAATGAATTCGAAAGCGATATAAGGCAGGCCCTGGTCCTCGCCCGCGTAGAAGACCTGCACGATGTTTTCGTGATTCAGCCTGGCCGCGGAGCGGGCTTCGTTGCGAAAACGCCGCGAGGTCTCCAAGTCGGCGGCCTGGTCGCGAGAGAGGATCTTCAGCGCGACCGTCCTGCCAAGCCCCAGATCCTCGGCCCGGTAGACATGGCCCATCCCGCCGCCCCCGACGTACTCGACGATCTCGAACTGCCCAACGCGGACGCCCCGCGGAAGCCGATCGGACCGCCCCTGCAACAATTCCGCCGTGAGCACCGGACCACCCATCGGGGGCTGAGCCGAGATGACCGTCAATTGCTCGTTCGGCTGGAGTACGACGCCGACGGGCCCCGGCGGCGGCTGCGATGGTCCGCGCGAGGACCCACCGGGCAAGGCACCGGTTGGCGAGTGTCGAGCCAAATCACTGCCGGAAGCTGTGTTGCTCATCAGCGTCGCGGTTCCTGCGCGTTACCCGCCCGGGACCGGTTACCTCATCCTCGGACTGGAGGCGGCATTGAAAAAACAGGAAAACACTCTGCCCCAGCGTGCTACGGGTGAACACCCGAAAAGAACGACTTCCCTGTCGCGGTATCGGTCCATTGTAATCACCCCCTTCGGCCCCGTCAAACAGCGCAAACCTGCGGTGGCGTCGAGGTTTACCGCCTCATTGCTCGCTCGGTTCCAGGGTGCCTATAATCCGGCGTATGGCACCGCCGGTCGAACATGCGGCGGCTCCCCGTGCGGAGCACGCATCGTGCCGCCCGACCTCGAACCCATTCAGTAAGGACCGTTGAGATGAACAGCAACATGGATCGTCGCGTTTTCTTGAAAGCCACAGGAACGATCGCTGTCGCGGGCATTGCCGGCCTGGGCCCACGCGTCCTGGCGGCCGAGGCCGGCCCCGGCGCTCCCAACGCCGAGAAAATCGGCTGGAAACTGGGCTGTCAGGCGTACACCTTCAATCGCTTCACCTTTTACGAGGCGGTGGACAAGAACCGGTCTCTCGGCCTCCGCTGGATCGAGGCGTACCCAGGCCAGAAACTCAGCGCGGAGCAAGCCGACGTCGAGTTCGGCCCGAAAATGTCGCCGGAAATCCGGAAAACGGTCAAAGCGAAACTGGCCGATTCCGACGTCACGCTGATCAACTTCGGCGTCGTCGGCCTTTCGAGCAACGAGGCGGAAAGCCGGACAATCTTCGAATTCGCGAAGGACATGGGCATTCAGACGATTGTCTCGGAGCCCCCGCTCGACGCTTTTGATCTGATTGAAAAGCTTTGCGAGCAGTACCAGATCAACGTCGCTCTGCACAACCATCCGGAACCTTCCCGGTATTGGAATCCGGATACGGTTCTCACCGCCACCAAGGGACGCGGCAATCGCATCGGCGCCTGTGCCGACACCGGCCACTGGATGCGTTCCGGCATCAACCCGCTCGACGCCGTGCGAAAGCTCGAGAAACGGATCATCAGCTTTCACTTGAAAGACCTCAACAAGTACGGCCACAAGGACGCCCACGACGTGCCCTGGGGGACCGGTCAGGCCGGCCTGAAGGCCGTCCTTGCCGAGGTTTGCCGGCAGGGCTTTCAGGGGGTGTTTTCTATCGAGTACGAGCACAACTGGCTCAACTCCCTGCCTGAGATCACCGAATCGGTCGCCTTCTTCGACAAGACGGCCGCTGAGTTGAAGGCGAAAAGCTGACCCTCTCAACCTGCCGCCCGCACGTTCTGCAAGCCCGGCTGTTTCTGCCCGCAGCCGGGCTGCCCTTTTCTTGAGGTCTCCTCCGCGCGGCTGTCTCTCTCCCGCCACCTCCCTCTCGTCCTCCGAGGGGACCAGTCCGGCTGACGGGAGCTAGACACCTGAGAATTTGTGACAAATCCCCGTGCACAACAAATGAGCACACCGGCGGCTGCTCGAATACGGGCACGAATGCCTGGGTTTTGAGCGTTTCCCGGACCGTGGCGTAACTGCTAGCACTGCAAGCACATGGGCTGGACTCTTGACCCGAAGCCATCATTTCACCAGATCGTCACCACGGAGGTCGACGGTACGGAGACACTTTCCCGGCAAATCAAGGAGTTGAAGCTGATGGAACCCCAGAATCCCACCGAAGCCCGGCAGGGAGAGGAGAACCCGGAATCGAAGATACAACAGGCCGCGCAGGAGTTGTTCTGCAAGAATCCAGATTGGGTGACGTTCTTCGGCCAGATTCTGGGCCGCGACGGCATCGTCCGTACGTACTACCCCTCCAACGAGGCTCTTCTCGAATTCAAGCATACGAAGGCTTATGCCGAGATCCAACAGATGCTCGCCAAGCTTCGCGAGCATGGGCTTGATCCGGAGAATTCCCCGGAATCGGTCAAAGTCATTACCGTTCGGATTCCCAAGAGCCTGCACGACCTTCTGCGCAAAGAGGCCGGTGGCTTGCGGACCAGCGTGAACAAGCTCTGCATCTCCAAGTTGCTCCAGGTGATCGACAAGGATCTTGTACCCGAGGAAGCCATCATCCGGGCGAACGTCGCCAAGGCAAGAAAAGAGCGGGAGAGGCTAAAACAGGAGGAGGGTGAGCAAGAGACAGCGGCCGAGGAAGTCGACTCGGAAGCGGCGGCCGGACAAGACGAAGAAATAGCCCGCGCGGAAATCGAAATCGAGGAGGTCGAACCGGAGAAAGAAGAGGTTGGAGAGGACGTGTAAGCCGGGTTCTGTTCCTGCGCATGCAGGCGACGGCCATTTCTCTAGGAAGCCGATTGCTCAACTCCTCCAGCAGTCTACCCGGAAGTCGATAGCGGACCGGACCGACCCGCGGACGGCCCAGCGCTTGCGCGCGGGGACACCGTCACTGCTCCCTGTTTGACCTTGCTCCCGGTGGGGTTTGCCTAGCCAGGCCGGTCACCCGGCCTGCTGGTGAGCTCTTACCTCGCCGTTTCACCCTTACCGCACGGGCAGGCCCGTGCGGCGGTCTGCTTTCTGTTGCACTTTCCCTGGCCTCGCGGCCGGTGGGTGTTGCCCATCACCGTGTCCTTCGGAGCCCGGACTTTCCTCCCGCCCGGATGCTTGCGGGTCGGTATGGCGACCCTTGCATCCGAGCCGGCGACCGTCCTGTCCTCTCCAACCCCAGAAAAACATAGCGGAAAGCGGGGCCTAGGAAAAGGGTCCCTGTCGCCCCACCAAGATAGTTGCCGCGGGGCGGAAGATCTTAGGGCTTAGATCTTAGCAATCGAGGCCGGCCCCGGACGACCACGTAAGAACTAAGCTCTAAAAATCTAAGTACTAAGATCGAACCGCTTCCCCTGCCAACTATCGCGCCGCTTGAGTTCTTTTTCAATCGCCGAGCGTACGGCCTGTTTGTCCAGACACCACTGCGGCGCTACGAGGTATTCAGGCGGCGCCTCCCCGCTGAGCCGGTCAATCACGCATTCCGGCGGCAGCAACTCGAGGAAATCGGCGACGTAGCCGACGTACTCGTCGCGCTGGGGCAGCACGACTTCACCGGCGAGCACCTGGTCGGCAAGCGGCGTATTCCTGACCGCGTAGAGATTGTGCAGCTTGACCGAATGGAGCCGCAGTCGCGCAACTTCGCGCGCAGTGGCCAATATCTCCTCCCGCGTCTGGCCGGGAAGCCCCAGGATCACGTGGGCCCCAATGTCGATGCCGCGCCGGCGGGTCCTCTCGACCGCGTCGAGGAAGGCATCGTAGTGATGGCCGCGGTTCATCCAATCGAGCCAGCGGTCGTGGATCGTCTGCAGCCCGTATTCCACACACACCCACGTGCGGGCCGAAAACGCCTCAAGCAGATCGAGCACCTCGTCGGGCACGCAGTCGGGCCGGGTGCCGACCGCCAGTCCTACGACACCCGGAAACCCCACTGCTTCTTCCCAGAGGCTTCGCAGTCGGTCGACCGGAGCATAGGTGTTCGTGGCCGGTTGGAAATAGGCAATGAAGTGATCGACGCCGTGGCGTTGCTCCAGCCGCTGAGTGCCCTGGGCAAGCTGTTCGGTGATCGAAGCGGTTCGCAGTCGCCGGCTGGGGCTGAAGCTGCGGATATTGCAGAAGATGCAGCCGCCGGTCGCCACCGTGCCATCGGCATTCGGACAGCCGAAGCGGCCATCGATACTCACCTTCCAGACGCGACGGCCGAATTTGCCCGTGAAGAAATGATTCAGACTGTGATACCGCAGCCCTGCCGCTCGCCAGTCCGCAGCGCCACCAGTGAGGGAGAACGAATCCCTTGACCGCAATTTGCCACCTGCCTAGACTTAAACGTATCCGCCTTTTCGGCATCATAGGGCGATCCAAGCCGTAACTCAAGAGAAGAGGCCATGTTTGGTGAACTGAATCCTGTCGGCGGGGGTGACACGATTCCACTGCTCAAGAAGACTCTCGTAGTGGGCCGAAGGGAGACTTGCGACATTGTCTTGCGGTTCTCCAATGTCTCCTCGCACCATTGCCAATTGAAGCTCGAAAGTGGTTATTGGTACGTTCAGGACCTGAACAGCCGCAATGGCATCAAGGTGAACGGCGTCTCGGTCCAGCAGAAGCGTCTGGATCCGGGCGACGTCCTTTCCGTGGCGAAGCATAAGTACGCCGTGGAGTATTCTCCAGTGGAAAACGGAGCGGTCGGGCCGCCGCCTCCCGATACGATCGAGAACGATATTTTCGGCAAGTCGCTGCTCGAACGCTCGGGACTACAGACCCGGCGGCCGGCCGCGGCCCCGAGGCAGTCCAACGGAGGCTCCGGCTATCGAGGCGACGTCGCGAGCGACGCTCCCGGTCAACTCCCCAGTCGGAATAACCCGGATTAGGTCCCGCATGGCAAAAGACAAGAAGGTCAGGGCCGACTTTCGAAAGAACCGCAGTACGAGGACGCGCCAGACCGACTGGACCCAACAGTTCGAACAAAGCGGCCTCGAAGAGGACAAGATCGTCCCCGGCGAGCGGATCTCCGGCAAAGGCGAATTGAGCCGCCGCCGCACGGTGCGGGTCTCCGAATCCGCGGAATCCGCCGATCCATCGAGCCTCGGGGTTGTTCTCGACGTGGATGAAGCGACCTGCCTCCGCGGACGCGTTCTCAGTGTCCATGGACTGATCAGCATGGTCCGCCTCGACGACGGCCGAACCATGCAATGCGCGACCCGGCGCTTGCTCAAGACCCTCAGCACCGATCAACGGCACGTCGTCGCCGCCGGCGACCTGGTCGTGGTGCGCCCCGTGGAACAGGGCGCCGGCAATGAGGGGATTATCGAGCGGATCGAACCTCGCCGCGGCGTCCTCAGTCGCACCAGTCGCGGCCGGCAGCAAGTGATCGTCGCCAACGTCGACCAGGCATTGATCATCGCCAGTGCGGCCGAGCCCCGCTTGAAGCCCAATCTCATCGACCGCCTGCTGGTCAGTGCCGAGCAGGGAAAAATCCGGCCGTTGATCGTGATCAACAAGATCGACCTGGTCGACCCGGCCGAGTTCCAACCGCTCGTCGGCGTCTACGCGCAGATGGGCTACGAGGTCCTTCTGGCCAGCGCGAAAACCGGCTTCGGGATCTCGCGGCTCCGCGTCAGGCTCGCCGGACGCCAGAGCGTCGTTGCCGGCCAGAGCGGTGTCGGCAAGTCGTCCCTGCTGAACGCGGTCGACCCAGGGCTGGAACTCCGAGTTGCCGAGGTGAGCGAAGAGAACCAGAAAGGCCGCCACACGACGACCACAGCGAAGCTCCTGCCCTGGGAGTTCGGAGGGTATGTCGTCGACACGCCCGGGATACGCCAGTTCCAGCTTTGGGACGTGATCCCCGAGGAAGTCGCGGGGTACTATCGGGATGTGCGGCCCTACGTGAGCCGGTGCCGCTTTCCCGATTGCACGCACACCCACGAGGCCGACTGTGCCGTCAAAGATGCCGTGGCCGACGGCCGGCTGGATGTCCGCCGTTACGAGAGCTTTTGTGACATCTTCCGCGGAGATCTGGACTGAGTCGGGCGCCCCGGGCCCCTGTGAAAACCGGCGTGGTTCACGAGAGCGGCACTTCCGTTCTTGGGCGCCAGCCTCGGCGATTCTTGTAGGACGGCCTTCCCAGGCCGTCGAGATCGCGGGAAAAAGACGGCCTGGGAAGGCCGTCCCACACCCAAGAACGGAAAAGCCACGAGAACGCTCGAAAACCACCCATCCAGAGCATGCGTATCGTAGGCAGCGGCTTGTCTTCCTTCCCGGGCAAACCGCCCGCGCTGCAAAGTGTCTGGATCGTTTTCCTGGCTGGCGGCTTCCACGCGCGAACCAGTTCGGGCATTTTGCCTTCCTCTACTTCGGGGGGCTGTCACCGGCAGGTTCCCTTCCATCGCGCCCTCGCCGACGGACAAAGCCGGTTGCTTGCCTCCGGCCTGAGAAATGCGGTATCGTTGGTATGAACGCGGAAAAGACCCTGACAAAACGCGGACTGGCTCTCGGCCATACGCAAAACGGTCGTGCCGAAAAGAGCAAGTGAAGGGCGTCCGTCCCCGTTTTGTCACGTTTCCCCACAGGAGAAATTGACCGATCGTGAGTGAAATGAATCGTGTCGAGGGCGTTGCCAGCGAAGCGGCGGTGCTTGTCGGGGTCCTGCTGCCCGATCGACAGCTACAGAGTCCCCTCCTCGACGAACTGGAAGGTCTCGCCGAAGCGGCCGGGGCCCGTGTTGTGGGACAACTCACCCAGCGCCGGGAATCGCCCGACGCCGCAACCTACCTCGGCAAGGGCAAAGTCGAGGAACTCACCAGGCTCGCCAAGTCCCGCAAGGCGGACGTCGTGGTCTTCGACAACGATCTCAGTCCCGGCCAGACCCGCAACCTCGAACAGGCGACCGGCGTCAAAGTGATCGACCGCACGGAGTTGATCCTCGACATCTTTGCCAGCCGGGCGCAGACCTACGAGGCCCGCCTGGCGGTCGAGTTGGCCCAGCTCGAATACTCGATGCCGCGGCTGAAGCGGATGTGGACGCACCTCTCGCGCCAGAAGAAAGGGATCGGGCTGCGCGGACCGGGCGAAAAGCAGCTCGAGGTGGACCGCCGACTGGTCGAGAAACGGATCAGCGAACTCCGCAACGAACTGGCAGCGGTCCACAAACGGAAGCAGCGTGAAGTTGCCGCGCGCTCGGATCGCATGACGGTCTCCCTGGTCGGCTATACCAACGCCGGCAAGAGCACCCTGCTCAATCAACTCACCGGCGCCGACGTCTACACGGAGGATCTGCTCTTCGCCACGCTGGACACGCGGACCCGCCGTTGGCAACTGCCCGGCTGGGGTCCGGTCTTGCTGAGCGACACGGTCGGCTTCATCCGCGACCTGCCGCACCATTTGATCGCTAGCTTCCGGGCCACGCTCGAGGAAGCCCGCCAGGCCGACCTGCTCTTGCACGTCGCCGACGCGAGCAATCCCGTGGTCGGTGAGCAGATCGCTGCCGCCTACCGGGTGCTCGAGGAAATCGGCCTTGAACAGAAAGACACGCTCCTGGTGCTCAACAAGGTCGACATGCTTCCGGACCGCGCCCGGCTCGATAGCCTTCTTGGCCGATATCCGACGGCCATCCCCATCAGCGCCCGCAGCGGTCTGGGAGTGCGCCACCTGGCAACGGCCGTCAGCGATGCCCTCACTCGCGGTTTCCGGGACGTGGATATCGAGACGGGCGTCGGCAACGGCCGTCTCCTGGCGTACCTGGCGGCCCACGGCGAGATCCTGTCGAAACAGTACCACGACGGCCGTGTGACGATCCACTGCCGCATGTCGCAACGGCACCTGGGGCGGATCCACGAGGACGGCGCGGTCGTGCGGCCTCACGCTTCCAATGGCAGCGGCGTTCCGGTTCCGGGGCCCGCGCCCGGCACGGCCGAGGAAGTGGCGTAATTCCTCCCCGTTGCCGACCGGCCCCGCCTCCGCTACATTCTCACCTATGCCCAAACGCGACATCCGAGGAAGCCGCGCGATCGTTACCGGTGCCTCCAGCGGCATCGGACGCGCCCTGGTTATGGAACTCTCCCGGCAAGGCGCCGACGTCGTGGCGACCGCCCGGCGCGACGACCGGTTGCGGGCGCTGTCCGAAGAAATCTCCGCACAAGGCGGCCGTATCGAAATCGTCGTCGGCGACATCACCGATCCCCAGACCCGCGAGAAGACCATCCAGGCCGTCCATTCGCGTTTCGGCGGCTTGGACATTCTCGTCAACAACGCCGGTGTCGGCGCCCTGGGCCTTTTTGAGCACGCCGACCCTGCCCGCGCCCGCCACGTCATGGAGGTCAATTTTTTCGCCCTCGTGGAGATGACTCGCCTGGCCTTCCCGCTGTTGAAACAGGGGACGAATCCGATCGTCGTCAATATCAGCTCGATTCTCGGCCACCGCGGCGCTCCCTACAGCAGCGAGTATTCTGCCAGCAAGTTTGCCGTCCAGGGATTCAGCGAAGCGATCCGTGCGGAGTTCACGCGCCATGAGATCGATGTCCTGGTGGTCAGTCCGGGCACGACCCAGACGGAGTTCTTCCAGAGCGTTGTCGAGAGAGTCGGCGAGCCGACCTGGCCGGAGCACGCAGCGGTAACCGCCGAGCAAGTGGCGAGAAGGATCGTCCGCGCGATGAAAAGCGGCCGCCACGAGATTATCCCCTATGGCTGGGGGAAGGTTCTCTGTTGGCTCAACCGCCTGTCTCCTGCCCTGGTCGATCGGATCATGGCCCGCTACGCCTGACGTCACGCAGGCCGTTAGGCGAGCGGCAGGTTCAAATCCACCAGTAGCCGAAGTCGTGAGACTTCGGGCAGAAACGAAGAAAGGGAAGTCTCACGACTTCGACTACGGGTAAGTCGTCTTCTGCCGCTCGCCTTATCGCCCTTTTCGCGGAAAGTTGCGGTCGGACTTCTGGTGGATCGTTGCCCGGATCTCGCCCAGCGCTTCTGCGGAAAGGCGAATCCGCTGCGGTGCGGGACCGCAATCCGCCTCGATCAATTCGCTGGCAATCTGCAAGCACGCCACCGAGTCGTCCGCGGCAACCCGGTAGACATGACCGATGGTGCGTATCTGCCCAAACAGCCTGAGCGGATCCGTGTCCACATCCTCCAGAACAATCCGCGGCTCGTCGCCGTCGGCGTAGAGAAACTCGAAGCTGGCGTACCAATTCATGCCCTGCCTCCTGCCGAGAAGACAGTCAGGACCAGAACGGCGGCACACGGACAGCGAGCAACCGCTCGCCCCCGGCGCTGTTCACTCGCAATGGTCAGACAAGATTTTAGAAAAGACACCCTGAACAGGACACTTGCCAGGATTCTGGCTCGTATCAGCCTACACCGGACGCCCCGCCGGGGAAAGCCCCCCGATCGGCGATTCCGTTCACGATCGCGCAGAACATTGCTACCGGACCACAAAGCGGCAGGCGCGCTCCGCCGTGCCATACGCCACGGCGAAGCGACCCCTGTTCGTCCTCTTGCGGCCGTTCTTGGTTCGCCCGCTTACTGCAACCCCTTCACAAGCCGGTCGACGGCGGCAGTGAGCTTCTGCTCGATGTCGGGCGCCCAGCGGTCGGCTGGCACGCCGTAGACGAAGAAGGCGTTGGATTCATAACGGCCTTCCTTCCAGATCCGTTCCGATGGGATATAGGACATACAATCGTTTGAGTACCCGGCAACCCAGGTCTGCGCGCCGTACTTCGCCTTGAAAGCCAGCGAGTAGTCGACGACGACCTCGCCGCCCAGGGCGATCCAGAGTTGCTGCCCGCCGAGTCTCCAGACCTGCACCGGGACCGGATAGCTCGTCGGGAACTTCTCGCCCTGCTCCAAGAGGGCGCCGAGCCGTCTTGCCCTCCTCGCGTAGATCTCCGAGTCCTTGCTCTGTTCCTCGAGACTCTTCGGCGTCGCGATCCCCTCCATCCCGACATCGGCAAACTCGAAAGCCGTTTGGAGCTTCGAGTCGATCGGCTCCAGCGGTTTGCCGACAACCTCTTGGACCGCGTCGCCGAGCATCTTTCCGTATTTCTGACAGAGCTCGACCGTTCGCCGCGGAAGCGGATTCTGATCGGCGCCGCAGCCCGAGTAAAACATGGCTACCGACCCCGGGTACTCCTTCTCCAGGGCGATCTGCGTAAAGCCGGAATAGTCGCCCGACCATTCGTAGCCGCTGAGCGTCGTCGAATGGCAAGCATAGCCGAACACAACCGCGCGCAGCGGTCCCTCGGGCGAACGGACGACGAGCACCGGCACGTCGTGGTCGCTCGGGCCCTTGGGCTGGAGCCCCTGTTCGCGGAGCTTGACCACTTCGGCCTCGCCGTTATTGCGGCGATTGACGCCGAAATCGGTGCTTCCCTGGCCGCGCCAAAGCGTGGCCGGAGCCATCTGCGCCAGCGCCTGGCCGATCGCGCCCGCCACCTTCTCGACGAGTTGCCTGGAATACTCCTCGATCAGCGCCTTCTGCTGGTCGTCCAGCGGATAGCAGTCCATCAGGGCGCCGGAAAGCGCGGGGCCGCTGTGCGTGTGCGACGACGTGAGCATCACCTGGCGCCGCTGGACCCCGTGGTCCTTGCCGGCCCGCTCGATGATCCCTTCGTAGAGCGCTTTCGGAAAGCCGAGCAGGTCGGCGGAAACAACTACCCCGCGGGAGCCGTCGGCCGCCTCCAGGGCCAGCGCTTTGACCCACAGGTCGTGCATCGCCCCCTCGGCCGGCTTGGTCCGCGAGGAATACCCGGCCAGCCACATGGGCTTCTCCGGCGTGATCTTGACCTTGGCAACGCCTGCCTTCCAAGCGGTCTGGGCAGCAATGGGTGCCCCACCCAGCGACGACCAAGCCACGGCGGCGAAAAGAGGACAGCCAATCCACCGAAAACACAGCATGTTGAGGTCTCCATGTTCGAGCGCTGGTTCCAGCAAGTTCCTCCCCAAAGATAACCGAGCGCGCGGCGCCGGACAACGATTCCCGCGAAGAAAGCGTGCGGCGGCTCTTGTGCAGCACGACCGCGGGGAACCGCACCCGCCAATCCCATGCCCTCGATTTGCCGTACCCGATCCGGCATCGACAATTCCCGCTGCGGAGGCGGCATGGCCCGCTTTCAGGCGGGTCGGACCGAAACGGCGCGAGGTCCGGCGCCTTGCACAGCCGCGGCTTCTTCTTCCAGGACATACTCCACGGTCTGTCCCTCCCGGAGATCCTCAAACCGTTGTTCCACCACCGCAGAATGGTGGAAGAAGACGTCATCGTGTTCGCCCGAGAGAAAGCCGAACCCACGCTCAGTCACAAGCTTCTTGATCACGCCCTGCGGCATACGTCCGCTCCTTGCTCATAACGGTGCGGGCCTGGAAGGTCGCCGGACTGGCCCGTCGTGCCGGATCTGATCCCCTCACCTGTCCCTGTCTGGTTGCCAAGACTCGTTTCGGTCTACAAAGCCACCCCTTCGCCCAGGGCCGCCGACCGATACGCCGCCGACAGCACGCGCACAGCCGATGCGGCCAGTTCGGCGGAAACGTCGCTTGGGCGGCCGTGCTCGATGCAGTCGAGGAAATAGGCCGCGTCGTTAAGGGTCTCTTCCGCCGCCGGCAGCCACGCCTGCTTCGTCACCGTGCCCGCCTCCTCCATCGTGCTCCGCCAGAACCCCATTGGATCCTCGGGGTGAACGCGCGGCGGAAGCCAGGGATTCTCGTCGTTTGAAACTTCCCAGCGGGGGCGGTCCAGGTCCACGGTTGCCACGCGTCCGCTGCCGACGAGCGTGGTTCGATTCACTCCCGCCATCGGATGAGAACGCCACCCGGTCCGCCCTGCGGTGACGGTCGCCGTCAGGCCGCTCTCCAATTCCAGCATCAGTAGACCAAAGTCCTCCATGTCATTGGCCTGGTGCTCGCCGAAGAAGTAGTTGCCGGTCGCCGCCCAGACCCGTCGCACCGGACGTCCCACCAACCAATCCAGGAGCACCAGCGCGTACACCCCGATATTGGACAACTCCCGTTTCGAGTCGATTGCCTCGAAACGTTGCGGCCGGGCCGATTCCTTTCTCGCCGACCCGAGTCGCGCGGCGCCGGCCGGCCCCTTGGCGAACGTGAGATGGAAGTGGATTGCCCGGATCTCGCCGAGATCGTCCGCATCCATCGCCCGCCTCAGGCGCGGCCCGACCGGAGAACGGACGGTGCTGAACATCTGCGTTGCCACGCCCGCCTTGCTCGCGGCGGCCACGATCGCTTCGGCCTCTTCCGCCGAGGCAGCCATCGGCTTGTCGAGGTAGAGGTGTTTGCCCGCCTCGGCGCAGCGGATCGCGATCCGTGCGCGCCGTTCCGGTTCGGCGCAGACACTCACAACCTGGACATCGTCCCGGGCCAATGCCCCCTCCAGGCCGGCGAGATAGGGAATGCCGAGTCCTGCAGCAAACCTCTCGTTCAACTCTCGCCGCCGCCTGGAGACATCGGCCTCGTCGCTCACTCCGACCAGGCGGCAGCGGCGGTCCGCGGCAAAAAGGGGTGCGTAGTTCTCCTGATGCGTCCGAGCGCCGGCGATGAGCAGCACCCCGTACGGAGGCGTCGTGCGGGCACGCGGCGCGGCCGGCGAGGCGGACCGGCTCTCGTTCGTTCCCGCCGGACCAACCGGCGTCGCTTCTCGTGCTCGCTCGACCAGGCGTCTGGCCAGCGGCGAAAGGGGTTTCTGGATGTGATCCGCCCGTATTTCCGTGCCCGGACAGCCTTGCCACGACAAGGTTCCCCGGCTGCCCACAATGTCGAGGTCCATCGAGGGGCCCGACTGCCCACGCAGTCCGACGCACACCAGGGCCGTCTGACCTTGCGGGAAGCTTCCCAGCACCGTGATCTGGCCGGCGTCGGTCCCGCCCAAGGTCGCGAGCCTCTGCGGTTCGGCACTCAGCCAGATCGAGGCCGTTTCCAGACCGCGGCCCAGAAGCGGTTCCAACTCCTCCGGCCGGTCCGCTGTGTTCATCACGATCCGGACTGACACCGCCGTTCCGATTCGCCGGCTCTCCAATCCGGGCTTCACCGCGTCCGCCGCAACGCCCAGCCAGTCCATACGGGTTCCCTCCGGAAATGCCCAGGTCGATCGGTGGCCCAGACCAGTTCATGGCATCCGCAAACCTCCTCATCATACCACCGCCCGGCACTCAAGGGGATCGGCGCCGTGCGGCAGACTCCAGAGCGCCCCGGGCCCAGGGTGAAACCGGTCCGCGCGGCGCTGGTCTTCCGGTAAAGGCGTGGTTCAGATGCGGCTGACGACTGGTAGGTCCCGCTTGCCGAGCTTGCCGAGCGGGACCTTGCACCACAGGTCCCGCTAAGAGCGTGGTTCAAACCGCGGGGACAGGCACCACGTGGCTGCGTGCGGTCCGGGTGCTTACCGGTCTCCGGGTCGGAGCCGGTCCCCGCTTGTTGAACCTCGCCTCGAACAGCATCGGGCGCCACAGCGGTAGCGCCGTCGAGGAGCGGCCTTATGGCGGCGGAGTCGGATTTATCTTCCGTTCTTGCCGAGTACCCGCCGGAATACCGACCCTACCGGGTCGAGGAACTCGGCAGTGCCGGAGGGTTCAGCGGGGCGCGGTTCTGGCGGCTGCATTCCCCCGCCGGACTGCTCTGCTTGCGCCGTTGGCCGAAAGAACACCCCAACCTCGAACGGCTCCAGTTCATCCAGGCCGCCCTCTGGCACGTCACCCTCGAAGGCTTCGACTGGGTGCCGCTACCCCGTGAGACCCGTAATCAGGCCGGATTCGTTCGCTACGGCGGCTATTTCTGGGAGATTTCGCCCTGGCTGCGAGGAAAAGCCGATTTCCGCGAAAATCCCACGATCGAGCGACTCCGCGCGGCCATGGAGGCCCTGGCCAGGTTCCACAGGGCGGCCGAAAGCTTTCCCGTTCCCGATCCCCAGCCGGGCGCCTCGCCGGGAATCCAGGACCGGCTCGAACGCCTTCAGAAATGGGTTGCGGGCGATCTGGCGGACCTCATTCCATCCGTCCGGCACGATCTTTGGCCCGAACTGGAAAAACGCGTGGCAAAGATCCTGCAACTAACCCCTCTTGCGGCGGGCGATGTCTTGACTGCCCTGTCCCGTGCCTCGCGAGCCGCAGTCCCTCTTCAGGTCTGCATCGGCGACATCTGGCACGACCACGTACTATATCTGGGCAACCGTGTCTCCGGACTAGTCGACTTCGGATCGATGCGCATCGACACCGTCTCGGCCGATCTCGCCCGACTCCTGGGAAGCATGGCCGGGGACGACCCCGCATTGTGGAGGGAGGGGATTGGGGCATACCAGACCATCCGCGCACTGGCAAGTGCCGAACAGGGCCTCCTGGAAGCGTTCGACCGAAGCAACGTGCTGATGTCGGGCCTCAATTGGATTGACTGGATCTATCGGCAGCGGCGGCAATTTGAATCAAGACAGGCCATTCCCGGCCGATTGGACGACATCGTCCTTCGCCTGGAGCACCTGGCCCGGAGTGGAACTCTACCGGAGTGGTAAGTGGTAACAGCAGGAAGTTTGCCGGAAGGAGGCCGCATCGGTTCGCAGCGGAAGCGAGTCGATGTAACCGCCTCCGATCACGGCGCATCGAGCCCTGAATACGGATCGATTCCCATTACGACGAGACTTTCAGCAGCAGGATGAACCATGCGGAAGCCATTCGCACGAGATATCCTTCTCACGATCTTCACACTGGCCGGCTCTGTCTTGCCGGTGACGGCCGCCGGACAGGTTGGGGGCGGCTCGCTTGGCGCGTTCGGCTCTTCACTTCAGAAAGATGAGCCTGCGGTGGCCGTCTCGGCACAGTTTACCACCGTAACCTCCGGAAAGCCTGCTCGGCTGTTCATCACGGCAGCGATGAAGCCGACTTGGCATATCTATTCCCTATCGCAGAAGCCCGGCGGCCCGGTACCGAGCAAGATCACGCTGGAGCCATCGGACCAGTACCGGTTGGCGGGCGCTTTCCAGTCGAGCCCGCCGCCGGAAGAAAAAAAAGAAGAGGCGTTTGGCGGATTGGTTGTTGAGTCGCACTATGACAAGGTCGTATGGCACGCTCCGATCGAATTGGCTCCCGCAACGGATCCCGCCAAACTGAAAATCGAGGGCTCGGTCCGCGTCCAACCTTGCGACCCCAGCAGTTGTTTGCCGCCGCAGCGACTGCCGTTTTCCGCAGTCCTTGGTCCGGGCGTTCCGCTTCCGGATGAAAAGGAACAAGAGCAAGCGGCCGTTGCGGCGCCCCCTGCGACCGTGCAACCCGACACGGCCGGCCGCGCCGCTCCCGCATTCGATCCCAAAGCAGTCGTCGTCGACGAGCAGGCGGAACTCCAAAAGACCTCTCTGCCGGTGGTTCTCTTTTTGGGCTTTGTCGGCGGATTGATTCTGAACCTGATGCCCTGCGTCCTGCCGGTCATCGGGCTGAAAATCCTCTCCTTTGTGCAGCAAGCGGGGCATAGCCGCGCCCACGCCCTGATACTCAACATCTGGTACTCCGCCGGCATACTCTGTGTGTTCCTGGTCCTGGCGACCTTGGCCGCGTTTCTTGGCTACGGTTGGGGACAACTTTTCAGCATCAAAGAGTTCAACATCACGCTGGCCGCCGTGGTGTTCGCCATGGGCCTGAGCTTCCTTGGCGTTTGGGAGATCCCGGTTCCCGGCTTCGTTGGCGCCGGCAAGGCCAGTGACTTGGCGCAGCGCGAAGGGCCGGGGGGCGCTTTCGCCAAAGGGATCCTGACGACGATCCTGGCCACCCCTTGCAGTGCTCCGTTTCTCGGCAGTGCGCTCGCCTGGGCGATCAATCAGCCACCCGTGATTGTGTACAGTGTTTTCATTGCGGTGGGCCTGGGCATGGCTAGTCCGTACCTGTTGATCGGGGCCTTTCCGGGACTGATGCGTTTCCTCCCCAAGCCGGGGGAGTGGATGGAGACTTTCAAGCAGGTTTTGGGCTTCGTGCTGATGGGCACGGTCGTCTTCCTGCTCACGTTCATCCCCTGGGAGTACGTTGTGCCGACGGTCGCGCTGTTGTTCGGAATCTGGTTCGCATGCTGGTGGATCGGCCGGACGCCGTACACGGCGGATCCGGCAGTGCGTCTCCGATCATGGCTCTCCGCCGCCGCGATCACGGGAATCGCGTGGCTTGTCGCCTTTGGTTGGCTCGCCGACGTGATGGGGAGCCGTTTCCACGAAAGGGTCGAGCGCACCATCACCGAGCGGCTTGCCGAAGCTAGCGTCGCCGGCACTGCCGCCGCATCGGAGGCCGCCCCTACCCGGGAACCGTCGGTCAAGGACCGCCTGCCCTGGAAACCGTTCACGCGTGCCGGTTTCGAGCAGTTCGTCACCGCTGGGAAGACCGTGCTGATCGATTTTACTGCCGACTGGTGCCTGACCTGCAAGACGCTCGAGACGGCCTATCTCAACACGGCCGAGGTTCGCCGGCTGGTCGAAACCAACCAGGTCGTCACGCTCAAGGCCGACTGGACCAACGGCGATCCGGAGGTTACCGAGATGCTGAGGCTGCTGGGCAGCAAGCAGGTCCCGGTCATTGCCGTCTTCCCGGGCCGTAATCCCAACAATCCGATCGCTCTGATCGACGGCTACACGCAGCAATCGGTCTTGCTGGCGCTCGAGAAGGCCGGTCCATCGCTCCCCGAGCGCGGAAAAGCCGGCCCCGGCGGCACGGCATATCTTCGCTAGCCCGACTCTTCACGGCCAATCACGCGCTGTGAAGCTCGCATCACGGCGTTGTTTCGCGGATCGCGCTCAAGTTTTTTTGGGTTTCATCCAAGAAAACAGTTGTCGAAAGTGTCGTGGTGATTTAATATTGTTGCAATGAAACGAGAGAATCGCGCCGATTCTCTTGTTATAGGCCGTTGATCAACCGCGAAGGACACTCGCACAAGAAGCACAAGGACAGCCCTGGTGGGAACCGCAGCCGAACTGCCGATTCTGCTGATTTATGCGATTGATCCATTGTGGACGCCGGCAGAGCGGGCGGAGGTCGACCGTGAAAGCCGCCGATTAGGCTTCGCCATGCGGCGACAGGGCCATTCGGTCCGCTTCTTGCCGGTAGGTGATCGCGATCTTCACAGCGCCCTTTCTCCGTATCAACCCGGCAACGTCCTCGTTTTCAATTGGTGCGAAGGTCTCCCCGGCATTGGCCGCAGCGACGCGCTGGTGGCCGAAACGCTCGAAAAACTCCAGTTTACCTATACGGGCGCGTCGTCCGAAGCGCTGGAATTGAGCTACGACAAGCCGCGAGTCAAGAATCTGCTGGAGGCGCACGGCGTCCCCACTCCGCGATGGAAAGTGGCCCAGTCGGCCGACATCCACGACTGGGACGTCTTCCCGGCCATCGTGAAACCGGCCTGGGAGCATTGCAGCGTCGGCGTGGATGACGGCGCGGTCGTCTCCGGCATCGCGGAACTCCGGCACCGCGCCGCTTACGTGCTCGATAGGCTCCGGCAACCGGCCCTCATCGAGGACTTCATCGACGGCCGCGAGTTCCATGTTCCCCTTTGGGGTAACCAGGATGTGGAGGCCCTCCCCGCTGTAGAGAGGGATTTCTCCGGCCTCGACGACATGCACAAACGTCTCTGTTCATACGAGGCGAAGTTCGCGCCCGAGTCCGAGGCGTACCAGAAGATCAGGACTTATGTGCCTGCGCGACTGTCCGGCGACGAAATGGAGAGCCTCGAATCCGTGGCGATCGCGGCCTACCGACTGCTCGGATGCCGGGACTACGGCCGGGTTGACATTCGCCTGCGCGACGGCGTCTTCTACGTGATCGACGTCAACCCGAACGCCGATATCAGTGCCGACGCGAGTATCGCCCTGGCTGCGGGGAAGGCGGGTTACTGCTACGGCGCGATGGGCAGCCGCATGCTGCAATTCGCCGCGCAGCGCCACCCTCAGAACCTGGCTCCCCACCAATAGCTGCACAGCAGTGCCGTGAGTTGGGCCACGAGGAACGTTGTATCGGTGTCCAGCGAAATCCGAATGCCGGAGGAACTGGCCACGGTGGTGTAGTCGCGGTAGAAGGTGCGGAGGTCGCCGCGGGTCACGTTCCCGTTTCCGCCCGCCCAGTGCGTGATGCTGCCGATAATTAGATCTTCGTTTGCCTCAAGGAACTCCGCGAGGAACGGCCCTTCTTCGATCTGGCGCTCATTTGGACTTGCCAGAACGGCCATCTCGGCGAGATCGTTCGCCATCCCCTCCGCAGTGTCCGACGACCCACGCTCGCACAAACGCAGCCAGGACTCGGAGATCTTCCACTTCGGCGGCTCGCCGTCCGACCGGCTCAGCAGGATCGCAAAATACTGGTCGGGCTCGTAGGAATCCTCGCCTTCTGCAACATTCCAGGCGTTGCGGATCAAGGTTGCTTCCGACCAGCGAAAGAATACCGTCTTGGCTTTCGGATCCACGATAATGAACTTGCGTTGCCGAGCCAGATAACCGATGACTGCTACCCAGTGCTCGAAATGCTTCGAGAGCAGGATCCCGGGGCTTCCCTGGCGAAGATGGGAGCGCAAACGGCGGGCGAACTCGTTCCCCTTGGCCCGGTCGTTGTAAAGGACGAAGTCGGACCGGACCCCGAACGTCTTCGCCGCGCGCCGCAGGCCCCGTTCGTCTACCCCGTGCGTGAAGACGCTCACCGACTTCCCGGCCGCAGCGGCCAATTGGGTTTGAGTGGCCGAGATGCCAAGGACAAACAGACAAGCGGACAGGCTGCACGGGCCGCAGTGGCTCGGAAGCTGCAATTCGCAAAGAGGGGAAAAAGCACGCTTTGCTCGGGTTTTCATGGTCGCAAGATCGTTGACAGGGCCTCGCTCAGTGCCACTCTCCAGCGTGCCGCGATTCTGCCGGGATGTCAACATCAGGTTTGCCATCCACTTGGGTGGTGACGATTAACCCCATTTGGCAGGGGGCAGGGATCGCGCCACCGGCAATCGACTGTCGCAAGCTGGAATTTGCTGCCGCCCCCCCGATACAAATCCGACTTTCTGTGGTTCAATAGGAAGAGTCGTTGCGGTATGTTGATGGAGTTGCGCAGCGACACGAACGCCCACCTGCAATCCCCCCATTAGAATAATTCCTTTCTCCGGCCACAGCGGCGCGCAGCCCTAAGTAGCCTACGTCTCCTTTGTTAGCCAGGGTAATCGGCGATGAAAGTCACGGCCCATTCTGTGTGGATGAAGCGACTACTGGTTTCCGCAGTCGTATTGTTGGCCGGGGGAGCCGCCAGGCCTGACCATACGCCGGAACAGACGCCGGACACTCCGCCGAACGTTTTTGAAATCGCCGCTCCCGCGACACCCGCAAATCAGATTGACAAGCTCGTTCTTGCCAAGCTCAAGGCCCTGGGCATACGGCCCGTCCTCTGCTCCGACGCGGTGTTTGTCCGCCGCGCCTATCTGGATGTCATCGGTACGCTGCCCACGGCGACGGAGGCCCGAGAATTCATCGATGATCCGGACACGAAGAACAAACGACGCCTCTTGATCGACCGCTTGCTGGAACGCGACGAATTCGCCGATTATTGGGCGATGAAATGGGGGGACATTCTGCGAATCAAGGCGGAGTTCCCTGTCAACCTTTGGCCCAACGCAGCGCAGGCGTATCACCGGTGGGTCCGGGCTTCGTTCGCCGAGAACAAGCCGTACGACCGATTTGTCCGGGAGATGCTCACCGCCAGCGGCAGCAATTTCCGCGTCGGCCCGGTGAATTTCTACCGCGCGGTCCAGAACCGGACCCCGGAAGGCATTGCCGGCGCCGTGGCTTTGACGTTCATGGGATCTAGGACGGATTTCTGGCCGGAGGAGCGGTTGGCGGGCATGGCGGTCTTCTTCTCGCAGGTCGGTTACAAGCCGACCAGCGAGTGGAAAGAAGAGAATGTTTTCTGGGATCCTGACAAGTCCAGCACTGTCCCCACCAACGTAGCGCCCGGACAGGACAAGATCGCCGCGCTGGTGCAACCAGCCGCCAACACCGTAGAGGAGAAACCCACCCCGGCGGCGGACATCGCTCCGTCGAAGGGGACGTTTCCGGATGGAACCAAGATTGAGCTGCCCCCGAATCGCGATCCGCGGGAAGTCTTTGCCGATTGGCTGATCGATCCCAAGAATCCGTGGTTCACGCGGACCATCGTAAACCGTGCCTGGGCGTGGCTGCTCGGGCGCGGCATCATTCACGAGCCCGACGATATCCGCGAGGACAACCCGCCGAGCAATCCCGCGCTCTTGGCGTACTTGGAGAAGGAGATG
The DNA here is from genome assembly GCA_013360685.1 of Pirellulales bacterium. Lineage (GTDB taxonomy): Bacteria > Planctomycetota > Planctomycetia > Pirellulales > Thermoguttaceae > JABWBD01. Next base: position 21,022 of record JABWBD010000177.1, read on the forward strand.
ATCGCGGGTGGCTATGATATCAAGCGTCTCTACCGGTTGATCCTGAATTCCAGCACATACCAGTTTTCTTCCATGCCGCGGTTCAAAACGCCCGAGGCCGAGGCCAATTTCGCGAGCTATCCGCCGAGGCGGCTGGATGCCGAGGTGTTGATCGACGCCATCAACCGGATCACCGGGACGTCGGACCTCTACACCAGTCCTATCCCGGAACCTTTTACCTACATCCCCCAGAATCTGCCTGCCATCGCGATCGCGGACGGCAGCATTACCAGCCCGTTTCTGACGCTCTTCGGGCGTCCGGCGCGGGCGACCGGCATGCAGAACGAACGCGACAACAAACCGGTTCCGGCGCAGTGGCTGCACATGCTGAATTCGAGCCACATCCAGCGCAAACTGGAGCAAGGCCCCAAGCTCAAGTCGATTTTCGATTCGGGCCGCAAGCCGGACGGAATCATGGAGGAACTTTACCTGACGATTCTTTCGCGCCGGCCCACGCCGGAGGAACGGAAGACCGCGGCGGAGTATATCCAGTCGACGCGGGCCAAACGGGATGCCGCAATCGACCTCACCTGGGCGCTGATCAACAGCACCGAATTTCTTTATCGGCACTAATCCTTGCGCCGGGCGGCAAGGCAATTCGTAAACGACGGGTCCGTTCGGGGTGATCATGAAAGGAAACGGTAGATATGAGCTCGAACAAGAATCCACACGGCGGAGTGCAGATCTCTCGACGCGAGGCGATGCGCCTGGGGCTGGCGGGCGCGGCGGGCTTGGTGGCGGCTGACCGCATGGGGCCTGTCGCATGGTCGGCCCCGGAGGAACCGAGCAAGGAGCCGGCCAAGGTAAAGGCCAGGTCGGTCATCCAGATCTTTCTGTGGGGCGGAATGTCGCACAACGATACTTGGGATCCGAAGCCGGAGGCGGGCCGCGAGTACATGGGCGAGTTCGACAAGGTGGTCTCTGCGAACGTGGATGGGATCCGGCTGGGCGGATTGTTCCCCGAACTGGCAAAGCAGGCGGACAAGTTCTCGCTCATCCGCAGCATGACCCACCGCAACAATGGCCACGAAACGGCCGCTTACCTCATGCAGACCGGCCACACGCCCGGCGAACGGCTGGCCTATCCGAGCGTCGGCGCCGTGTTCGCCCTGTTCAAGGGGCGCGATTACAAGGGGATGATACCGCCATACGTGGTGTTGACGCGGGCCCAGGGCCGCTTCTCCGAAGAAGGCTTCCTGGGGCCGAAGTTCAAACCCTTTGCCACCGGCGGCGACCCGAACGCGTCGCGCTTCGAGGTGGAAGGCGTCGTCGCGCGGGGCATCACGGACGACCGCCAGAAGGCCCGCCGCGAGCTGCTCGGCAAAATGGATACGATGGCCGGCGCCATGGCGGAGAATTCTCAGATCGCCGCCGCCGAAGAGAACAAGAAAGCGGCCTATGAATTGATCCTGGGGTCCGGCAAAGAGGTGTTCGATCTTTCCAAGGAGAAACCGGAATTGCGAGACCGCTACGGCCGGCACACGTTCGGGCAGGAATGCCTGGTGGCGCGGCGGTTGGTGGAAACGGGCGTTCCCTACGTGGTGATCAATTATCCCGGCGGCTGGGACACCCACAGCCGGCACTTCGAGACGATGCGCCGCCAGTGCCCGGAATTGGACCGCGGTCTGGCGGCGCTCCTGGCGGACTTGCAGGACCGCGGCTTGCTGGACACCACGCTCGTCTGGTGCTGCGGCGAGTTTGGCCGAGGTCCCAAGGTGGACTGGCAGCCGCCCTGGAACGGCGGCCGCAACCACTACGGCAACGTCTTCACGGTGCTAGTCGCCGGCGGTGGATTCAAGGGCGGCTGTGTCGTCGGATCGTCGGACGATACGGGGTCGGAGGTGAAGGACCGGCCCGTGTATCCGGTGGATCTGCTTGGCAGCATCTATCACCTGGCCGGCATCGACGCAAACGCCAAGCTGCCCCATCCCATGGGCTTGGACGCGCACGTGCTGCCCGCCCCATCGGACCAGGTGAAATCGGCCGGAATCCTGACAGAGATCATGTAGTCGCGTGTAGGAGCAGTTCATGAACAAAGCGCAATGGCTTGCGGTCCTCGGACTCGCCGGAATGCTGGCGGCGCCGGCGTCGGTGCTCGCCCAGCCCAGACCCTACATTGGTTACGTCTATCCGGCCGGCGGCCAACAGGGAACGACGTTCCCGGTCAAGCTGGGCGGTCAAGGATTGGACGGCGTCGACCGTGTGATCGTCACCGGCCAGGGCGTCTCCGCGAAGATCGTCAAGTACTACAGCAAGCTTGGCCCCCAGGAGATGTCGCTGTTGCGGGAACAGGTGAACCTGTTGAAGCGAAAGAAACCGAAGGCGGCCGACGACACGATGATGATGGAACCGGACCCGGACAAGACGCCGGCGGCCCCGGACAAAGACAAGGCCAAGCAGGATCTGATCGAGAAGATCGAAGACCGGATGCGCGAGTACGTCAACCGGCCGGCCTGCGTCTCGATCTCCGCCCTCGTGTATATCGAGGTAACCATGGCGTCGGACGCCGAACCCGGTCCGCGGGAACTCCGGCTGGCGACGCCGCGCGGAGTGTCGAACCCCTTGGCGTTTCACGTCGGCCAGCTTCCTGAGGTCGCCCGGAAGCCGATGCTTACCGCCGATTTTCAGGTGCTGGGCAAAGAGGAGCTTGCGCAGCGCAAGCGGCCGCCGGAGGAGGTGGAACAGCGGATCACGGTGCCGTGCACCGTGAACGGCCAGATCGCTTCGGGCGAGGTGAATCACTACCGGTTCGAGGCGAGCAAGGGGCAGCGCCTGGTGATTACGACCTGCGCCCGGCAGTTGATCCCGTACATCGCCGACGCCGTCCCCGGCTGGTTCCAGCCCGTGCTGGCCCTCTACCACGCGGACGGCACGGAGTTGGCTTACAGCGACGACTACCGTTTCAAGCCGGATCCGACCATCTACTATGAAGTGCCGGAAGACGGCGAGTACGTGTTCACCGTCACCGACGCCATTTACCGCGGCCGCGAGGACTTCGTCTATCGGATCACCATCGGCGAGTTGCCGTTCGTGACGAGCATTTTCCCGCTGGGAGGCAAGGCAGGCGAACCGGCAACGCTCGAGATGAAGGGCTGGAACCTCGACGCGACGGATTCACTGCTCCCCGCACCCGACGCAGGTCCCGGCCTTCATACGGTCGCCGCACGCAACGACGGGCTGGTCTCCAACCTCGTGCCTTTCGCCCTGGACGCGCTGGCCGAGTGTCGCGATAAGGAGGCCAACAACGATCGGGCGGCCGCACAGAAAGTGGCCCTCCCCGTTATCGTCAATGGGCGCATGGACCGTCCCGGTGACGTGGATGTCTTCCAAATCGCCGGCCGTGCGGGCGATACGATCGTCGCGGAGGTGTCTGCTCGCAGGCTCGATTCCCCGCTCGACAGCGTGCTCAGGGTGACCGATGCAAGCGGCAACCTGCTGGCGATGAACGACGATCACGAGGACGCGGGGTCCGGCGTGAATACGCACCACGCCGATTCCTACGTGCTGGTGAAACTCCCCGCCGACGGGGACTACTACGTTCACCTGGCGGACACCGCTCGCAACGGCGGCGAAGAGTATGGCTACCGGTTGCGGATCAGCGAACCTGTGCCCGATTTCGCATTGCGGATTGTGCCGTCGAGCCTTGCGCTGCGAAGCAAGGGCAGCAATCCCGTCACGGTCTATGCCATTCGGAAGGACGGTTTTTCCGGCCCGATCAGCCTGGGCCTCAAGGAGCCGCCGAAGGGATTCTCGTCAGCCCCCGTGACCCTGCCGGGGACTCAGGCAATCGGGCGGCTCCTGGTCAAGACGGATCTTGCGGAGGCGAAGGAGCCGGTGAGCCTTGTCGTGGAGGGCCGTGCGAAGGTCGGGGACCGCGAAATCGCTCGCGAGGCGGTGCCGGCGGAAGACCGGATGCAGGCGTTCTTGTGGCGGCATCTTGTTCCCGCGGAGGATTTCAAGGTCCTGGTCTACGACCCGTCGTACACGCCGACGCCCAAGCGCATCGCCAACGAGGAGGCGATCAAGAAAAAGGCCGAAGCCGTGACCGCGAAATCCCCCGAGACGGCCAAGTTTACCAAGCGGCAGGTCGAAGGGCGGCTGAGGCAGCTCAAGGCGCTGTACGAAGAGGGGCTTCTTACCGACGAGTTCTACGAGGACAAGGCCGCCGAGTGCGAAGCCGCACTTTGAGATCCGTGCCGGCGTAGCGTCACTCCTCCCGGCGAACCGTCTCGCAAGCACGAAGATCACGAGCTTCACTGCCCGGTCGTGGCATCGTCCCCGCCCGGAGGCTGGTTTCGAAGCCCTTTATGCGGATGACCAAGTCGAGCACATCGATCTCGTAGACCCCTTGCGCCACTTCCCTCAGCGTCGGGCCCTCGTCCGGGATCAACCACGCCGGACGAAGCGTGGCGACGGCGATGAGTCGGAGCTTCGAGGGATCCTGCGCTGATGCTGCCCACCCTTTCCTCCACTGCTGCTTGGCGTAAGCAACGCCGTACGACACCAGTTCCCAGGTTGATGGTTTCGTCAAGCTCTCTCGCATCGACTTGTACGAAACCAGGTTGTGATCGGCCAGGTCGGTCAGACCGTCCGGCAAGTCGCGCCAAACATGCTGACTCACCCGCGACTCCGCCAAACGGATGATGGCTACGTCCAGACGCTGCTTCATCCGCGACAGCTCCAGTTCCTGGACCACGCGGAACGGCAACCCCGTGACCACGTCGGCCACTCCACCGCCAACCGCGTGGAACTCGACTTGCTGCGCGGCGGCGAGCGTCTGTCCACGGTCGACCTGCTCCGGGACGGCGATTTCTACGCTTTCGTCTCCCGCCCGCGATTGCGTCCGGAACTCGACGTGTAGCCTGGACGCTCCGCGATCAACTACCGGCGATCCCGATTCCGCTGGCGCAGGACGACCCCGACGCGCCGCTCGATCTCCAAACTGCCTTCACCACAACCTACGACCGCGCCGCTGACAAAGTCCAAGCCAGGCTGCAACAGCTTGAATGGTATTCATCGCACAGGTTACGATGGGCAATACTTCGTATGCTTCCCGGTATGATCCAGGGAACTGCTCCGGCTGCATCGCTTCTCCAATGGAAGGAATACCGTTGATGGCCAGGTATATTCGCACTGCTGCACTTTTGCCGCTCGTATTCGCCGTCTGGATGTTTCCGGCAGTCGCGGGACTGTTGCTTCCACACGCAACCGTTGATGGCCAGGAGATACGGATTCACGGCGTCCCCTACCGGCCCGACCCGCCGCCGGCCATCGACGGCCGGCTCGACGAGTGGAAGGCAGTGCCGAACCGGCTCGATCTGTCGGGCAAGGAGCACGCCACCTATTCGCCCCAGCGGTGGCGGTCGCCGGACGACCTTTCCGCCCGCGTCTGGCTCGCCTGGCGCGAAGAGTATCTCTATCTGGCCGCCGACGTGGTCGACGACCGGCACAGCCAGAAGGGCCGCGGCCAGCAGATGTTCCGGGGCGACCACGTCGAGTGGTATCTCGACCTGGCGCCGCGGCTTGAGCCGGACCGAAAGCCGCTTGGGCAGGGGCAGGTCCTCCTGGGCCTTAGCCCCGGCAGCCTGCAGAAGACGGGCGACCCGCTGACCGACTTGCCCGCGGAAGTGATGGTCTACCGTCCTGAGGGCGCGGCGGCCTCCGGCATCCGGATCGCCTCGCAGAAGACCGACAGGGGCTACGTCATCGAGGCGGCGGTGCCGTGGAGCCTGCTGGGGCAGTTTGCCGGCAATCCGGCGCTTCGCCCCGCGATCGGCCTGGCGTTCGGATTGGAGGTGGCCGTCTCCGACAACGACAACCCCGAACCGGCCCAGGAGAAGATGCTCACCGCGATGACGGAGCCTTGGAAGCAGTCTCGCGACCGCATGCTCAAGGCCGTGCTGGCGCCGGCCGACGGCATGGCCCCGCCCGTGGTCGAGGGGCGCGAACTGGCCGCATCGGTCCAACTGGCCCCCGGCAAGCGCGAGGAACTGAAGTTTGCCGGGATGGCGCCTCCGCCGGGCAACGAAGTGGTCCTGGCCCTGAAGGCCCGAGTCGATTTCAAGCAGGCCGCCGGGTATACGCCGGCCCTGCGCGTGAAGGTCAACGGCACGGCCCTCGACGCGAAACGGCTGATGAACTGGCTGCCGGAAGAAACCCGCGTCGACGGCCACACCATGCATCCCGCCGCCGGAGACGTGTTCAACACGCCTTACTCGCCCGATTTCGACGCTCCGAACCGCAGCCCGTCGTACGCCCTTCGCAGCGGGCCGAAGCTCTGCCGCTACGAATTGCGAGTGACCGACCTCATCAAAGACGACAATCTCCTGGTGCTGGAAAACGCGGCGCCGGCGGAGTTGGACCGCATGGTGGTCGTCGGCGATGTCCGGCTCGAGACGCGTCCTCCGGTCGTCCAGCGGAAAAAACGGCCGGCGCCGAGCGGGCCGCTGCCGGTTTTGTGCCCGGCGGCGGAACGAAAAGTGGCCTGCGCGGTCCAGCAGCCCTCGCCCGCGGAAATCGCCATTACCTTGCGAGGAAGCGTCTTCCGAGTGGTCTCCGAATTCTCCACTCCCGAGCCCGCGTGGGTGCGGGGACCGTCGAGCTCGTTCGATTTCCAACGCCAGATCGAACAGCGCGACGAAGCGATCGTCGTCCGCGACACGTTCACCAACCGGACCGACGAGAACTTGCCGCTCATCGAGCGGCACCGCGCCTACGCCCCGAAAACGTTCACGAAGGTCTGGCTGGCCGGCCTTTCGCCTTCCAACCTGGCCTCAAGCGCCTCCGATCCGGAAAACCCCACGAGCTATGGGACCACCGCCGATCTGGGCATCGGCTTGATCCCGCTGGACGACGTGGCCCTGGTCCACGCGACAAACTTCAGCGCCGAGGACCACGTCGGCCTGGCCGACAACCAGCTCGTCCTTGCGCCCAGGGCGACGCACGTGACCGAGTGGGCGGTCTTGCCGACCACGTCGCCCGACTACTTCCAGTTCATCAATGCGGTCGCGAAGGTCCTGCAGTTTACTTAAGCCCAACGGATCTTCGGGTGCTGCCTGCCTTACGATCAACTGTTCAAGTAACTGCGTAAATTGGTGAACAGTTAGTTGTTGTTGTGCATCACTCAGTGCTTTTGCAGGATTATGATGAACTTCAATCATCAATCCGTTATAGCGCAAATCGAGAGCGGTCTGACTTACATGTGCAATTTCAGTAGTGCCACAGATATGGCTCGGGTCGCACAGCATAGGTAAATCAGGCATTCTGGTGCGTAATTCTATTGCTAATTCCCAGTACGGTTTATTTCGGTATGCATTGTTTTCAAAACTTGAAAAACCTCTGTGTATTGCAAAAACGTCTTTTATTCCTGTTTTTCTAATTCGCTCAATTGCTCCTTGCCATAAACTCACATCAGGGTTCACCGGATTTTTAATAAATACCGGAATATTTACTCCTTGCAATGAATCGGCAATTTGCTGTACCAAAAAGGGGTTAACTGTTGTGCGTGCCCCAATCCAAAACATCTCTATCCCTGCTTTCAAAGCTTCTTCCACATGTTCGGCACAGGCAACTTCAGTGATGACCGGCAACTGTGCTTTCTTTCCAGCATTTACAATCCATTGTAAAGCCTTTACACCAAAACCGCTGAATGATTCCGGTCGGGTGCGTGGTTTCCATGCTCCTGCTCGTAAAATATGCACACCTGCCATCTTTAGTTGTATGGCAAGGTTCATCAGTTCTTCTTCTCCTTCGGCACTGCAGGGGCCTGCTATCAGCAATGGCCTTGTATCAAGCAAGTGGCGTATGTTATCAGTCATAATGCACAAAGATACTTAACGTTTTTATGTAGTTGTTTTTTCAATTTTCTCAACTCTAAAACAGTCTGTTTTAACAAAGTGTTTTTGTAAGAACTTTAGAATATGATTTTTTTTACTTTTGTCGCCCTGAGTTTAAAATGCCCGGGTGGCGAAATTGGTAGACGCACCATCTTGAGGGGGTGGCGCCAATAGGTGTACGAGTTCGAATCTCGTCCCGGGCACTAAAAACTTTGTTCTTTGAAAATGCCCGGGTGGTGAAATTGGTAGACACGCAGGTCTCAGAAGCCTGTGGCCGCGAGGCTGTGCTGGTTCAAGTCCAGTCCCGGGCACATAAACAACAAAGGCATCCTCAAGGATGCCTTTGTTGTTTACAGCCTACAGGATTGATACAGTTCAAGTTGAACGTTTTTTGTGAAATCCCGACGCAAGTCGGGATCCAGTC
>JABWBD010000178.1 GCA_013360685.1 Pirellulales bacterium
ACCGCCGACGACACAATCGTTCCGATTTCGGTCACCTATTCCGAAACCGCGGCAACGCTGAGCTTTGCCGCCCTGCCCGAGAGCGTGTATCGTTTGACGGTCCATGACGCGATCACCGACGCGGCCGGCAACGCGCTGCACGGAGACCAGAACAGCGCGGCAGGCGGCGACTGGGTGCGCGAGTTTGTGGTCTTGCCCGCCGGGCAGCTCTTCTACAGCACGCCGGCCTATGCCTCCGGCGGTAGCTATGCCTATTCACCCGCGATCGGCGACCTGAACGGCGACGGGCTTGCAGACTTGGCTGTGACCAGTCTTGGTGGCATAGCGGTCCTTCTTGGCCAGCGCGGTGGCGGGTTCGCTGCTGCCGCCGCTTATTCCTCCGGCGGGCTCGGCGCCATTTCTTTGGCGATCGGAGACCTGAATGGAGACGGGTTGCCAGACCTGGCCGTAGCCAACTATGCAAGCAATGACGTCGGAGTGCTGTTGAGCCAATCAGACGGCGGCTTGGCTGCCGCCGTCACCTATGCTTCCGGCGGCAGCAATCCGTACTGCGTGGTGATCGGGGACGTAAACGGCGACCATCTTGCGGACCTGGTTGTGGCGAACGGTGGAAGCGATAACGTGGGAGTCCTGCTTGGTCGGGGCTCTGGTGGATTTGCCCCCACCGTTACCTACGCCACCGGCGGCAAGAGCCCGACTTCCGTGGCGATTGGGGACGTGAACGGCGACCGGATCGCGGACCTGGCCACGGCCAATCGGGACAGCAACAACGTGGGAGTCCTTCTGGGACAACTGGGCAGCGGGTTCGCTGACGCCGTCACCTATGCCTCGGGCGGCAACGGTCCCCGCTCCGTGGTGGTTGCCGACCTGAATGGCGACGGACTCGGGGACGTGGCCGTCACGAACCTTTTCAGCTTCAACCTGGGAGTCCTCCTTGGTACGACGGGCGGCCCGCTTGCTGCTGCCGCCACGTATCCCACGGGCGGCAGCTATCCCTCTTCCCTCGCAATTAGCGATGTGGACGGAGACGGAATTGCGGACGTGGCCGTAGCCAACTCGGGAAGCGCGAACGTGGGAGTACTCTTGGGTCAGGTAGGTGGAGGCTTGGCTGCAGCCAGCACTTATGCCTGCGGCGTCAACAATCCCAGTTCGGTCTCAATGGGAGACCTGAACGGTGACGGACGCGCCGACTTGGTCCTGACCGGTTCCGGAAGCCAGAACGTCACTGTACTTCTGCGTCAGGCAAACGGCGGGTTCGCTGCCACCGCTACTTATTCCTCGGCTGGCAACAATCCGACGTCCGTAGCGATTGGCGATTTGAACGGCGACGGACGCGCGGACGTGGCTGTAGCCAATTACTTCAGCAGTAGCATCGGAGTGCTTCTTGCCGAGCCGAGCCGGGATTTCGCTGCTCCCACCGCATACGCCTCCGGCGGGAGTTATCCGCGTTCAGTGGCGATTGGAGACGTAAATGGCGACGAGCGTGCGGACCTGGTCGTGGCCAACGCCGCAACTTCGCGCGTGGGAGTGCTCTTGAATCTGGCCGATGGCGGGCTTGGTGCCGCCATCACCTATCCAACCCGCGGCACCGTGCCCTTTTCCGTCGCCATTGGAGACGTAAACGGCGACGGGTTGGCCGACTTGGCGCTGGCTAATAATGTCAGCGATGACGTGAGCGTGCTCTTGGGGGAGGGGAATGGCCGGTTTGGCGCCGCCACCACCTACCCCTCCGGTGGTAGCTACCCTTGGTCTGTGGCCATCGGAGACGTGAACCGCGATGGGCGAGCCGATCTGGCTGTGACAAATCAAGAAAGCAACAGCGTAGGGATTCTCTTGGGCCAACATGGGGGCGGGTTTGCTGCCGCCGTCAGCTATCCTTCAGGCGGTAGTGGGCCCAGTTCTGTGGCGATCGGGGACGTAAACGGCGACGGGTTTGCGGACGTGGTCGTGGCGACCAGCACCGGCGTGGGAGTGCTCTTGGCCCAAGCTGGCGGCGGGTTTGCGCCTGCTTCTACGTACGCCTCCGGCGGCGATGCCAGTTCCCTGGCGATCGGAGACGTAAACGGCGACGGGCGCGCGGATCTTGCGGCAACCAATTACAACGGCCGAAGTGTAGGAGTCCTCCTCGGTCAGGCGGGTGGTGGATTTGCTCCCGCCGTTACGTTCGCCTCCGGGGGCGGCGGTCCCGATTCTGTGGCCATTGGGGACATCAACGGCGACGCGCGAGCGGATCTTGTTGTGGGCAATTACGGTGTCAACGAGGTGGCAGGCAACAACGTCGCCATGCTGCGCAATGCGTTGGCTTACTCATTCATTTCGCCCAATGGCTTCCTGCTCGACGTTCAGCCGGCCGGCTCCATGGCCGGACAACTGGTTCAGGGCAGTGCGAACGCTTTCGACGGACTGAACCGTTTGCGGGTCGGAACGGCCGACTACGCCCCGGCGGCTCGGCCGCTCATCCTCACCAACGACATGCGCACCCTTATGCTCCCCGTGCAGTCCTTGGCTGGCCTCTCGGTCTCCCGCGAAATCACCGTGCCCAACACCGGCAGCGCGGACTTCGCCCGCACGATCGACGTTTTCCGCAATCCGACCGGCGGCAATATTACCACCAAGGTCCGCCTCGTCGGCAACCTCGGCTCGGATGCAGCCACCACGGTCTTCGCCACATCCGACGGCGACTCCGAAATCGAGACTACCGACCAATGGATCGGCACCGACGCCAATGGTGCAGGCATGCCGGCGATCATCCATTACATGCACGGTCCGGCCGGTCTCCAGCCTACCTCAGTTCTCCGAACGGACGATAACGTTGAGTGGACGTACGACCTGACTGTGCGCGCCGGCCAGACCGTCCGTCTGGCCACTTTCACGATCATGGCCGAGAGCCGCACGGCGGCCGAGGCAGCCGCCGCTGTGCTCGCGACGCCCAACGGCTTCGGCGGCCAAGCCGCGCAGTTCCTCACACAGGACCAAATCGACTCGCTGGCCAACTTCCTGTTCAATCAAGCCCTGACCGATGTGAGCCTGTCCAATGCCTCGGTAGCCGAAGAACAGTCCGCCGACACCCTCGTAGGCACGTTCTCCACAACCGATCCCGAGGACCGGAACATATTCACCTACACGTTGGTTTCCGGTACGGGGTCGGACGACAACGCGTCGTTTCTGATCTTCGGCAGCGAACTGCGGACCGGCGCTGTCTTCGATTACGAAACGAAATCCAGCTACTCGATCCGCGTTCGCAGCACCGATCAGGATGGATTGTGGACGGAGAAACAATTCACGATTGGCATCGTTGATGTCGAGGAGATGCTGCCCACCGTCACCGCCACAACACCATCGTTTGACATCAGCGGCACGCTCGCCGCGGGCACGACCTCGCTTCAGGTCGCCTTCAGTGAACCTGTGACCGGCGGCGGCACGGCCCACAATTATCAACTCCAGAGTCTCGGCCCGGACGGCCTCCTGGGTACCGCCGATGACGCGATCGTTCCACTGAGTGTCACTCTTGACGGCGCCGCGGCTACATTGAGCTTTAGCGCGTTGACCGAGAGTGTTTACCGCCTGACCGCCCGCGACGCGATCACCGACGCGGCCGGCTACGCGCTGGACGGAGACAACAGCGGCACGGCCGGCGGCGACTGGGTGCGAGACTTTGTGGTCTTGCCCGCCGGGCAACTCCTCTACACCACGCCTGCCTACAACTCCGGCGGCCGCTCTGCCTATTCGCTGGCCATCGGCGACCTGAACGGAGACGGGCTTGCAGACCTGGCCGTGACGAACCCTGGGGGTGCAGGGATTCTACTTGGCCAGCACGGTGGCGGGTTCGCTGCTGCCGCCGTCTATTCCTCCGGCGGGTCCGGCGCCATTTCTGTGGCGATCGGAGACCTGAATGGAGACGGACTGGCAGACCTTGCCGTAGCCAACTATGCAAGCAATAACGTCGGGCTGCTCATGGGTCAAGCAGACGGTGGCTTCGCTGGCGCGGTTACCTATGCTTCCGGCGGCAGCAATCCGTACTGCGTAGCGATCGGGGACATAGACGGCGACGATTGCGCGGATCTGGTTGTAGCGAACAGTGGAAGTGATAACGTGGGAGTCCTGCTTGGCCGGAGCTCTGGTGCGTTTGCCCCCGCAGTTACCTACTCCTCCGGCGGCAAAAGGCCGGTTTCCGTGGCGATTGGGAACCTCAACGGCGATGGGATCGCGGACCTGGCCACGGCCAATCAGGACAGCAACAACGTGGGAGTCCTCTTGGGTCAAGTTGGCGTAGGGTTCGCCGATGCCGTTACCTATGCGTCGGGCGGCAATGGTCCCCGCTTCGTGGCGATTGCGGACCTGAATGGCGACGGACTTGGGGACGTAGCCGTGACGAACTATTTCAGCCTCTATTTGGGAGTGCTCTTGGGTACGACCGGAGGCACACTTTCTGCGGCTGCCACGTATTCCACAGGCGGCACCAATCCCTGCTCCTTTGCAGTCGGAGACGTCGACGGAGACGGAATTACGGATGTGGCCATCGCCAACTCCGGGAGTTCCGACGTGGGCGTGCTCCTGGGCCAGACGGACGGACGTTTGGGTGCAGCCAGTGTCTATGCCTCTGGCGTCAGCAATCCCTATGCGGTTGCGATCGCGGACCTAAACGGCGACGGACGTGCCGACCTGGCTTCGACCAGTTCTGCAAACGAGAAGGTCGGTGTTCTCTTGCGTCAGCCAGGCGGTGGGTTCGCTGCTACGTCCACGTATGCCGCCGGTGGCAAGGGTCCAATCTCCGTAGCGATTGGAGATGTGAACGGCGATTCGCGAGCCGACCTCGCCGTAGCCAACTTCTCCAGCAACAGCGTGGGAGTGCTCTTGGCGCGAGCAAGCGGCGGTTTCGCTTCTGCCGCTGCCTATGGTTCCGGCGGGAGCTATCCCCGCAGTGTGGCGATTGGCGACGTGAATGGCGACGCGCGAGCGGATCTGGCGGTGGCTAATCTCGAAAACGCTACCGTGGGAGTACTCTTGAGTCTGGTCGATGGCGGGTTTACTGCCGCCGCCACCTATGCGACCGGCGGCGCAACGCCCTGGGCCGTGGCGATTGGGGACGTCAACGGCGACGGGCGAGCCGACCTGGCGGTGGCCAACAAGGATAGCAACAACGTGGGAATACTGCTGGGTCAAGTGGGCGGCCGGTTTGACGCCGCTGTCACCTATTCTTCCGGCGGCAACAGTCCCAGGTCCGTGGCAATCGGGGACGTCAACGGCGATGGATTCGCCGATCTCGTCGTGGCCAACGAGCAAAGTGGTAATAGTGCGGGCATACTGCTAGGGCTGCCTGGCGGTACGTTTGCTGCCGCCGTCACTTATGCTTCAGGCGGTAGTTATCCCAGGTCCGTGGCGATCGGAGATCTGAACGGCGACGGGCGAGCCGATGTGGCCGTCGCGAACGGCAATAGCAGTGTTGGGGTGCTTCTGGCCCAAGTAGGCGGCGGGTTTACTGCTGCTGCAACCTACGCTTCCGGTGGCGCCGACCCCATGTCTCTGGCGATCGGGGACGTCAACGGCGACGGGCGAGCGGACTTGGCCGTGGTTAATTCCGACAGCCGGAACGTAGCCGTCCTCCTCGGTCAAGTTCATGGCGGGTTTGCTCCCGCCGTTACCTTCGCCTCTGGTGGCGGCCATCCCGCTGCAGTGGCCATTGGGGACATCAACGGCGACGGGCGAGCGGATCTTGTCGTGGGCAACACCGGCATCAACAACGCACCAGGCAACGTGGCGGTGCTGCCCAACGCGTTGGCCTATTCGTTCATTTCACCCCACGGCTTCCTGCTCGACGTTCAGCCGGCGGGCTTCATGGCCGGACAACTGGTTCAGGGCAGCGAGAACGCTTTCGACGGCCTGAACCGCTTGCGGGTCGGAACGGCCGATTACGCCCCGACGGCTCAGCCGCTCATCCTCACCAACGACATGCGCACCGTTATGGTCCCCGTGCAGCCTTTGGCAGGCCTCTTGGTCTCCCGCGAGATTACCGTCCCCAATACCGGCAGCGCGGACTTCGCCCGCACGATCGACGTCTTTCGCAACCCGACCGGCAGCAATATCACCGCCACGGTCCGCATCGTGGGCAACCTCGGCTCGGATGCAGCCACCACCGTCTTCGACACATCCGACGGAGACTCCGAAATCGAGACCACCGACCAATGGATCGGAACCGACGATGCCGACGGCACAGGCTCGCCGGCCGTCATTCACTACATCCATGGCTCCGAGGGTCTCCAGCCCGTTTCGGTCCTTCGCACGGGCGACAACATCGAGTGGACGTATGATCTCACGGTGCCGGCCGGACAGACCGTCCGGCTGGCCACGTTCACGATTCTCGCACACGACCGTGCCGTGGCCGAAGCGGCCGCGGCCGTGCTGGTCACACCCCAGGGATTCGGCGGCCAGGCCGCCGCCTTCCTCACCCGGCAGGAACTGGGCTCTCTGGCAAACTTCTATTACAACCTCGCACCGACGGGCCTGGCGATCTCGAACAACTCCATGCCGGAGAACCTGCCGGCCGGTGCATTGGTCGGCACGCTGTCGGCCGACGACGCCAACCTCGGCGAAACGTTCACCTATCGCCTCATCGATGAGGCCGGCTATCCCGATAATGCTTCCTTCAGCATCGTCGGCGACCGACTGACGACGGCCGCGGTATTCGACCACGAGACGAAGGGCTCCTACCTCATTCGCGTGCGTGCCACGGACTCGGGCGGCCTGACATACGAAATGCCGCTCACAATCACGGTGACCGACGCCAACGACGCGCCGACCCTGGCAGATCCCCTCCCAGGCCAGACAACGCCGCAAGGCGAACTGTTCGGCTTCACGTTCCCGGCGGACACGTTCGACGACGCCGACGGCGACCCGCTCAGCTACGCAGCGGCGCTCGCCGATGGCTCGCCGCTTCCCGACTGGCTTGCCTTCGATCCTGCCACACGCACCTTCAGCGGCACGCCCGGCAATCAGGACGTGGGAACGATCGCCGTCAGGCTCACGGCCAGTGATCCGACGGGAGCGTCGGCCGCAGACGAGTTCTCGCTGACGGTCGATAACGTGAACGATCCGCCCATAGCGGATCCAGGCGGGCCATACTACGTGGTTACCTCCCAGGATCTCGTCCTGGACGGAAACGGCTCTTACGATCCCGACGCTCCCTGGGGAGATTCCATCTTCTCCTACCGCTGGGACCTTGACGGGCATGATACTTGGGCCTATCGCGGCGCCCAGGTTGTCGTGCCCTGGGAGGATCTGGTCGGCTATGCACTGGGTATTCCCATCTCGGTGCGCCTGGAGGTGACCGATACGTTCGGCATGATCGCGACCGCCACGACCGTGCAGACGATTGTGTCGCCGGTGGTTCTTGATCCGGTGGATTTCGTCCATCTCCCCTCGCAAGATCTGACGTCCGGCGAACTCTGGTATCAGTTCCCGGTGAGCCGCGACGGCTGGCTCACCGTGGAGGCGCTCCGCCAGGACGTCGAGCTTACCCTTTTCGACGGTCCGTCGTTCACGCCGCTGACAACGTCGTCGCCGGCCGACGGCGTCCAGCGGCTGGACGAGGCCGTCCTGGCCGGAGAGGTCTTCTACCTCCGGCTCCGCGGCAGCGGCGGCACCGCGGACTTGCGGCTGGCCAATCTTGTCCACCACGAAGGCGCCGCCGTCAACGTTTACGGGACGGCCGAGGACGATTCCTTCACCTTCGAAGCGTCCGCCGGCCACAAAATCACCATCCGCGGCGTTGCCTACCACTTCACCCCGGCCCAAGCAACCTCCTTCTCCTTCAACGGCCTCGGCGGCAGCGACGACGTCCGATTCCTCGGCGCCAGCACGCCCGACGACGCAACGATCTATCCCACGTCCGGCGCCTTCACCGGCCAAGGCTATTCCCTCGCCGTCGCCAACATCGAATCCACTGACTACGACGGCGGCGACGGCGAAGACACCCTCTGGATCTGGGGCTCCAAAGCAAGCAACACCTACACCGCGCGCCCCGGCTCGGCCGAGATGACCGGCGGCGGAGTGTCGATCACCGCCAAGGCCGAACGCATCTACGGCCGCGGCGGAGGCGGTACGGATACCGCCACGATCTGGGACTCGCCGGGCAACGATGTCTTCGACTTCTTCCCCATCTGGGCCCGCGCCGTCGGCGACGGTTATTTCCACAACCTCCAGGGCTTCACCACGATGATCGCCAAGGCCGAGCGCGATGTGAACGGCACGGACGAGGCCATCTTCCGCGGTTCACCTCAGGGCGACTGGCTGAAGTCCACGACCGTCACCGCGCGGATGCTCACGCTCGGCGCCTGGCGCCACGCCGAAGGCTTTGACACGATCACCGCCTACTCCCGCGGCGGCAAGGACAAGCCGGACGTCCTCCTCCTCCAAGACACCCCCGGCGCGGACACGTTCAAGCTCAAGCCCCTGGAAACCACGCTGACCACTCCCGACTACAAAGTCGCCGCCTACGGCTTCGGCAGCGTGGAGGCCACGCGTGTCAACCTCAACTCGGCCGACGACAAGGTCACGCTGGAGGACTCCACCGGCGACGACACCTTCCTCGGCAACCCGGCTTCCATCCAGATCAGCAGCCCGAACCCCGCCTACACGAACAAAGCCGCCGGCTTCCCATCGGTAATGGCCTACAGCACCGGCGTGGGCTTCGACAAAGCCATCTTCTCCGACTTCGCCGACCCGGCCGACGCCACGCTTCGCGACGACACCTTTACGGCCAGCAGCACCGTTGCCGAACTGGCGGGCCCCGGCTACCGTCTCTGGGCCCGCTTCTTCGACGAGGTCCACGCCGAAGCGAAGCTCGGCCGCGACATCGCCAATCTCCTCGGTTCCCTCGGCATCGAGGAACTCAACGGCACCGCCACCGAAGTGGGCCTCTCCGGTCTCAACGCCAAGGGCACCTTTGCCAACTACGCGAAGCATTTCGACGAGATCCACGCTTCCGCCGGCACGGGCCAGGACAAGGCGATCCTCACCGACGCCTCGATCGAAGCCGACTACCAGCCGCCCGACGGCGTGGACCTGAACACTTTGTCGGAGTGCCTCTGGCTGGAGGGCTTCGAGAAAGTCGAACGCACGACCGAGATCGACGACATCGACCGGGTCTTCGCCTACTGGCAGTGACCGGAAGACTTGAACTTCAGTCGCGTGGGTGTCGGGAGGTTGGCGCGCGTAGCCGACGGCGTGAGACTTCGAGAGTCCCTTCCGCAGACCGGGGCGCCGCCCGGTGGAACCATTATCCCGTTCAAGGCTTCCTGCGCTTTTCCGTCCCACCTCGCGGCAGCGAGCTATGTTTCAGAAACCGCTCCTTAGCCGGATGCAAACGGCTCGCAGCCTCCGGCTCTGCCGGGATCGGCCACTCTTGATCGACACCGTTGATTTCGCACGGCCGACCCCCGGCAGAGCCGGCGACTGCTTTCAAGCCAGGGTCTTTCCGCGGAAACCGGCAGAACCTGCAAGAGAACAGGCCCGGACCGATGGGACCGATAGGTCTCTTGCGACCCATGGGCCGGCGATGCCACTCTAAAGCCCCAGTTCCTTCGCGAGTCCGCCGAGGTAAGCGTCCTTGTCCAGCGGGACGCCTTCGCCCAATCGCGTCAGGCCGCTCGCTCGAAGTGCTTGCCCGAACGGGTTGAACCGCCCCCTGGCGAGTGCTGCCGCCGATTGGCTTGCCGGCAGCTTGTTCTGGGCCCGCAGCCGGTCCCGTTCCAGGATCGCATAGTCGACACTCAACCGGCCGGTCTTCACGCGAGCCAACACGACCGGATCGTCTCCCACCGCATCCTCGGCCTGATGCCAAAGCGAGTTGGCTTTTTCGAGCAGGGCGTTGTTCAAATGAGGGCTGTCGCATCCGGCGGAGAGCGTCACGTGGATTGTCTCGCGTTCGGCGTGATCGTGGAGCAGGTCGATGTACGAGCGGATCGGGCCGGCGGCCTTGCCGTAGTACGCCTCCAGAAACTCGTTCATGGCCGCGTTGGCGTCGCAACTCGGGTTCCAGAGGCACTTGGCGGTGATGTATCCGCCCAGGGCGGACAGCTCGCCGTGGACCGTATCGTACGTGTCCTGTTCAAACAGGCCCTTAACGCCGTGGGCCGCAAAGTAGGGAACATTCCCGGCCCGTGTCCGCTGGTTGGGAAATGGCAGGAGGTAGTGGCCGAAATCGGTAACGTAATCCCAGACCCAGAGTCGCTGGGTAACGTTGGCCCAGCGCTCCAGGTCGGCGCGGAACGCTCGGCTCCCGGGGCTGTTGCACGCGGCCAGGGGATGAGAGAAACAACAGCCGCCCGAGCAAAGCCGGATAACGACGTTCGTCCGCGGACGCATCTGCTTGGGCGGCCGCTGGCTCCACTGGTAGGCCAGCGTTTCAATGATCTTATCGGGATACTCCTTCTCGACTGCTTCGGCCACGTGGTTGACCAGTTGCAGCACCGGACCCATCTGCGAATCCTCTTGCTCCGCCAACGCCTGGCATTGCGGACACTGGCAGTAGTTCGCGTCGTACGAATCGTTCTGCGATACCGAGAACACCGTGGCCGACGGCTGGGCCCGCATCGCTTCCCGGACTGCCTCGATGCAGATCTGGATCACCTGCGGATTCGTGCAGCAGAGCTGAGCGGAAAGCTGGCGTTGTTGCTTGACGCGCTTCCCCTCGATCATCGCGAAATACTCCGGGTGCTCGGCGAAGTATTTCTCCGGAGGAACGAGTTGCTCGAACGTGTGGACGAAGAACCCGTCGGCGAACGCCACGTTCCCGCCCCGCCTCGCATCCAGCCCGCCGTGGCTGGAGTTCATGCGGTTCCTGGCGCACCAGTCGCCGTCGAAGCAATCGGCCACGAACGGCTCGCGGTACTCCAGGGCGGGGACTTGCCGGTCGTCGATCGCGCCGATCGCCAGCCGCGGCCTCTTGGGAATTCGGCTGCAGTCCGGCGTGAACCAGCGGCAGCCCAGGTGGTCCTCCAAGAACCCGTACACGCCGTACAAGTTGCCGCGCACGGACCCGCCCGCAATCACCAGGTGGGCGCCGACCGCGCGAATCACGTAGCCTTCCCGGCCGAGCGACGCCGGGTCGATTCCGGTCTTCATCGCCCGGAAGCGGGCGCTGTCTCCCAGAAAGATCTCCCGGGGGCCGGCCGGTTCCTGGTCCGATACGATCGGCAAACGGGCCCCGGTCATTTCGGCGAGGAACTTCTGTAGCTCCTCGGCGCCGTGTTTCGTCGATGGCGAGGCATTCTCGGCCACGACGATCCGATACGGCGACTGGCCGTTTTCCGACAACACAAGTTCGCCGGCGCGCGCGTCGGTCGCCGGCTTACAGGAAACCGCCAAGCACACGAGCAACATCCATCGTTGCGGCATGGGTCCGTTCTCCGCTGGAGTTCATCACGAGGCTCGTCCGCGCCGGACTTGCCGTCAATTGCTGCTACGAGTCTGATTGGATGGCGGAGGCAAGTCAAGCGGGCAAGCCGACGCTGCGCCGCCCGGTGACGCAAGCGAACCGTTCTCGAAAAGCCCGTAAGCGCCGGACCACGTCACGCTGGACTCGTCGGAGCACTTGATCGGGCTCCGATTCACTGATCTCCGGTTTCCAGCATCCAGGGCTCGAAATCGATCCCGTCGGCGGCCCTGATGACCCGCCGGTAGGCATCAAAATGCCAGTGGTCGGGTGCATGCATGGACAATGGGATGGCTGCTGGAGCAAAACTCACCAAGGATCACGCTGGAAATGTACCGCCGCCGTGGTTCCGGTTGGCACCTACCCAACTGTCCACCGAGGATGTGGGGCAAGACCACGCTCTCACTTCCCCCTCAATTGCTTCCTCCAGAGTCGATGCTATTATGGATATCCAGCACAATCATCACCGCGTCCCTTCACTTTCCTGGCCCCGCGACTCTCGGAAGAGGAGCACCTCATTGCAAGACTCAACAGTCTGCTCGTCGCCTGTGCCGCTTTGGCGATTTTTGGAGCCTACGTCCCGGTCCGCGCGGCCGACAAGAAACCCAACATCCTTGTCATCTGGGGTGACGACATTGGCCAGTTCAATGTCAGCGCCTACAACCGCCGCATGATGGGCTACAAGACGCCAAACATCGATCGGCTCGCCGCGCAGGGCGCGGACTTCACCGACTCCCAAACAAGATGAAACTCGTCACTTTGACCCTTCTCGCCGCCGTTTGCATCCCGGCCGTCCGCGCGGCGGACGTGACTCCGCACGAGGCCCGCGCCATCGCGAAGCAAGCCTACATCTATGGCTATCCGATGGTGGACGGTTATCGCGTGCAATACACCTACTTCGTGGACAAGGAGCACCCGAATTACAAATGCCCCTGGAATCAGATCAACAACAATGCCCGGGTCAACACACCGGAAGACCGCACTGTGCAGACCCCCAACTCCGACACTCCCTACTCGCAGCTCGGACTTGACCTGCGCGCGGAGCCGTGGGTGCTCACCGTGCCGGCCATTGAGAGCGAGCGCTACTTCTCGGTGCAGTTGATTGATCTCTACACGCACAACTTCGCCTACGTCGGCACACGCACGACCGGTAATGGCGGTGGCCGGTTCCTCATCGCCGGGCCCGATTGGAAGGGCCGGAAGCCGCCGGGCATCACCAAGGTCATCCAGTCAGAATCGGAACTCGTGTACGCCATCTTCCGCACGCAACTGTTCAACCCGGGCGACATCGAGAACGTAAAAAAGGTGCAGGCCGGTTACCGGGTGCGGCCGCTGTCCGCCTTCCTTGGCCGGCCCGCGCCGAAAGCCGCGCCACCCATCGACTGGATCAAGCCGCTGAAGACCGACGAGCAGGCAAAGTCGCTCGAAGTGTTCAACATTCTCAGCTTTGTCCTGCGGTTTTGCCCGGAGCATCCGAGCGAGAAGACGCTGCGGGCGAAGTTTGCGAGCATCGGCATCGGGCCCGGTAAGAAGCTCGATTTCCTCGCAATGCCGGAAACCACGCGCGCGGCGTATCAGCAGGGCGTGGCCGATGCCTGGGAGGATTTCGCCGAATTGCAGAAGAAGGCGGACAGCGGCGAACTCACGAGCGCGGATGCGTTCGGCACGCGCGAAGAACTGAAAAACAATTACCTGCTCCGCTGGGCCGGAGCGGTGCTCGGCATCTACGGCAACTCGGCGGCGGAAGCGATCTACCCGCTCTACTTCGTGGATGCGGACCAGAAGCCTCTCGATGCCTTCGCCAACCGCTACACGCTGCGCTTTGGGCCCGGAAAGCTGCCGCCGGTCAACGCCTTCTGGTCGGTGACGATGTATGACCTGCCCGACCGCTTCCTCGTCGCGAATCCACTCAATCGCTACCTCATCAATTCGCCGATGCTCTCCCAGTTGCGCAAAGACGCGGATGGCGGGCTGACGATTTACATCCAGCACGAGTCGCCCGGGAAAGAAGAAGCCAACTGGCTGCCTGCACCGAAAGGTCCCTTCTTCATGTCCCTGCGCCTCTACTACCCGAAGCGCGAAGCACTCAACGGCCAGTGGGAAGCGCCGAAGGCGCAGCGGGCCAAGACAGACAACCCCTCACCAACAAAGCCATGAAATCCAGACTCACGCTCATCCTTTCACTCCTGCTCTGCGCCCTCCGCGTGCCGGCGCACGGGGCGGATAGACCGAACATCGTCCTCATCCTCGCCGATGACCTCGGCAACGCCGACCTTGGCTATCGCGGCAGCACCATCAAAACGCCCAACCTCGACCAACTCGCCCGAACCGGCGTGCGGTTGGAGTCCTACTACGGCCAGCAGCTTTGCACGCCGGCGCGCGCCGCGCTGATGACGGGCCGCTATCCGATGCGTCACGGCTTACAGACCGCCGTGATTTTTCCGGGACACCAATACGGCCTGCCGGAGGACGAAGTCACGCTGCCGCAAGCGTTGAAGCCGGCGGGCTATTCCACGTGGATGGTGGGCAAGTGGCACCTCGGCCATGCGGACAAGAAGTACTGGCCGCAGAACCGCGGCTTCGACCATTTCTACGGCAACCTGGTCGGCGAGGTGGATTACTTCACCAAGGAGCGCGGCGGGCTCATTGACTGGCAACGCAACGGCGAGTTTTTCCGGGAGGAGGGCTATCACACGACGCTCCTCGGCGACGAAGCGGTGAAGCTGATCGAACAGCGGGACAAGTCGAAACCGTTCTTTCTCTACTTCGCCGCGCTCGCCGTTCACGCGCCGCTCCAGGCGCCGCAGGAGGAAATCAACGCCTACCAGGATGGGTTCGAGGACGAGGAAAAACGCGCCTACGCCGCCATGCTCACACATCTCGACAAGCAGGTGGGCCGCGTGGTCGAGGCGTTGGAGAAGCAAGGCGTGCGCGACAACACGCTCATCTTCTTCACCACCGACAACGGCGGCATTCGCAAGATGAAAGCCAACGCGCCCGGCGGCAAACCGGCGAAGAACCCGCCCGCCTCGAACGGCAAATTGCGCGACGGTAAGTCCAGCCTCTACGAAGGGGGCGTGCGCCTGCCGGCGATCGTGAACTGGCCCGCGAAACTTAGACCCGCCGTGGTGAACGAGCCGTTGCATCACGTGGACATCATGCCTACCCTGCTCGCGCTCGCCGGCGCAAAAGGCAGCGACACGCATCCCTTCGACGGCAAGGACATCTGGGCCACGCTCGCCGAAGGCAAGCCCTCGCCGCATGAGGATATCCTCATCAACGTCGAGGTTTATCGCGGCGCGGTCCGCAAAGGCAACTGGAAGCTCGTGAAGACCGCGTTGCTTCCTGGCAAGACCGAGCTTTTCGACCTGGCAACCGACATCGGCGAGAAGAGGAACGTCGCCGAGGACCATCCTGAAATCGTCAAGGACCTCACCGCCCGCCTTGTGGCCTACGCGAAGGAGCAGCAGATGAGTGAGTGGCTCAAAGCCCAGCCCGGTTTCTTCGGCCCGCAGGCGAAAACGGCCTTCGATGCGGACTACGATATTGATGACGGCGGCCTCCCGCACGAGAAGCCCGCGCTGCCCCAACGCTGAGATTCCGTTCCGCCGAACATTTCTCATTCACGTCGCCGCAACGCAGAACGAACGGCTCGCGCACGACGACCCGCACACCCGGCAGCGCCTCCAGCGTCTGCTGGAGCAACTCGCGGCAGCCCGCCTCGAATCCCGAACCGATTTTGACAGGTCCTTCGCGGTGGACCACAATGGGGTTGATCGGTGGGCCGGCTGCCTGGCGTCACACGGTTGAACCACCTCCTTCCCAAGGGCCTGTTTGGAGAGAGGAGTGGCTCCCGGATGCTGCGTACCGGGCTTGCCTTTCCGCAAGGATAGGGTGCCTGTCCGCCTTTTCAACCAGCCACTGCGAGGCCTCAAAATGAACAGAAAAGACGTCCCTCCTCTCGTAGCGTCCCGCGCCGCCCTGCTCTTCGCAGCACTGGCGGCGATGCGAGGGCTTCACGCGGCTGAACCGGGCGACGCGAGCGAGCTCGCCCGGCGGATCGTCGAAACCGCCGGCGTGCGAGGGGGCTTGGTCGTCCATCTCGGCTGCGGCGATGGGAAACTGACCGCGGCATTGCGCGCAAACGAAGCCTTCATCGTGCACGGCCTCGACGCGGATGTGACCGCGCCCCGCAGACACATCGAGTCGCTCGGCCTCTATGGGCCGGTGTCCGTCGAGAAATGGGCCGACTCGCGGCTGCCGTACGTGGACAATCTCGTGAATCTGGTCGTCTCCGATAGTCTTGGCAAACTGCCGATGAACGAGATCGTGCGAGTTCTGGCGCCGAACGGCGTAGCGATCATCGGCGGCAACAAGACCGTCAAGCCGAGGCCGAAGGAAATCGACGAGTGGACGCATTACCTGCACGGCCCGGTCAACAATGCCGTCGCCGAGGACACCGTCGTCGGGCCGCCCAGGCACTTCCAGTGGATCGGCTCGCCCGACTATCTGCGGCATCACGACCACATGTCGGGACTGAGCGCCATGGTCTCGGCCAAAGGGCGGCTCTTCTACATCATGGACCTCGGCCCGCGCTGGTCCGTCCAGATGCCGCCCCAATGGATGCTGCTCGCGCGCGACGCGTTCAACGGCACGATCCTCTGGCAGCGGCCCATCGAGAAATGGCACCCGCATCTCTGGGGCCTGAAGCACGGCCCGGCGCAGATCATGCGACGGCTCGTGGCCGCCGGCGACACGGTGTATGTGACGCTCGGCTACGGCGAGCCGGTCACGGCGCTGGATGCCGCGACAGGCAAAACGCTCCGGATATTTGCCGGCACCGAGGGCACGGAAGAACTCCTCCTCGCCGACGGTGTTCTCTACGTGCTCGTCCATCCCGAGGGCGATGTCTACAGGACCGTTCCGAGGGATTCCGTCGAGGCGATCCGATCGGCGACGCGGACGTGGAATTGGGACGAGAAACCGCGCCGCATCCTCGCCATCGAGGCCGCTGCCGCAAAGACCCGCTGGAGCCACACCGCTGCGGTCGCGCCCGGCACGCTCGGCGCCGCGGGTGGCCGCGTATGCTTCCACGACGGCGAGAAGGTCGTCTGTCTCGACGCACGCGACGGCGGCCGGGCGTGGACTTCCAAGCCCGTGCCTCGCTGGAAACCGTTGCACGTCATGTTCAGCCCGACCCTCATCGTCCGCCGCGACGTTGTCCTGTTCGCCGGTGGCGAGAAGTTCGACCCGCAACGCGGCGGCAACGACACGATGACTGCCCTGTCTGCCGAAACCGGCGAGGTCCTTTGGACCGCCCCCCATCCGGCGTCGGGCTACGCATCGGCGGAAGACTTGTTCGTCATCAACGATCTCGTCTGGTGCGGCGTTACCAGCAGTCCGCGCGATTAGGACAGCCTCCAAAAGGAAGTCAAGTGGCCCAATCTGCCGGTGGCGCTGCCCGACGTCCTCTCGTGCGACACCCGCTACATCTACATGCGTTCGCAACCGTTCGACTTCGAGGGCAAACGCCCCGAAGTCATCACGCCGCGTGACTACACGGCCCAACGCGGGGAAACGGCGCATCTGTTCAGTCCGACCGGCTTCCTCGACGATTCCTGGTGGCACCGCACCTATTGGATGTGGGGGCAGTCGTTCATCAGCGCCGCGGGCGGCTGGCAGCTCGCCACCTACCAGGCGCCTGCCGGCAAGATCCTCGTCTGCGACGAGGGGGCCGTCTATGGCTTCGGTCCGGCGCCGCTGAAGTTTCTCGGCACACCGATCGTGAACCACCTGTTCGCCTCCGCCAAGCAACCCCCGCTGGTTAACCCCAATCCGAACCGGCCGCCGAGCAAAAGAGGCGCTTCAGTCTACGGTCCGGTCATCCCCACACGCCTCGGCTACACCTGGTCGCACGCCGCACCATTGCAGGCGAGGGCGCTGGTGCTGGCCGGGGAGACCCTGTTCGCGGCCGGGCCGCCGGTAGTCGTGGATGAACAGGACGTGAACCTGAACTACGCCAACCCCCAGATGCAGGCAAGGATGGCCGATCACGTCGCCGCATTCGAAGGCAAGAAGGGTGCGCTGCTGATGGCTGTGTCGAAGCAGGAAGGCAAACAACTCGCCGCCTACCGGCTCGATTCGCCACCCGTCTTCGACGGCATGATCGCCGCGATCGGCCGGCTTTTTGTGGCCACGATGGACGGCAAGGTCCTCTGCCTCGGCAAGGAAGGCAGGCCGTTGCCGCTGGCGTCCGACGCCAGGCTCGGGCCCGTGCCGGAGACGGCGCCGGCGGGACGCGCAACGTCGGCCGCGTCCTTCCAGCCGACAACCTCCCACCCCGACTTCCACACGATTGAGAATCTCCATATCGACAAGTCCGATATCGGTTACCGGCTGCAACCGGCGCGAGGCGCACTGGGCCTGGCGCTCAAGAAACTCGACCAACCGCTCACGAAGGGTGCCACGTTCCGCCTCAAGATCCGCACCACTCCGGGCTCATCGCTCGACACACCGGGCAACGGCTTCCTCGTTTTCGGCAACTCCCCCGACGAAGCTGAATTGGTCAAGTGTGGTTACCGCCTCAGCGGAAAGGCGCTGGAGATCGCGCAGGGCCCAATGGCCGCAAAGGGAAACCGTGCGTCCCGGAAAGCGGATCTCAAAGCCAACGAAGTCACGGATGTGACCGTCGTCGTGGACCTCGCCGCCCGGAAAGTGTCGCTCTCCGCCTGCGGTCAGTCCGCCGAAGCGCCATTGGCCTCGCGACTTGATGCGATCCTGTGGATCGGCTACGGCGTCTCAACGGTCACCAGCGACTTCAGCGCGATCGAGATTGCCGACGAATCCAGTAGCAAGTAGGGCCGGGTTGCTTGACATGGATTGCCCGGGGCGCCAACATGATAGCAACCCGAGTGACGATTCTATCCAACGTGCGAGGAGGATGAGCTGTGAAACCACTGCTTCGATTGGCAACCGTTCTTCTGGCGGCACTGCCCTTTACGGCCGACGGCCTGTCGGCGGCGTTCGGCAAGACGACTTCCAATGGCATCTGGATTGACGACCGCTTGGACGACCTGCCCGGCATGGAAATGGGGCCGTTCGTCCGCGTCGATCCGACCACCATCCTCACGGTCGATCAGGCCCAAAGCGCGCTGGTCAGCCGCGATGAAGGAAAGACCTGGGAAAAGCACGCCGTCTTCGCCGAGCCCGACAAGTGCGCCATTCGACCGGAACGGGCCCTGTTGCGCACCAGCGCGGGCACGATCATCCTGGCCTTCATGAACGAGCGGGCCAAGGCGAACTGGAACTGGAGAACGGAAATCTCCGATTCGCCGGGCGCCCAACTGCCCACCTGTGCCGTCCGCAGCCTCGACGGCGGCAAGACCTGGCAGGACCTGCAAGAACTCCACAAGGAATGGACCGGCGCGATCCGCAACATGGTCCAGACCAAAAGCGGCCGCGTGGTCTTCACCAGCATGATGCTGTTGCACAACCCCGGCCGCCATTCGGTGGTCACATACAGTTCCGAGGACGACGGAAAAACTTGGAAGCGGAGCAACATCTTGGATCTCGGCGGCATCGGCCATCACGGCGGAGTGACCGAAGCCACGGTGGAGCCGTTGTGCGACGGCCGCGTCTGGATGCTCCTGCGGACCAACTGGAAAGTGTTCTGGGAAGCCTTTTCCGACACCGACGGCGTCTACTGGCGGACCATCCGGCCATCGTCGATCGACGCCAGCAGCGCCCCGGGACAACTTGCGCGGCTGGCCAGCGGCCGACTCGTCCTCGTCTGGAACCGCTATTTTCCGGAAGGCAAGAACGAATTCCCGCTCTCCGGGGGCGACAACCAGTGGTCGGAAGTCCCGGTGAGCAACCACCGGCTGGAACTGTCGATCATGTTCTCCAGCGACGACGGCCAGACGTGGACCAAACCGGCCGTGGTCGCCCGCGCCGAGAAGGGGTGGATCGCCTATCCGTATCTCTTTGAATCCCGACCCGGGGAACTGTGGATCACAACCATGCAGGGCGGGCTGCGAGTGAAGCTCCGGGAAAAGGACTTCGTGGGGGAGTGACGGGGTGATGGAGTGGTGAAGTGCTGACGCGACAATCCTTGACGTCGCGAAAGGCGATTTTGATGTTGATGAGGTGGCAGCCGCAGTGCGATACGAAATACGGGTAACCACTGGACCCCGACGCCCGGCATGTGGATCGGTCGGAGCCCAGAATGGCCGCTAGAAGAGTAGCACACGCGCTGCCCTTGGCTCCGCCGGAATCAGACATCGCTACCCAGCCGTGCAAACACTGCCGGAGCCAAAGCCGTCAACCTGGTAAGACCAATGATTCGCGTTTGGCTCCATCGATACGCTACAAGAGAGGCTGCGTATCTCCTCGGCTAACGACCGCGTTACTCCCACAGTGTCCCTAAAGGTAATTGAATTACTGATGTTTCACAATACTCCCCATCGGACCAATGCCATCAGCACGAGCCTGCGTCCGCAACCGTTTCCATAGGGCGCAAATCGCATGACCATACTGAGCGAACTCCCCCTGCACGCGGAACCGTCGTGAACGATTTCGTGAGGTACAGTTGCGCAACTCCCGAACAAGGGTTTCGCCATGGCATCACGAGACATCCGCGTCCTGGTGGTCGACGATTCGGCGGTGGTCCGCTCGATCATCGCCGAGAGTGTCGCTGCCGCTCCCGGCATGGAGCTCGTCGGCACTGCCGCCGACGGCCGACAGGCGATGGAACTGCTCGACTGCGTGCGGCCCGACGTGATCACGCTGGACATCCAAATGCCCAACATGGACGGACTGACCGCCCTGGATGCGATCCTGGCGCGGCGACCGCTGCCGGTAATCATGGTCAGTTCGCTGACCACGCGCGGGGCGAGCATGACGTTGGACGCGCTGGACCGCGGCGCTGTCGACTACCTGGCCAAGCCGGACTACGGGGCCGGTACCCGGTCCGCTCTGCTGGACGACTTGCCTCGCAAGATCCGCACGGCCGCGGGATTGGACGTGCGGCGGATCCTGGAAATCCGGCAAGAGCGGAAACAGAGGCGGGCCGAGGAATCGCACCGGAGGCTTCCTCTCCAGAAGGACCACCGTCCGGCCGCGATGGCGCTGGCCGATAAGTGCATCGCGATCGGGGTCTCCACGGGCGGTCCGCCCGCCTTGGCCCGCTTGTTCGAGTCGCTCCGCGCGCCCATGCCGCCGATGGTCGTCGTGCAACATATGCCGGCAAGTTTCACCAAGCCGCTGGCGTGGCGGTTGGATTCCTTGGGGGAGTTGTCGATCCGCGAGGCGGCCAACGGGGACCTGCTGGAGCCCAACCATGTCTTGATTGCGCCGGGTGGAAAGCACCTTCAAGTCCGACGCCACGGCGCGTCGGTGAAGGCGGTGGTGCGGCAGGGGTCGCCGGTGAGCGGGCACATGCCGTCCGCCGATGTGCTGATGAAGAGCGTCGCGGAGACCTTCGGCAAGGACTGCCTGGGCGTGATCATGACCGGCATGGGCCGCGACGGGGCCGACGGCTGCCGCGAGGTCCGGGCTCGGGGCGGGTATGTCCTCGGCCAGGACGAGGGCAGTTCCGACGTCTACGGCATGAACAAGGTGGCCTACGTCGAAGGCAACGTCGACCGTCAGTTCGCCCTCAGCGCCGCCGCCGCGGTGCTCACCCGCCACGTGCGAAGCCGCTGGGCGGCCGCACCGCGCAATTGATTCCGCCGCCGCTCGATGGCCCCGAAAAGAGCCTCCGAGAAGCCGCCGAAATTCTTAGTTGGACATCGCCGCATTGTGTGGCAGGAGCGATGTAACACACAAAACGGCAATCACTTCCGCCCGCGCCGACCTTGCGTCGGAAGGTGTGCAGGATCTCGCGGGTCGTCTGCGCGCTTGGACTGCCGGATCCTTCTGGCCGAAGACGACCCGGGCTTCTGGCTCTCCGGACCCGGGGAAACCGGTGACGGGGACGCCTCCTTCGGCTCTCGACGCGCGGCCCGTTGGGCACTGCGGTTCAACGAGGACACGCAACACTTCAACACTTTGACTGGGGTGGGTAGGCGCCTCCGGCGTCGCCTAATGGACCGCCGCGCGGAAAGCGCACCGCGCCGAGGCCACACGCCATGTGCCTGACGGATCCGGCCGCTTCCTCAAGCAGGTGAGCGCGCAGGCCGACAACTTGCCGATTAACGTCCGCTCTACGCGATTTCATGTCTGTTGGAATGATGGAATGATGGGGTATCGATCTCCGCCGTGCCAGGACTCCATCGCTCCAGTCCCGCATTACTCCATTACTCCATCAGCTCCATCACCTCATTCCTGCCCCGGGGCGGGGTCGGTCGGGTCGAGGAGGAGTGGGAAGAACTGGCCTTCCATCTTGTGCCCCTTGGGGATGACCGGCACTCCTTCCAGCATTGGGCGGTCGGAGTCGGAGCGGACTCCGTCGCGGAAGACGTTGATTACGACGGCCCGCCGCGGGCGCGCGGTGATGTTCTCGAACGACCCGTGGACCGTCAGCGGGTGATGGAATGATGCCTCGCCCTTCTTCAACTCCATCGCCACGGGTTTGAACTGGCGCCTCTGTTCTTCGGTGAGGACCGTCTGAATCGCGTCCATCCCCCCGGCCAGGCCCGTGATCGGCAGGAGCGGCCAGCGGTGGCTGCCGGGAACGTAACAGATGCAGCCGTTGTCGCGGTCGGCATCGTCCAGAGCGATCCAGCAGGTGAGGTGGGCCATGGGAACCGTGCGCGTCCAATAGGAGTAGTCCTGGTGCCATGCCACGACGCCGCCGTGGTGCGGCGGTTTGCAAAACAACTGGTCGTGCCAGAAACGGACCGGGCCGTCCAGAAGTTGCGAGGCGGCCATGGTGAAGGCCGGGTTCCAGAGGATGTCGTGGAAGCCGGGCGCGATCCGCCATGCGCCCAAAGCATGGAACAAGACCGTCTCGGGAATGGTCGATTCGTTGGAGTGGTACTCGTAGAACAGCGCGTGGCCGGGATGGTTGGGATCGAACAGCCCTTCGAGCTCCTTGCGAAGCGCGTCGACCTGCTCGTCGCTAAGCAGGCGGATGCCGGAAAGGTAGCCGTTTTCCCGGTAGAAGGCCACTTGCTCGTCGCTGAGTCGAAGCCCGGCCCATTCGGCGGGCGATGCGGGCATGGAGAAGAGA
Organism: Pirellulales bacterium; assembly: GCA_013360685.1. Taxonomy (GTDB): domain Bacteria; phylum Planctomycetota; class Planctomycetia; order Pirellulales; family Thermoguttaceae; genus JABWBD01. The sequence goes on from JABWBD010000178.1 coordinate 22,602, forward strand.
TCACCGACCGGAGCGTGTTTCCTGGAGAGATCGTCGACCATGAAGGGATCCTCGCGGTTGCAAGCTTTACGATGCGGAGGCGGGAAACGCTTGTGAAAAACCCGAATAGACGCTTCGCGGACCGTCAAACTCGACGCATTTCCCCGGGGGACGGCTCGGAGCCGGCCCCGTTTTTCACAAGCTCGGTGCGAGCAATTCTTCGCCGGACCCGGGCCCGGGACAAGAGCCAGGCCCGCGGCTTTCCATCGGCGGGGCCATCCTGTATAGTGGCCGTATCCATCGCGCCGACCAGGGACCGAGAGTGCGGGGACTCTCCAAACAGACCACCGGCGCAACTTGTGGCGAACGAGAAGGAAGCTATGGTGAACATCGATACCGCAGCGAACGAGGGCCGACGGTTGGGCAGAGAGCAATGGTTCGTTCTCGCGGCGGCGTTTCTGGGCTGGATGTTCGACGGCCTGGAAATGGGGCTTTTTCCCATTGCCGCGCGTCCCGCACTGATCGATCTAATGAACCGGCCCCCCGAATCCGCGATCGGCGAATGGTATAGCTACCTGGTCGCGTTGTTTCTGTTGGGGGCCGCCGCGGGCGGCTTCCTGTTCGGGTGGATGGGCGACAAGATGGGCCGGGTGCGGACCATGGCCATGAGCATTGCCGCCTATTCGCTCTTCACGGGAGCGGCCTACTTCGCAACCGAGCCGTGGCATCTGGGCGCCTGCCGGTTCCTCGCTGCCCTGGGAATGGGGGGTGAGTGGGCTCTCGGCGTGGCGCTGGTGATGGAGTGCTGGCCTGAGAAATTCCGGCCGCTTCTGGCCGGGATCATCGGGGCCGCGGCCAACTTCGGGTTCCTGGGCATTTCGGTGATCGGCATCTACTTCCACGTGACCGTCGATTCGTGGCGCTGGATGATGCTGGCCGGGGCTGCACCGGGGCTGTTGGCCGTGTTCATCATTGCGTTCATCCCCGAATCAAGGAAGTGGCAGGAGTCGGTGAAGGGCGGCGCGGTCAAGCCCGTCAAAGAGATCTTTGCCACGCGTCTGGCGATACCGACGATCCTCGGCATCGCCTTCGCTTCGGTCGCACTGATCGGTACCTGGGGCGCGGTCTCCGGGTTCCTTCCGCCCTGGACCGACCAGCTCACCGACGGTGAAGCGACGCTCCGCCTGCAACTGCGGGCCAGCGAGTCGATCGGCGAGCCGATCCCGCCGGCGGCGATCACCTCGGTCGAAAACGTGGCGATCCATGCCGACAATACCGATACCACGGACTACCAGGCGGTCAAGCACCAGGGGCCGACGGACGGAATCCAGCCGGGCCAGACGTTTTCCTACAGCCTCGTGGTCAGCAACCACAGTGCCACGCCGGGCGCCGGTGTGCGCGTGGTGGACCGGTTACCGGCCGGCGCGATGGATCCCGCGGCAGTCGTCGCCCTGGGGCCGGGGGAGGTCGACTTTGATCCGGACAGCGGACTGCTAACGTGGGATGTTGGACATTTGGAGAATCGCAATCCGGGGGCCAAGGCTTGGATCCAATTCGTCCTTTCCGTCGGGGCAATCCTCGGCTGTTTCGCCGGG